>JAFLUL010000017.1:0-4514 GCA_022508845.1 Oscillospiraceae bacterium | reverse complement strand
AAGGCCACGCGATAACTGAAAACTGCTCCGGAGGAGAAGCCACCTGCGTAGAGAAAGCAATTTGTGAAGTGTGCGATACCGTTTATGGATCTGTACTCAGCCACAATTTTGATGATACCATTAAAGAGAATGTAACCGTTAAGGAAGCAACCTGCACAGAAAACGGAATTAAAACCGTAAAATGTTCCTTATGTAACGAAGTTGAAAGTACTGTTCTTCCCGCCCCGGGACACACAAAAAACAAAGCAGTGACCGAGAATTATGTTGCCGCCTCCTGCACATCAGAAGGCAGTTATGACAGCGTGATTTACTGCGCAGTGTGCAAAGAAGAGCTTTCGAGAAACAGAGTAACTCTCCCGATTGACAAAAACGGCCACGTTTGGAACGAATGGACTGTAACCACACCCGCTACCTGCACAGAGGACGGAATTCAAATCCGTTTCTGCACTGCCGATTCATCCCACTATGAAACTAAGATAGTTGCCGCTTCCGGACATAGATGGAGCAAATGGGTAACGGTCACCGAAGCAACGTCTGCCTCTGATGGACTTGAAAGACGTACCTGCTTAAGCTGCGATGAGGTTGAGGAGAGAGTTGTTCATTCCGTCGGAAATAAAAACCGCCAGATTCAGTTTGTTGTTGCCGATAATATGCACGTTGTTGTTCATATGGGAGATGATGATTTCAAGATATACAGCAAAAAGGCAAAGGCTATATACTGGTATGACGGTATGGATCTCAATTTTGAGGTTGTTACAGGAGCATTCTGGAAATATGACGGATACAATGTGAGAGTAAACGGCAAAACGCTTCAGCCCAATGATGACGGCACCTTCACTCTCCCCGGCGGTACGGGATATGCGCAAATAAACATCTATCCCGTATCCGATACATTAAATGATCTTACTGAGAGCGGCGTATGCAAATATTGCGGCAAAGTTCATCCAAGTCATATTTGGGGACGTTTAGTGGCGCTCTTCCATTCAATATTCTTTTTCATCAAAAACCTTTTCAATAAATAAGATAAAATAATTGAAGCGGGGGCGGCTGCTGTTCTGTTGAAACGGCGAGCTGCCTTCGCCTTCTTCATCGTTTCTATTGACAAAAAGATAATAATCTGATAATATCTTACCAACGTACTATGTAGGTATTTTATTGCGGAATGATATTTCTTGTTATGCCGAATGCCGTTATTTTGAATCACGGAGAAGCAAATGGATATAAAAAAGAGTATAGATGTAAGGCAGTTCATTTCGCAGCTTGACAGCTGCTTTAACGCGGGAGATTCTAAGGCCGCAAAAGAATGCATTTCCTATTGGGAAAAAGCCGCAAGAGAATCGGGCGATAATAGAGGCTTGCTTGCTGTTCTGAACGAAGCGGTTGGCTTTTATCGGAGGGCAAAAAAGAAAGGCAAAGCCCTTGCGGCTATGGAGGAAAGTCTTTTGCTTGTTGAAAAGCTGGAACTGTCAAATGTATTATCCGGCGCAACAATTTATATAAACGCCGCCACAACGCTGTCCTTCTTCGGGGATGCTGAGGGCGGCCTTCGCCTGTATGATAAGGCAGCCGTTTGTTATGAAGAGGCCAATAAAACAAACTCCTATGAATATGCTGCGCTCTTGAATAACAGAGCGGGAACGCTCTATTCTCAAAAAAGGTTCAGCGAAGCTGAAAAGGACTGGCTGCTTGCAATTGATATCCTCAAAAAACTCGGAGGATACGATTCTGACATTGCAATTTCCTTTGTTATGCTCGCCCATCTGGCATTTGATACAGGCGATCCCGATTCTTTGATTGAAACGCTGCTTGACTGCGCTTGGGAATATCTTAACTCAAATAATCAGCCTAAGGACGGAAACTACGCCTACGCGCTGCGAAAATGCGCTCCGTCTTTTGAATTTTTTCAACGTCCTTTGGAAGCCCGGGCTCTTCGTGATGTTGCAAGAGAGATATATGATAAGGGAAAAAATTTAAGTTAAAAAAGAAAACGGTATTGAGCAAAATAATTTGGAAGAATATAATTTTGATGCCTCTGGTTTTTTAAGGATTATCAGATAAGGAGAACAGAATGGAACATTTCACTGTTACCGGGATGACCTGTGATGCATAGAGGGTATAAGTTCTGTTTATGAGAACTCGTTAACAGGGGAGTCGGTTCCGGTGGACAAAACTGAAGGAGAGCGTGTAAGCGCGGCAGCAATAAACAGTTCCGGCTATCTTAAATGCCGCGCAACCCGTGTTGATCCGGATTGGTTGAAACAGAGATCTCGGGAAAAGCCGATATCTCCGTAATTAAAGCGGTTATTGAGGAAAACAAATATGAGTTTAAAGGAATCCAAAACTGATAATATGTCTATGTTAAATCAGTATTCAAGAACCGAGCTGCTGTTCGGTAAGGACGCAATGGAAAGGCTTCGCTCCTCCCGAATTGCGGTTTTCGGAATCGGGGGCGTTGGAGGTTATACCGTTGAGGCGCTTGTGCGATCAGGTGTTGGGGAGATCGATATTATAGATAACGACACTGTCTGCCCTTCAAACATAAACCGCCAAATTTATGCAACCCAAAAAACGGTTGGCAGATATAAGGTTGATGTTGCAGCCCAAAGGATAGCCGAGATAAATCCCGAAATTAAAGTGAATGCATATAAAACATTTTTTATGCCCGAAACGGCGGATCAGTTTGATTTTTCAAAATATGATTATGTTGTTGACGCGATCGACACCGTCACGGGAAAAATTGCCTTGGTTATAAACTCGCAAAAGGCGGGAACGCCCGTAATTTCTTCTATGGGTGCGGGAAATAAGGTGGACCCAACCGCTTTTGAGGTGACGGATATTTATAAAACCTCTGTTTGTCCGCTGGCAAAAATTATGCGCTATGAGCTGAAGCGCCGAGGCGTTAAAAAGCTTAAGGTGGTTTATTCAAAAGAGCCGCCGATTAAGCCTGTCGGTATGCCGCCAAACGAATCGGCAGGGGAGAACCCACATCGCCGTCAGGTCCCGGGAAGTACCGCCTTTGTGCCGTCTGTTGTGGGGCTTATTATCGCCGGAGAGGTTATAAAGGACCTAACAGGATATAAGGCGCGATAAACTTAACGGGATTTCTTGTAGAAAAAAATCCGTCGGATCAGCTCCGACGGATTTTCAGCTTTAAATGTTTTATCAATAATTTTCTGCGTGAACCTCAAAATAGGCCTGAGGATGATCGCATACGGGGCAAACCTCGGGGGCCTTAACGCCAACGATAATGTGACCGCAGTTGCGGCATTCCCAAACCTTTACCTCGCTCTTTTCAAATACCTGCTTCATTTCAACGTTCTTAAGCAAAGCGCGGTAGCGTTCCTCATGGTGCTTTTCAATTGCGGCAACAGCGCGGAATTTTGCTGCGAGAGCGGGGAAGCCCTCTTCTTCGGCGGTCTTTGCAAAGCTCTCATACATATCTGTCCATTCGTAGTTCTCGCCATCAGCAGCGGCAGCCAGGTTTTCGGCTGTGTTACCTATGCCGTTAAGCTCCTTGAACCACATTTTAGCGTGCTCTTTTTCGTTGTCGGCAGTTTTAAGAAACAGCGCGGAAATCTGCTCAAAGCCCTCTTTTTTTGCCTTTGAAGCAAAATAGGTATATTTGTTTCTTGCCTGAGATTCTCCGGCGAATGCCGCTAAAAGATTTTTCTCGGTCTCGGTTCCGGCATAGGGATTTTTCTTGTCCGTTTTGATTTCTTCAAGCTTGTCGCCGCTCTGTTTGCAGCGCGGACAAACAGGAGTTTCGCCGTCCTTTACCTCAAAAACCTCTCCGCAAACTTTGCATTTGTATGTTGCCATATTATTATCCTCCTGATTATATAATTTGATTTATTTTATCATAAAAAAATTGAATTTTCAATAACAATATTTTATTTTTACTAGGAAATAAGAGTATGATAATAACTTTTTGTAAAAGCTGTAATTTCCCTGTTCGGAAAAGGAGAGTATAAATATGAGTGAAAACAGGCATAGTTTAGGAAAAGATAAATTATTCCCGCTTCGCTTTAATAACGGCTTTTTCAGAATACCTGCGATTTCAGAGCTTCGAGGTGTTGTAAATTATGACCGCCGTTTAACCCTCGATATCGGCGCGTTTCCTGACGGCGTTAAGCCCGATTTGCCTCCTCTTCATAAACGACAGCAGCGGAATGTATATGGGAATAAAACTCACCTATGACGCCGGCCTTAGCTATAACTGCTATTGCGATAATGACCTCCGCGCAGGCAGGGTATTTGATTTGAGTGCTGAAAGCCCCGCAGAGGTAAAAACCTATATGGTTCGCTCAAGCAACTGTGTATGATTTTGCATAAAAAGGACGTTTGCTGTTTGGTTGCAGCAAACGCCCTTAGTTTTTTAACTCAATAGAGGTTTATTGTTTCAAGATTTACCGCGGCTCGGAGAATCAGCCTCGCATCGGCGGCTGTTACGCCGATTTCTCCGTCTACATCGCTGGCGGTTTTCTGCCAGTTGTTCGGGTTTTCAAGCGATACCG
>JAFLUL010000016.1 GCA_022508845.1 Oscillospiraceae bacterium | reverse complement strand
CTTCTGATGAATAGTCCTCCGGCATAATAAATTGTTTCATATAATTTATAGTGTATTCAACGCCCCATTGACCTTTGTCTCCTCTCCAGTTGCGGGAATGAGGTTCAATAGACAGCATACCGTTATAATTTGCTATATAGAGCAGCGACATTATTGCCGGCCATTTTGTTGTATCGAGTCCGGCGGGAGAATCATCATAGGTCTCGCCCGCTATGTTAAGGTTTCCTTTGATATGAACGTGATAAACTCTCTCCTTCCAGTCGCATAAAACCTTGAGATAGTCCTCGTTTCTGTTTATGGAATGAGATGAATCGAACTTAATTCCGAGCTCAGGCAGAGCGCCGAGAACAATATTCCAAGCCTTATCATTATAAACAAAATTTGCCCAATCGCAGTTATATACAGCTATTTTAACGTTTTTATCCCTTGCATAATCAAGGAGCAAACCAAAATAGTTTATAGCTATCAGGCAGTTTTCATAAAAGCTTTTGCCCTGAACCTCATTGCAGCCGCAGTTAAACACAGGACAACCCACAATTGCCGCAAGCTTAATGAGATTTTTATCGTGCTCGAGAGCCTCGGGAATAACATCCCCGTTATTATCAATTCTTTCCATTCCCCAGCGGCCGATAGCTCCTATCTTTATTCCGTATTTTTCTGAGTTTGCCCTAATTTCATCCGCCTTTGAGAGCACCTCAAAAGAATCGTAATTGTGGTTTATGCAAAACTCAACCGCCTTAAGACCGAGCTTATGAACTGCCTTAAAATGCCCTTCTTCCCAGCCGTTTATAATTCCTAATACCATAAATAATCCTCCGTAAATTTATAGCTTTATTATAAATAACACCGCAAAAAATATCAAGCACATTTACCTCAAATTGCAAAAAAATCCAAGAAAATATTTACTTTTTTTATATATTATGTTATTATTTTTATAATAAAAGTTAGGAGAAAAGATAATGAAAAAGAAATCGGCTTCAAAAATTATTTCCGTCATTCTTGTCATCTCTCTTGTTCTTGTTCCGATTTTCAGTTTATCTGCAAACGCAGCTGAAAATGAAACGGTAAGAGACTGTCCGCAGATAGATATTCACGGCTTTATGGCCTCACACATATTAAAGGATAAAAACGATCCTTCAAAGGGATATGTATTTGAATATTCTGCAGACGATATTCTAAGTATGCTGAAAAAGGCTCTCCCTGCAATGCTTCCCGATTTTGTTCTCAACAACTGGGAGGGAGTATCAAATAAGCTGATCCCGATTTTTGAAGTGTTTTTTGACGGTATGATACTGAACCCCGACGGCACTGCAAACGGCAACAGCGGTCTTGAATTCACCTATCCCCCTCGGGAAAGCATAACCGACAGTTCAAAGCTTGCTTTTTGTTATGACTGGCGCCTTGACCCGATCGACAGCGCCGCCAAGCTTAACGATTATATTAACTATGTCCTTGAATGCTCCGGCGCAGATAAGGTAACGCTCACTTGCCATTCCCTCGGCGGTATTATAACAACTTCATATATAAAGCTATACGGTGACAAAAAAATTAAGAGCGTTGTTTATGATACCACCGCAGTTTACGGCGAGACCTACACAGGCGAGCTGCTTTCGGGAAACCTGACTCTTAACGCTGATGCAATTGAATATTACTTAAGATTTGCCTTTGAAGGCAACGAATTTGAGCTTTTCCTCAACGGCCTTATTTCCATTCTCAATGATATCGGTATTCTTGACGCCGTTTGCGCTATGGGCAATGATCTCATTGAAAAGCTCTCCCCCTATGTTCTTCCCAAACTCATTGTTCCGATGTTTGCCGGTCTTCCAACCATTTGGGCTATGGTTCCCGATGAATTTTTAGACGACTCATTAAACTATGTTTTCGGCACTGTTTATGAGAATGATGAAGTTGACCGCTCAGGACTTATAGAAAAAATAGAAAACTATAATAATCTTATCAGAGCCGACAAAACACAGACGCTTCAAAAGCTCAATGAAGATGTAAACTTATATGTTATTTCAAGATACGGCTATTCATCCATCCCCGTTGGTCCTTCATATATGACCCTTACCGACAGCACTATAGACACTAAAAGATCCTCCTTTGGGGCAACAACGGCAGATTATCTCAGCGTTTTAACTGATGAACAGCTTGCTGATTTTGACCCAACCTATGTTTCTCCCGATAAAATGGTTTATGCGGGAACCTGCCTGTTCCCCGATCAAACCTGGTTTGTTAAAAACTATCCTCACGCTGAGAGCAGCGGAATTGCCGATATGATGGCCTCTCTTCTCTATTATGACGGACAGGCGGATATAAACACATTTGCCGAATATCCGCAGTTCTTAAAATACAACAGGAATGAAAACAGCGTTTCTCCCCTTACCGCGGCCGATGTTGAAGCGACCGTTGAATACACTTTCTTTGAACGCATGCTGAATTTCATCAGCGATTTCGCTTCAAAAATTCTTGCGTTCATTCAGGTTATCGCTGATATGGTAACAGGTATAACATCTGCAGTATAAACAATTAACAAAATTGAGCAGGGCGGATATATTCCGCCCTCTCATTATACCGATCTTTGATTGCGATTTTTTCAGCAAACCCACAGGATAAAAATGAGAAAAGTTTGGAAATCAAGTTTTGTAATTTTAATATTACTTATATCTATTGCATCTAATAATATTGTTATTAAGGCCTTTTCGGACACTGCTTCGGACTACAAAACATTTTTTGCCGAAGAAAGGTTTTTTGCAGATTCGCCCACGATTTTTTCCCGAAAGGAGTCCGAAGAGCTTTTCGGAAAATATAATTTAATTCGCGGAATAGAATTGTCCGATTGGGAAAATAACGGAATAGAAATTGAAGCCAACAAACTCTATTTGGTTGACGGAGAAGAACGCTCTGTAAAAAAACTGTTCTCGGACGTTTCTGTTATTGAAACAAATATATATCAGCTTCCTTACAGCGTTCAGCAAGACGGCGTTTATGCAATTGAAAACGAATCCACCCTTCTGAAAATTTCAAAAGACGGAAAAAATCGAAAAACCATATTCAAAGCCGACAACGGAAAAACGATCAAAGACTTTTTGATAGCTGAAAATATAGCCTGGATTTTTTCAAACGGTGTTATTTACAGAGCATATCTGCCGGATGGAACGGTTGAGCCGGTTTTTGTCGGAATAGAAGAGATCGGCTTTTGTCAGTTTTTATCCCCCATTTCAAATTATAAAATTGCTTGGTGCGAATATGCGCCCGAATACTGGGAAATTTCTGAAAGGGAAGGATTTTTAAGGAATAAACGTCCAAACGAATCGGAAATCGCAAAATATGATAGTTTTCTAATAGCTCACAGCAATATCCCAACGTTTATTTTGCGCTATTGTGATTTAACAACAAGAAAAAACAGTCAGGCGGATTATTATGTCTCAAAGGATGAAGACGCAAAAAATACTGCTTGGTGGAAATCCTCTAAAAATATACAGCCGCAAACATATTTCTATTTGGGGGATATAAATCACGACGGCACGGTAACCGGAGCAGACGCGCGCCTTGCGCTCCGTCAATCAGTTGCTATGGAACAATTAAGCGAAGGGGCCATAGCATATGCGGACTATGACAATGACGGTGCAGTTACCCCTGCGGACGCAAGAATGATCCTGCGTTTGTCTGTTCTACTGGAGTCCTTGATTATAAGAAATCAGACGAATATGGAATATGAAGAGCTAGCGCCTTCAAAAAAAGAGCTTCAGGACAAATGGCTATTATCCTTCAGCGAAGGAATTTCATATAATGATATTAAAAGCGATATGAAATGGCTGGTAGAAAAGATAGGAACAAGAAATTGGTGGGGTTCAACGCAGAACGATTCGGCCGATTTAATTTACGAAAAATTAAAAAGCTTCGGCTACAAGGAAAAGGATTGCAAAATAATAAAATTCTCAAAGGGAAAAATTTCCGGAAAAAATGTAATGGCAGTTATACCTACGGCCGTTAAAAATCCGAAAATTTTGCTTGTTACAGCACATTATGATACGGTAAGAAACACAGGCGGAGCAGTTGACAATGCTTCCGGAAGCGCGGCGTTACTGCAACTTGCAAAAAGATTCAAGCTTGCCAATCAGGATTTTGGAATAGAACTGCGTTTTCTGTTTACCGCAGGCGAGGAACAGGGGTATTACGGAGCCTACGCATATGTTAATTCTCTTTCCGACGCCGAAAAGGCCCGCCATATCTTTACATTTAATATAGATATGGCAGGAAAACCGAACGATCTATATTCTCCGGGCTGTAAATATTATCTTACAGTATGCACAGAACCTGTTTCAACAAACAGTTATAAGGCTCCCGCAGCAAAAAAAAATATCGGAAGCAATGCAATCGACAAAACAAAATCGGCATTCGGAAATATTGGAGAGGATGGATATTTTTCACCTGTTCGCGCAGGTAAACACGATATAGTGCCATTTCGTAAGGCGGGTATTAAGGCCCTAACTCTTTCCTGGCGCTGCATTTCCTCAGAAAGAAGCAACGGCTCGGATTATGATTTAGCAACTCCCGCAATTATTCATACTTCTTCAGACAATCTATATTATTTTGATATGACGTCTCTTTATAAAACAACTCGCTTAGCCGCCGGAGCAATTGCAAGATTGCTGCTGCCATATGTGAAGAGTTATTGAGAAAAAACAGAATAACTGCATAAGGGACTGCTGCAAAATTTTGCAGCAGCCCTTTTATTTTGATCAAAAAATGCGCTTCTCTCAGGCACTTTTCATAACTCATAAAGAATATAATATTTATTATCGTTTATTACTCAACGTGCAATTTTCACCCAAGCGGCCGCATCGTCCATATCACCGCAAATAATGCTTTGCCGATTTCTAACGATGGAATAAGCTCAGTCTGTTCCTGGCGCAGCATTATCGCAGTAGACATAACCCCGATATCGTCCGGCACTGTCATTCGGTGGGCAATTTTGCAGCTTTGAATTACCTATGACAGAATATATTTCTTATGAGGATTTACAGCGAAAAGCAGAATTGCACCATAATGAACAGTTAAAAATTGATGATTTTCCATTCAAAAGTTGAGGTTTTCAAAAATGACTTTGTTATCTTCCTACAATGAATTTATTATCACACAGCAGTTAAAAGGCAATTCAGATGAAACCGTTGCTTATTACAAAAATTGCATAACGCCTATGATTAACTTCTTCGGTGATAATTTTGAATTGTCAGCACTGAATGCCTCAGAATTGCGAAAATATGCCTTGTATTGGTGAAAAATATGTGCATATTACTCAGGCAAAAAACGTGGTCAACTTCAAAAATTACAGCCCGCTTGATAATTTGAAATGACATAGAAAAAAGCCTTTATCTCCAACGGATAAAGGCTTTTTCTTGCACTTAGTGCCGAATTGGTGGAGATAGTCGGGATCGAACCGATGACCTCTTGACTGCCAGTCAAGCGCTCTCCCAGCTGAGCTATACCCCCAAATGATGTGACACTAAGTAATTTATTTATTAAGATTTAATTTGATGAGTTTTAGCTTTTACCGAATTATCAGCTGAGCTATACCCCCAATGACGTAAGCTATTATAAATGATAAAATTCGTTTTGTCAAGAGTTTAATAAACTATTTTTCCAAATTTTTATAAGTTCTTCAGTTTTAATCGCGGCATTTGCCGGGGAGGTAGACGGAAGGCATTCGCACCTGATACCTGTTGAGGGAAAAACAAGTCGGTTATAGTATTTTTCGGCGGTTTTTCCGTTTAAAATAATCTTTTGGATGTTCGCGTCTCGGATAATAACCCCTATATCGTTCGGCTCTGCATTTTTTATGCTCATATCGCTGCTGCCGGTTACGCTGCAGCGGGCAATAACATCCCATAAAGCGATATTATTGCCCAAAAGAAGCTGTTTTTTATCTTGAACGGAGCAGGGCAAGGGGCATTCATAAACCGCCGAAATAACCTGCCAAAAGCGGTTTCTCGGATGAGCGTAAAAAAACTCGTCCGCACGGGATCTTACGCTCGGAAAGCTTCCCAAAATCAGTATGCGGCTGTTTTTATCGTAAACAGGCGGGATATTATGAACCGGCATATCAGTTTATCTGCACCTTTGCAAGCTCAAAGAAATCGCGGTATTTTGAGAATACGATTTTAACGCCCTTACATTTCATCGCCTTTAACGGACAAATTCGCTTATATCCAACGCTGCCGCCTTTATAAATCGGTTTCCATTTATTCTTATCGTTTTTATAAAAAACAGCAAATTCCTCAATATGCTGACCCGAATATATATTTTCCTGCAAAACAAGCTTGTCAAACAGCTCGTCCTCTTCAAATTCAATTATAAGCTCAGGGATTTTATCCTGCTCATCGGGCCTCCAGAATTCAGTCAAAACTGGGGTTTTAACGTTTTCGGCCTTGCTTTCCCCTAAAACGGACGAAGCGGAAACTTTACCTTTAGTTGAAACGATATCGCCTGAAAACATAATTTTAATATCTTTTCCGAAGGCGGTCAGTATTTGAGAGTCCGGTTCTTCGATAATACCCCTCTTGCTCGGAGAGAGACCGAGCATAAGACAGGAATTATTACCAACGGTATTATAATAGAGCTTTAAAAGCTTATCCTTGGTTTTAACCGAATATTTATCGTCATCGCTGTAAAACCAATGCTTTCTCATAGGTACACTTACTTCACACGGATACCATATGAATTTTTCTTCGCCTTTTATAGCTTTTCTGCTGCCTATATCAAGCGACATTATATCGCCGCCCTTTTTATTTTTCGGCTTTTCTTCGCTTTTGCCGTTTTCATAAATTCCATACCAGGCAGGAACGGGGCTCCATTCGTTTTCACGGGTAACGCCGTTTTCATTGCCGCTCCATCTCACATCAGGCCCCATAAATGCAATTACAGCATTTGGCATAAGCTCTCTGATAACAGCATAATATCTGCCCCAATCGTAGTTTTGGGTTCTGGTTTCGGTGCTGCCGCAAATGCCGTCAAGCCAAACGCAGAAAACGTCTCCGTAGTCGGAAAGAAGCTCCGTTAAAAGCGAGCAGAAATAATCGTCATACTCTTTTCCACTGCCGTAGCTCTTTTCGTGCATATCCCACGGAGCAAGATATATGCCGAATTTAAGCCCATATTTACGGCACGAATCGGCAACAAGCCTCACCATATCTCCTTCGCCGTTTTTCCAGTTTGAGCTTTTAACGCTGTAATCTGTGTGCTTTGTTGGCCAAAGGCAAAATCCGTCGTAATGCTTGCAGGTAAAAACTAGCCCTTTCATCCCGGCATTTACTGCAAGCTCACACCAGCTGTCGGTATTCATATCCTCAGGCCAAAAAACCGAAGGCGGAGTAAAACCGCCTCCGAAATTAGCCGATGTAAAAACCGGAAGGCCATAGCTTATTAGACCGTAAAACTCCGTTTGCTGCCACTTTATCTGCCTTTTTGACGGCAAAGCGGAATTAGCATATAAATAGGCTTTATTCATTGTAACACCTTTTTCAGTCGTTATTTGTTGCAACTATGTCCGCGCCCGTTCCGAGGATATCAGAAATAAGCACCTGCCCTATTTTTACCGGCGCGTTAACGGAAGTTTCGTTTATAACCTTCATACAGTCAAAAATTCTGTTTTTCGGAACAGGCTTATTAGACTTTACGGGGACAACCGGATGAACTCCGTTTATAACCTTTATTGTTGTTGCAAGGGAGCGGGTTGGATTAACTATCTCTGTACGGGCATAGGCATCTCCGCGCTTGCAGGTGTTTCCGGTAACGGAAAAAACTTCCTCTCCCTCATATTCAACCGTTATCTGGCAGCCAAGAGGACAGGCTACACAGGTGAGCTCTTTCTTCATAATTTATTCCTCCACTCTCACGGTAATTTTGCTGTTTTCGTTCATCGAGGCAAGAACATCGGCTGTAACGGTTACATCTTCCATTTCACCTGGGGCGAGCTTTACCTTCTTTTTAGACGAAAGCACTTTTCCGTCACATTCAAGAACGACCTTTGCGTTCTTATATATTTTTCCAACTCTGAAATACAGCTTTACATCGTTTGGATTTTTTATGTTTATCTTCTGAGGAACAATGTATCTTACGCCGTTTCCTGTTTCGGGAGAAACATAAACAACGCTCTCGGGAGCCTTACCGAGAATATATTCGGCAGCGCCTTTACCTGCAAGCTGCGACTCAAGCGTTACATAGTCAACGAGGTCGTGAACGTGAAGCACGTTTCCACAGGCAAAAACACCTTTATGATCGGTTTGGCGCATCTCGTCAACAACAGCTCCGTTTGTTACCCTGTCAAGAGCAATTCCAACGTTCTTCGTAAGTTCGTTTTCCGGAATAAGACCAACAGAAAGCATAAGAGTGTCACATTCGATATACTCCTCGGTTCCGGGGATCGGCTGAAGACGCTCGTCAACCTTAGCTATGGTAACGCCCTCAAGGCGCTCTTTTCCGTGGGTTTCAATAACGGTTGTTGAGAGGCGAAGCGGAATCCCGAAATCATCGAGACACTGAACTATATTTCTGGTAAGTCCGCCGGAATACGGCATTATTTCGCAAACGACCTTGACCTCGGCCCCTTCAAGAGTCATTCTTCGCGCCATAATAAGGCCGATATCGCCTGAACCTAAAATAACCACCTTTTTACCCGGCATATATCCGTCAAGATTAACATATTTTTGAGCTGTACCTGCCGTCATTATGCCTGAGGCTCTGGTTCCTGCCATTTCAAGCGCGCCGCGGGGTCTTTCGCGGCAACCCATAGCAAGAACTATGGCCTTAGCCTGAATTTTTATCAGTCCGTCGTTTTTATTAACCGCGGTAACAATATTATCTTCACTTATAGCCAAAACCATAGTATCGCATTTTACATCAATTTCAGCGTTATTAACCTGAACAATAAATTTTTCGGCATACTCAGGCCCCGAAAGCTCTTCTCCGAAATAATGGAGGCCGAAACCTGTGTGTATGCATTGCTCAAGAATTCCGCCCAATGTTTCGGCTCTCTCAAGTATGATTATTTTCCGGACACCTTCTTCTTTTGCCTTTAGCGCGGCTGCCATACCTGCGGGGCCGCCTCCGACAACAACAAGATCGTAGTTTATCACGGTTTTCTCCTCCTCTTATTTAGTTTTATCAAAGAGTATAACCGAGCCGTTGCCGAATTTGGTTATCTCATTTATGTCTTTTCCCAGTTCTCGTGCGAGAATCTCAACAACTTTTGAGCCGCAAAAACCGCCCTGACAGCGTCCCATCCCTGCTCTTGTACGTCTTTTAACGCCGTCAACATCTCTTGCGCCGGCGGGAGCGCGAATGGCGTCAATTATCTCGCCTTCGGTTATTGTTTCGCAGCGGCAAACTATGCGCCCGTATGCAGGATCCTTTTCTATTGCGGCAGCTTTTTCTTCGTCGGTTGCGTGTCTGAATCGGAACACATCGCGGCGAACTCCGTTAAAGGATTCATTCACTTCAACTTCGCCCAAAGCCTCGCAAATAATGTGAGCAAGATAAACCGCAATGGCAGGCGCAGAGGAAAGCCCCGGGGATTCAATTCCCGCGGCATTTATAAACTGAGCGTTTGACTCTATCGGTCCGATAATAAAGTCATCGGTTGTTGCGCGGGCTCTCACTCCGGTAAAGGAGGTTATCGCATTTCGTGCGGATACGTTTTTGCAGCTCTTGGAAGCAAGCTTTTTAACATCATTAAGCCCTGCGAGAGTTGTTGCTTTGTTATCCTTATCTTCGATATCAGAGGCGGTTGGGCCGATAAGAAGATTACCGTCAACCGTTCCGGTTACAAGAACACCTTTGCCGAGTTTTGACGGACATTGGAAGATCGTATGAGAAACAAGATTTCCAACGGACTTATCAAGAATAAAATACTCTCCCGCTCTCGGGATGATATCAAAACTGTTATCGCCGACCATTTTTGCAATTTCATCGGAATGAACGCCTGCGGCGTTTACTACATACTTTGCCTCTATCATACCCTGAGCTGTTTCAAGAGAGAAAACTCCCTCTTTAAACCGAATTGCTGTAACACGGCAGTTTCTTATAAATTGAACTCCGTTTGAAACAGCGTTCTCAGCAGCAGCTATCGTAAGCTCGTAAGGGCAAACTATACCTGCGGTTGGAGCAACAAGAGCGGCAACAGCCTCATCGGATATATTCGGTTCAAGGCTTACAAGCTCTTCCCTGTCGATTATCCGGAGCTCTTCAACTCCGTTGGCTATACCTCTGTTATAAAGCTCGTCCAGCGTTTCTTTTTCTTCTTCAGAAAACGCAACGACAAGAGAACCGTTGTTTTTATAAGGCACACTAAGCTGTTTGCAATAGTCTGCCATCATAGAGGCTCCTTTAACATTAAATTTTGCCTTTAACGTTCCGGGAACTGCGTCAAATCCCGCGTGAACTATACCGCTGTTTGCCTTTGTTGCCCCCATGGCAACATCGTTAGCAGCCTCAAGAAGAGCTGTTTTCAGCTTAAATCTGCTAAGCTCTCTTGCTGTAAGCGAACCAATAACGCCCGCGCCTATAATTGCAACATCATAGATCATTGTTTATCCCTCAATAAGATTTTATATATCCGTTAGAAACGGCAGTTATATTATATATATTTTTTTTCCGTAAATCAATAAGTTAAGTTAATTTTAACAAAAAAAATCCGCTCACGATGAGCGGATCCATAAAACTGAATTTTATTCCTCTTCTTCTGTGCCTTCATCCTCGGGATCTTCTGTTATTCCGAGAGCCTCAAGAATGTAGCTGATGATGGATGCAAAAATAGCGATCTTTGCAAGGGGCTTAAGAACTTTAATAAACAATTTAAAAACAACTTTTGACATTTTTATTTACCTCCAATTTTTATTACGCTATAATAATATATTATTTTTTCCAAAAAATCAAGATTATTTTGTTAACTTTTTTAAAACTTTTTAAACCGTTTGGATTTATTCCGCAATAGTTTCCGGTTCATCATATTGAACCCCGTGGGTGTCAACACGGACATATGCCATTTTTTGCTCCGACAAGGGTCTGTCCTTGCTGTCGGTTTCAACGGCGGCGATGGCATAAACGGTGTCCATTCCGTAAATAACCTTTCCGAAGGCTGCATAATCGCCGTCAAGATGCTTAACATTATTGCTGTCTGTGCAGATGAAGAACTGCGATCCGGCGGTGTTATAAGCAAGAGCGGGATAATACGGATTTCCCTGACGCGCCATTGAAACAACTCCGGCCTCGTGAGAAATATCGTTATCGCAGTCATTATTTGAAAATTCGCCTTCGATCATATAACCGGGGCCGCCCATACCCGTTCCGAGAGGATCGCCGGTTTGAATCATAAAGTTTCCGATAACCCTGTGGAAGATAACTCCGTCATAAAAACCTTTGTTTGCAAGAGAGATAAAGTTAAGAACCGTGTTTGGGGCTTTATCACTATACATTTCAAAGGCTATGGCGTCGCCGTTCTCCATAACGATTATCGCAACGGGGTTTTTGTTATCGCTGAACTGTTCGGCAGTTGCCTTATAAATTTCTTCGTATGTCATATCTCCAGTATTATTCTCCTTATTATTCTTATCTTTTGAACAGGCTGTTAACGCGGACAGCAACACTAAAACCGCGGCTATAAATGAAAAAAATTTAAGCGTTTTCTTCATTTTCACTTACCTCCTGAGGGATATTTTCCGATCCGATAATTTCACCCGCCATAAGCTTTGCAAAATCATCGCCGTCAATCTTTTCATTGGCTATAAGATATTCGGCAAGGCGGTCAAGTTCAGCCCTATGCTCTGTTAAAAGCTTTTCGCAGCGGTTATACGCGTTTGTTATGATGTTTTTAACTTCATCGTCAATATCCTTGGCTATTTCCTCGGAATAATTGCGAACAGTGCCGTAATCCTTGCCGAGGAACACCTCATCATTACCCGAGCCGAAAGAAATGGGGCCCAAATTCTCGCTCATTCCGTATTTGGTTACCATATTTCTGGCCATTTCTGAGGCGCGCTGAATATCGTTTGACGCTCCTGTTGTTATATCATCAAAAACGATCTTCTCTGCAACTCTTCCTCCGAGGAGAGTTACAAGATCATCCTCCATAAACTTTTTGGAGCGGTACATTTTATCCTCGAGCGGTATACTCATTGTGTAGCCGCCCGCCATACCTCTCGGAACAATGGAAACCTGATGAACGGGGTCCTGTCCTTCAAGGAAATAGGTTGAAACAGCATGACCTGCCTCGTGGAAGGCTGTAATGCGTTTTTCCTTATCGGATATCTTATGCGATTTTTTCTCGGTGCCAACAAGAACCTTGACCGTTGCCTCAGCTATTTCGGCCCTGGTTACAGCCTTAATTCCTCTTCTTGCCGAGAGAAGCGCGGCCTCATTGAGCAGATTTTCAAGATCGGCTCCCGTAAATCCAACCGTTGAACGAGCTATCTCCTCTAAGCTGACATCGGGGGCAAGAGATTTATTCTTGGCGTGAACCTTGAGTATCTCCTCTCTGCCCTTGAGATCGGGATAGCCTACAGTAATCTGGCGGTCAAAGCGTCCGGGACGAAGCAGAGCGGGATCAAGGATATCAGGGCGGTTTGTTGCAGCGATAACTATAACGCCCTCGTTTTCAACGAAACCGTCCATTTCAACAAGCATCTGATTCAAAGTTTGCTCTCTTTCGTCATGGCCGCCGCCCATTCCGGCGCCTCTATGGCGTCCGACTGCGTCTATTTCATCAATAAATATAATTGACGGCGCGCTCTTTTTTGCCTGAGCAAACAAATCACGAACTCTCGATGCACCAACGCCTACATACATCTCAAGGAAATCGGAGCCTGAAATTGATAAGAACGGTGCGTTCGCCTCACCCGCAACTGCCTTTGCAAGAAGAGTTTTACCTGTTCCGGGAGGGCCTACAAGCAAAACGCCCTTTGGTATTCTCGCGCCGAGATCGGTATATTTTTGAGGATTTTTAAGGAACTCAACTATTTCACTCAGCTCTTCCTTTTCCTCATCAGCTCCCGCAACATCGGCAAAGGTCACCTTTTTGCCGCCCTCATTGTTTTTTCGAACCCTTGCTCTTCCGAAGCTCATAGTGCGGTTTGATTCGCTCATAATGCTCTGATTCATTCGCCTTGTCATAACAAACATAAGCACGGCGAGAACGCCGATAAGAATGATGGTTGGCAAGAGACTGAGTATCCAGGAATTTGAGGAACCGGCCTCGTAGTCAAACAAAACAGGCGAATCGGGATGAGCTTCGTTGTAGCTCATAATATACTCGTGAATATCCTCATAAAAAAGGCTCACGCTCGGAACGGTATATTTGCGGACTGTTTTTTCGTTTCTGAGCGTATAGGTAAGAACGCCGTTTGAGAGATTCAGCTCGTATTTACCTATCTCATCGTTTTTAAACATCTGGACAACATCATAATAGGTTAGCTCCTTATCGTTTGAATGGGAGTTCACAAAAAATGATATAACCATTATCATAATGAGAGGAACTAATATTATGGGGAGAAACTGCCCTATTTTTCTTGATTTTTTATTTTCCAATGACTTCACTCCTTTGTTTCATATATTTCTCTTTTAAGAATTCCCACATACGGAAGATTGCGATATTTTTCGGCGTAGTCAAGCCCGTAGCCTACGATAAACTCATCCGGAACACACAGCCCGCTGTAATCGGCGAAAACGTCAACCTTTCTTCTGTCGGGCTTATCAAACAGAGTGCATATTTTTATGCTTCCGGGATCTCTGGCGTATAAAAGCTCCATAAGGTAAGATAGGGTCATTCCCGAATCCAGGATATCCTCAACTATAAGCACATCGCAGTCCCTTATATCCCTGTCGAGATCCTTGATGATGCGCACGGTTCCGGAGGACTTAACTCCGTTGCCGTAGGTTGATACCGCCATAAAATCTATTTCGCACGGAAGGTCTATGCATCTCATAAGATCTGTTAAAAAAACAACAGAGCCTTTGAGGATTCCGAGGAGAAGCAGCTTTTTGCCTTTATAGTCCTCCGTTATTTGCTCACCGAGCCTTTTAACTGTATCATGAAGAAATTCCTCAGAATACAAAACTCTTTCGATATCACTATTCATTTTTGCCAATCTCCGCATTTATTATCAAAAATTTTTCGGTTTTCGCTCCGGGAGCTCTATGAGCGTCCGTTCCGGCAAAGGGAACAAAAATAATTCCGTTTTTATCGGCTACAACGGGAATTCTATCTCTCTCTTCAACCGGAATTTTCATCTCATTAAAAAGCTTTTTCAGCGTTTTCGTACATTTTCGCCCCGAGAGAGTTATCTTATCCCCCTCACGGCGAGAACGAATTATTATTATATCATCTATTTTAAAAAAATCAACAGCATTTCTTTTGTTTGAGCCATCGTCCGATAATTTTAATTCTAAATTATATCCGTTATAGCTTAACTTTTTATTAAGTTCATCCTTTTTCAGAAAGACTTCTTCTTTAATAACTTTCCCATCTGATTTTTTAGCGATAAAGAGATTTTTGCCGTCTGTTTTAACTGTTTTTCCGCCCGGTAAAGTTAAAGCGAAACCGCTCACGGCAATATTATCGTCAAGAAGAGTTAAATGACGCATTTCATAATCCGCTCCCGCGTTTTCGGCTATAAACCGAGCGATAAGCCTGAGCCTTATTGCCTTATGGATATCTGAAAAACCCGATACACAAAGAGAGTTATCCTCAAAAAGCTCTCGGTAATATTTATCTGCATTTTGTTCAATAAAATCGTTCTCAATGCGAACGCTGTCAATACATCTGAGAGCTGCATTTTCAAAGGACGGCTCTATTTTTTTTATCTGAGAAATAACATTGTTTCTGAATTTATTTCTCGTATAGCTGTTTTCGGCGTTTGAACTGTCGGTAACAAAAGGAATGCTGTTTTCGGCGCAGTAGTTCTCGGTTTCTTCCCTTGTAAATTCTATAAGCGGGCGAATCACATTTCCTCTCACGGGAGGAATTGAGCAAAGTCCTTTAAGAGAAGCGCCCCTCGATATATTCATAAGCAGCGTTTCAGCAGCATCGCTTCCTGTGTGTGCGGTTGCGATTTTTGAGGGAGAAAGCGAATTAAAAAAAGCATATCTCACTTCTCTTCCTGCAAGCTCAGTGCTTATTCCCCTTTCCTTTGACACGGAATTTACATCCGCTCTTAAAACCGAAATTGGAATATTTCGCTCCTCGCAAAATTTTCGGGCAAAAAGCTCATCTCTGTCGGCTTCTTCTCCCCTAAGCCCGTGATTGATATGCGCAGCCCGGACGCTTATGCCTAAAGCAAGCCTGTTTTCATACAGCAGCGATAAAAGGCAAGTTGAATCAGCTCCGCCGGAAAACCCCACCAAAACATCATCGCCGGGGGAAAGCATTGAATATTTTTTTATGGTTTCAAAAAACTTATTGTCCTTCGTCATTCTGATTTTTTTCGATACAAGTATACAAAGTGAACATCGGGTTCCAGGCAAGCTTAATGGAACCGGTTGGACCGTGTCGGTTTTTTTCAACAAGCAGCTGAGCCAGATTTACGTTTACTTTATTATCTTCATCTTCCTCGGTTTTTTCGCCGTTCTGATAATAGTCCTCTCTGTAAAGCATAACAACGATATCCGCGTCCTGCTCTATTGAACCGGATTCTCTCAAATCTGCAAGCTGAGGCTTATGCGATTTATTTCCTCTCGATTCGGTGCTTCTTGAAAGCTGGGCGCAAACAACAACCGGGATCATAAGATCCTTTGCCATAAGCTTAAGGCTTCTTGTTATCTCCGTTACCTCCTGAACACGGCTCTCGGTGCGCTTTGCGGACTGCATAAGCTGAAGATAATCGATAAATACCGCTCCGGTATCTTTAAGCCGCCTTACCTTTGATTTCATCTCGGGAACGGTTATTGAAGAGGTATCGTCAAAATACAGCGGAATGTCCGTTAAAAACACACACGCGGAATAAAGCGCGTCCCATTCGTTTGGCGTTAATTCTCCGGTTCGCATTTTCTGGCTGGGGATGCGAGCCTCTGTTGAAATAACTCTCTGAGCAAGCTGCTCCTTTGACATTTCAAGGGAGAAAAACAGCACCTTTTTACGGGTTTTCACCGCAACGTTGCGCGCCATATTCAACGCAAAGCTCGTTTTACCCATCGCAGGACGGGCTCCCACTATAACAAGGTCTGATTTATTAAGCCCCGTACACATATTGTCAAAATCGGGGAAGCCTGTGGGAAGTCCTTTATACTGTTCTTTATCCTCTGAGTTTAGCTTGCTGAGGTGATCGTAAACGGATTTTATGAGCGATTCAAGGCTTGAAGGACCCGCCTCGGTTTTTCCCTGCCTTATATCATAAATGCGCTGTTCGGCGTTATCAAGAATAGCATCGGCTTCCAACCCGGAGTTTTCAGCCATATCAATTATTTCATTTGAAATATTAACAAGGGTTCTTATATAGAATTTATCCTTAACGATTTTGCAGTAGTTTTCAATATTCGCGGCGGACGGGACCAGATCGGTTAGCTGAACAAGATACTGCTTGCTCGAGGCATCGTCGGAAAAGACCTTTTGCTTTCTCAGCTCTTCAAGCACCATCAAAAGATCAACCGTTCCGTTTGCAAGGTCGAGCTGCTCCATAATGCTGAAAATTGATTTGTGCTGAGGATAGTAAAAATACTCCGATCTGAGGTTTGCCGCTGCAACAGAAAAGCTGCTCGGTTCAACGAGAATAGAGCCGAGCACTGCCTGCTCAGCCTCAAAGGAATATATTTTGCTCTGAGAAGAAAAACTTTCGTTTGCCATTATGTAGCTCCGTTATCACTCGCCCACAAAAACGAACATCTGAACGCTTATTCCGGAATAAATTTTTACGGTAAAACCGAAAGTGCCATACTGTCTTATATCCTCGGACACGATCTTCTTTTTGTCTATTTCAACCCCGTATTCCTCTTTTATCCTTTCGGCGATCTCTTTTGAAGTTACCGATCCGAAAAGTCTGCCGTTTGCGCCGGCCTTTGCCTTAACGGCAATTGTTTTGCCTTCAAGGATAGCGGCGTTTTTCTCTGCGGCTTCCCTCTCCATTTTAAGCCTGTATTTTTCGGCGGCTTCTTTATTTTTAAGCTCGTTCATAACTCCCGCGTCGGCAATTTTCGCAAGCTTTCTCGGAATGAGATAGTTTTTGCCGTAGCCGTCGGATACGTTTACAAGCTCTCCTTTTTTTCCTAAATCTTTTACGTCAACATTTAATACGACCTTCATTTTTCGTACCTCCTGAAATCAAAGTGATTTAATATATTCATCCACAGTTTGTTTTAGAAGCGCAAAAGCATCCTGCGCTGAAATATCCGTAAGCTGCGCCGCTGCCATCGAATGATGGCCTCCGCCGCCGAGCTTTTCCATAATAAGCTGAACGTTTATCCTGCCGAAGGAGCGGGCGGATATATTTATCGCTCCGGCTCCAAAGGACGATATAACAAACGATGCGTCAACATTTTCTATGCTCAGAAGCTCATCCGCCGCCTTTGAGCAAACAAGCCTTGCAGATGCACCCGTAACGCTTGAAACGGCAACCGCATATCTATCGTAATAAACAGCTGAATTAACTATATTGTTCACCTGAATATTATCCTCCGCCGTTCCCGCGAAAAGCTTTCTCACGGTTACGGTGTCCGCCTTATTTGCGCGAAGGAAGGAAGCCGCGTCAAAGGTGCGCACTCCAACTCTAAGGGTAAAGTCCTTTGTGTCAAGCATAATGCCGGCAAGCAGAGCCTGAGCCTGATTTTGAGTCAGCTTCGGTTTTGAGGGAGAATACTGAACAAGCTCTGTAACCATCTCGCAGGCAGAAGATGAATGCGGCTCAAGAAGCTCATATGTACTTCCTTCAATATGATCAACCGCCAGCCGGTGGTGGTCTATAATAACGGTTTTAAGCCCCATATTAAGAAGCTTCGGCTCTTCAACGAGCTTATCTCTCATAGTGTCAACAATAACAAGCAGAGTATTGTTTTCAGCTTCATCAAGAGCCTTTTCGGGAGAGATAAAGCTAATGGCTCCCGTTCCGGATTCCAGCATACTTATAAGAGGCTGCGACATAGTTTTTTGCTTATTTACAACTATATGGGCGTTTTTACCCTTTGCCCTGGCAATTGCAACAACTCCCGCGGCCGCGCCTATGCAGTCGTAATCGCTGAAGCAATGCCCCATAACAAGCACACCTCTGCTGTTTTCAATGTATTCATCAAGAGCGGCTGCAAATACTCTGGATTTTATTTTTCCGCGCTTTTCTTTGCCGCTGCTTATACCGCCGAAGAATTCATATCCGTCGTCCGTTTTAACGGCAACCTGATCTCCGCCTCTGCCTCGGGCCATATCGAGAGCCTCTCTGGCGTTATCCTCGCATTCCTTGAAATCAAGCGAATGTCCAACTCCGATGCTCAGCGTTATTTCTGCTTCATCAGGGCCAAAATGCTCGGATCTTATTTTATCTATGATACTGAAGCGATTTTGAATCATAGCCTGAAGATTTACATACTCGGTTATGGCAAAAAACCTTCCGTCGGTAAATCTGCGGAATACACAATTATACTCAACAAACCATTTCGTTACAAGCCTGTCGATATTCGCGCCGAGAGCATAATAGTCCTCGTGAGGCATTATATCCTCCGCCTGTTCAAGCGAATCAACGTTAACAAGCAGCACCGCGGGACGGGACATATTATATTTTTTACGAATATTTTTAAGATAGGTATCGTCGGTAAAATATAGAGCAAAGCTGCCGTCGGAAAGGCGCGCTGGATAAACGGTATAACTTCCCTTATCGCCCTTTGCTTCAAAGCTTGAAAGCTCCTCTTCGCTCTCCGCTCTTTTTCTAAACGGAATAGCGCTGTCGATATTGTTATTTTTAAGAAGCGAAAAATCGGCAAGAAGCTTTTCAAAAAGAGAATTAAACCAAATTATTTCTCCGTCTTTGTTTACAAGCAAAACCGGCAGCGGAAAAGCGGACGCTTCATCAAAGCCCTTATCTCCGGTGCTCAGTGACGCGCTGAGGATTTTTACCTGTTCTTTTCTTCTCTTTAAGGAATTTGAATACCATCGCCAGGCCATCACGGCAACAGCCGACAAGCACACCGCTTCAACAGTACCTACGATAGCTGAGTATCTAAAGGTCAGTGCAGCAAAAAAAGCCGCCGCAAGCAGTGTAATAAAAAAGAATGGGTTGTTTTTAATAATGTGCAGAATATTCAATCGGTCACATCCTTAAACAGCGAATACGCTGACTATAATAACGGGAGTTCTCTTTGTACGGTCAAATATCACCTTTGCAACGCTGTCTTTAAGCCGCTGCTTCAAGGCGTTTACGTCCATATCAACTCCTCGCCTGTAACGGTCAAAAACATCCTCGCAAACATCCGAAATATATGAACTCAGCTCATTGGCGTTATCGGTAAAAACAAAGCCCTTCGTTTGAATTTCAACCGGCAGCATCAGTCCGCCTGTGTAGGCGTCCGAAACGGCTGTTACAAGAACAACGCCGTCGGTTGAGAGCTTCTTTCTGTCTCTGAGCACAGCGCTTCCAACGTCGCCGACCCCCGAACCGTCAACAAAAATCCGTCCGGCGGGAACATGCGCGGCAACTCTTATGCCGTTTTCTCCAACCTCTACCACCTCTCCAAGCTCGGGAACAAGAATGTTTTTAGGAGAAATACCAACGCTTTTAGCAAGCTCAGCGTGACGGCGCATATGCTTTTGCTCGCCGTGAACCGGGATAAAGAACTTCGGCTTAACGAGATTCATTATCAGCTTAAGCTCCTCCTGCGCGGCGTGTCCCGAAACGTGTATACCCAGGCTTTTTTCGTAAATGACCTCCGCGCCGAGCTTCATAAGCTCGTTTATGGTGTTTGCGACCGTCTTTTCGTTTCCGGGGATGGGAGTTGCGGAAATAATAACAAAATCATTCCCGCCTATTGTAACTTTTTTATGTTCGCCGGTTGCCATTCGCGTTAATGCCGACATAGGTTCGCCCTGGCTTCCGGTTGTTATAAGAACAATATCCTCGTCTCTGTAGTTTTTAAGGTTTTCAATAGACACAAGTATTCCGTCCGGAACATTCAAAAAGCCAAGCTCGCGGCTGACCGCGGTAACATTTTCAAGACTTCTTCCCGAAAGGAATATTTTGCGCTTCATTTTTACCGAAGCATCAACTATCTGCTGAATGCGGTGGATGTTTGAAGCAAACGAGGCAACAATAATTCTCTTTTTTCCCGCCTTTGAAAAAAGCTGCTCAAGAGTTTTGCCCACCTCTTTTTCGCTCGGAGTATAGCCTGCTTTCTCGGCGTTTGTTGAGTCCTGCATAAGACACAAAACTCCTTCGTTTCCGAGAGAAGCAAACCTCGCGAGGTCGATAACACCTCCGTCTATGGGGGTGTTGTCGATCTTAAAATCTCCTGTGTGAACAATAACTCCCGCGGGTGATTTTATAGCAAATCCCATTGAATCGGGAATGGAATGATTAACGTGTATCGCTTCAACGGTAAATGGACCTGCCTCGGTAACAGCTCCGGGCTTTATGGTTTTGAGCTTTGCCGAAGAAAGCATTCTGTGTTCCTTCAGCTTGCCCTCAATGAGACCTACCGTTAATTGAGACGCGTAAACAGGGGCGTTAACGATTTTGAGAAGATAAGGAAGCCCTCCGATATGATCCTCGTGTCCGTGAGTTATAAACACGGCCTTAATTTTGTCGGAATTTCTCTCAATAAAGCCGAAATCGGGAAGAACATAGTCTATACCCGGCATATCGGCATCAGGAAACGTCATTCCGCAGTCGAGAATGATCATTTCTCCGTTATATTCAAAAACAGTAAGGTTTTTTCCTATCTCGTTTATTCCGCCGAGGAAAGTTATCCTAACGCTTCTGGCAGCCGAACGGGCTAAAATCTCAGGATTTTCTTTTTTTGCTCTCGATGAGCGGGATTGCTTAACGTTTCTGGTTTTACTGTTCTGACCTACGGAGGACTGCTTTTGCTCCGGCATTTTTCTTTTATCGTTTTGCGGTTTTGAAATTTTTGACGCAGTTTTTGAATTTTTTGCGGACTTTTTGTTTTCCGCAGAGGTTTTGGTGTTTTTCTTCTGCGTTTTCGCAGTTTTATTCTGCATATTTACTCCTTATGCGGTTTTATATATATCGGTTTTGATCAAAAAATTATTATTCAATTTATAATACTATTATTTTGATTTTTTGTCAATATTACCGGCGTTTAATTTAGCCGATATTTCACCCGACAGCTCTTTTGCCGTTTCCATATCCGCCGCCTCAACAACTACCTTTACTCTGTTTTTATTCCCGAGCTGCCTTATTCTTGCCGTTCCCTTTGCTCCCGTAAGAGTAAAAAACGGCTCGGATGACGAATTTTTTTCGGCTCCCGTTTCTTCTATCAGAGTTCTGATCTCCGAGGGAGGACAATTAACCTCAAAAACCTTTTTTCTCAAAGTGAAATCCCGCTGGGTTTCCATAAGCTCCGAAACGCTGATATTTGCCTGAGTTATAACACTGAGAAGCTTTACGCACAGGAAAACAGCGTCAAAATTCCATAAATTTTCCATAAACAGATATTCGCTTACTTCTCCTCCTTCGGCGTTTTCAGCAAGAGAATAAATTTTGCATCCGTATTCATCGGCTTTTGAAAAGATGATTTCCGGCACGTCCTCTCCGGTTACAACATCCTTTCCTTCCGCAAACCTCAGTTCGCTCAGGGCGGCCTTCAGCCTGTCTGACGAATAGAACTTTTCGTTTTCGATACAATACATATCCGTACCGTTGTAGTTTATAAGAAACTGCAGACCT
Organism: Oscillospiraceae bacterium; assembly: GCA_022508845.1. Classification (GTDB taxonomy): domain Bacteria; phylum Bacillota; class Clostridia; order Oscillospirales; family Acutalibacteraceae; genus RUG806. The sequence continues at coordinate 14,785 of JAFLUL010000016.1, read as the reverse complement.
CCCGCCTCGTTCAAAACGCCGAGCTTGCCGAAAAACTCAGTCAGAAGCGACGATAAAACCGGGTTTTCACATTCAAAGCGTATTTTTCTTTTATTAAGACTGCACGAAAGGGTTTTATGAAGGGCTGAAGTATAGGCGGTTGAAAGAAGATTCATCCTGAACAGCTCTCCGCAAGCGGAGGCGCCGGTGAAATTGAAGGAAGAAAAGCGGAAATTATTGTTTATTGCGCGCGCTGTTTTTGCGTTTACAGGCATACCGTTTTTTCCGAAAAACGAAAAATTGACGGTATTATCGGCAGCGGAGATATAGATAAAAGCGTCAAGCGAGCAATATGCACCGTAAAAGTATCCCTGCGCTTTATAAACATTTTCAAAGTCATAGCAGATAACGCCGCAGGATCTTACCGCCCCGGCACACACGGTTTTATATATATCCGAAACAGAGCTGTTATCGGTTCCTATGCCGATTCTTCTCATATTTTTTACACTCGCAACAGCCTGCCCGAGCTTTACGGCATCCGACAAGGTCAACTGAGAGAATATTTTTCCCGAAACTCCGAAAATATCAGCTTCTATACTCTCGGGAGTTTCATAAAACATATCTCTGGAAACAACAGATTCGGAAGAAATATTTTTCCCCGGCCATATTTTATAGCCCGAAAGCATCCTTGTAAAGTTGCCGATTTTACATCCGTATCCGAGAACAGCGTTCTTTTCAATAACGCAGTTTGCCCCGATCTTAACGTTCTCGTCTATAATGCAGTTCAGCAGATCGGTTCCGCTTTCAACGCTTGTGCCCTCTCCTATTATGCTTCCTGTTATCACAGCAGCGTCGGCTATAACACAGTTATCGTCAATAACTGTGTACGGGCCTATTTTATTTGATGAACCGAGGGTAACATTATTTCCGATAAGGCAGGGGGCAGTTATCTGATTTCCGCGTTCATCGGTAAAGTCCTCTAAGCAGAGTTTTCCTTTTATTTCAAATTCGTTCGTATATAAGCTCAGTATATCGGCGGTAAGCTCCAAATAAGCGGGAAACTCCCCTATATCTCCCCACATATCTTCCGTTTTATAGCACATAAACTTTTTATGCGAGGATAAAACCTGAGGAAAGAGATCATTTGCAAAGTCATAAAAATTCCCTGAGGGTATCATATCGAGCATATCGCCTTTTAATATATATATGCCGGTGTTTACGATAAAAGATTCCGCGTTTTCCCAGCTCGGTTTTTCCTGAAAACCGGTTATATTTCCCTCGTTATCTTTTAGCACAACGCCGTATTCTCTGGGGTCGTTTACCTCCTTTGCAACAAGTGTTACGTCGGCATCCGACACTCTGTGGAACTGGGCAACTTTAGTGAGGTCAACGGTAAATACGTTATCTCCGCTGAGCACAATAACAGTGTCATCGGTTTTATCCAAACAGTTTTTTACCCCGCCCGCTGTTCCGAGCGGCCGTTCCTCTTCACAGTAATGAATATCTGCGTCAAAATTTTTGTTTTCGCAAAAATCTATAATATCCTGCGCCTTATATCCGAGCGAGAGATAAATATCTCTTATCCCCGCCTTTATCAGCCTGTTTATTATAATCTCAAGAACGGGAATATTTACAAGCTTTATAAGCGGTTTCGGAGTTACCTCTGTAAGCGGACGAAGGCGGCTTCCGGCGCCTCCGCACATAACTACGGCTTTCATCTGTTCATTCCACCCTTTGAATAATTTATAAATATTATTCACAGATGCTCAGCGTTTAGTCATATTCACGATTGAAAAAAAGAAAATTTTGTGGTATTCTTTTTTCGGTGATTTTATGGACAGAGTTTACTTATACACAGACGGCGCGTGCTCGGGAAATCCGGGTCCCGGCGGATGGTGCGCAATTCTCAGATATAAGAACAAAGAAAAAGAGCTTTTCGGCTCTGAAAACGAAACGACCAACAACCGTATGGAGCTGACCGCAGTTATCGAAGGCTTAAAAGCTCTTAAAAGAAAATGCGATGTTACAGTGATATCCGATTCAAAATATGTTTGCGACGCGGTTAACGAAGGATGGCTTAAAAACTGGAAAAAGCGCGGCTGGAAAAAGGCAAATAACAGCCCTGTTCTCAATCCGGATCTCTGGAGGGAATTTGATGCGCTTCTCTCGGTTCACAATGTGACCTTTGAATGGATAAAAGGTCACGCAGGCCACCCTGAAAACGAGCGGTGCGACGCTGTTGCCGTTAGAGAATATCAGAGGTATCTTTAATTATATTTAGGAAGATAGCTTCCGTGAGCCTCAATGAGGTCGTCCACCATTCTTTTAATGGTGTCTATATCCAGCTCGCTGCCGGTGTGGGGGTCAAGCATAGCCGCCTGATAGATGTGCTCTTTTTTGCGAGTGACAGCCGCTTCTATCGTTAAGAGCTGAACATTAATATTTGTCATATTCATAGCGGCGCACTGAACGGGAAGCGCTCCAACGCTGCACGGGTTTATACCGTAGCCGTTTACAAGACACGGAACTTCAACGCACGCGTCGGCAGGAAGATTGGAGATAAGATTTCCCGTATTGAGAACATTTCCGCCTATCTGATAAGGCTCAGAGGTAACAATTGCTTCCATAATATGCGAAGCATATTCATTTGAACGCTCGTGTTCCTTGATTCCGGTTTCCAGGATCTCTTTATATTCATTTTTCCAGCGTTCTATCTGATTTATGCATCTGCGCGGATATTCATCGAGCGGGATATTATATTTCTCTATAAGCTCGGGATATTTTGATTTTATATAGAACATATTATATTCGGCGTTATGCTCGCTTGATTCGGTGCAGTAATAGCCGAAATTTTTTATATATTCCATACGGACCTTATCATTGTCCTCAGGGTCGGCAAGATAATTATCCACCCGGGATTTAATTTCGGGATAGAGGTCAACGCCGTTTTTATCCTTTATTTGGAGCAGCCACGCCATATGGTTTATTCCGGCTATGAGTTCTTTTCTTCCCTCAAGCCTGTCCTCCATACCGAGCTTACTGAGAAGATCGCGGCTGCAGCACTGAACGCTGTGGCAAAGACCAACTGTTTTTATCGGAGTGTATCTGAGCATAAAGCCTGTAAGCATTGCCATAGGATTGGTATAATTGAGGAAAAACGCATCGGGGCACACCTCGGCCATATCGTCCGCAAAATCCTTCATAACGGGTATTGTTCGCAATGCCCTCATAATTCCGCCTATGCCGAGAGTGTCGCCTATTGTTTGCCTTAAACCATATTTTTTCGGCACCTCAAAGTCGATTATCGTACACGGGTCATATAAGCCGACCTGAATGGCATTAACAACAAAATCGGCATTTCTGAGCGCGGACTTTCTGTTTTCAACTCCGACATAACACTCAATTTTTCCGTAGCCGCCCTTTGCCGCTCTCATTGCTTCAAGAATCGTTCTGCTCTCTTCAAGCCTCTCCCCGTCAATATCATAGAGCGCAAAAACGCTGTCTCTGAGAGCCTCGCTGCACATACAGTCGCCTATAACGTTTCTTGCAAAAACTGTGCTTCCCGCACCCATAAAGGTTATTTTCATAAAAACCCGCCTTTCAGTTTGTTTTTCTTTAATTTATCATACTGAGAAAATAATTACAAGCATATTTCAGTTTTTTACTGAACTGCCGCAAAACAGCACCAACCGCCGTCCTCATATCTTTCGGTTATATTAAATCCGCCGGCTTCCAAAGCGGCTATAACCTCTGATGCGCGGCTGTCGATTATACCCGAAACTATATAAACTCCTCCCGGAGAGAGAAAGTTTTTTATTCCGGGGGTAAGAGCTATAATTGCATCGGCAACGATATTTGCGGTAACAATATCATATTTTCCCGTAACCTTATCGGTTAAATCGCCCTTTATAACGCTGTATTCAGGTTCTGAAAATCCGTTCAGTATGCCGTTTTCCTTTGCCGCCTTAACGGCAAGCTCGTCTATATCCACTCCTACCGCGTTTTTTGCACCCAGCAGCAAAGCGGCAACGGCAAGAATACCGCTTCCGCAGCCAACGTCGAGAATAGAGCTTCCCTGTTTTACGTGGTTTTCAAGGGCTGAAAGGCAAAGGCGCGTTGTTTCGTGAGTGCCTGTGCCGAACGCGGCTCCCGGTTCGATATTTATAACCTTTCTGTTTTCCGCGTTATAATCGTCTATCCACACCGGCCTTATAAACAGTTTTTCGCCAACCGGCGCAGGTTTAAAATACTGCCTCCAGTTATTTTCCCAGTCCTCTTTTTTGCAGTTTGCAGTTTCAAGAGTATATGATATTTTTTCTGCAGTGAATCTGTTTTCTATAAATGATACAGCTTCCGCGGGGTTCATATCGCCGGTTATATAAATGTGTATAATTCCCTTTGTTCTGTCCTTTTTGAGCAGCTCTTCGTCAATAAGGTCGATATTTGCAATTTCAAGAGCCTCCTGCTCGAGGTTGGAATAATCCTCAATATATATGCCGTAAGGAACAGTCATATTAACAATATCCGCGGCGCGGTCAAGGTTTTGAACGCTTACTGTCAGTTTTATTTCAGTCCAAATTTCCATTTTTCTCTCCTGCCTTTATCTATCTAAAAAGCACTGCCTTGAAAAAGACAGTGCTTTTCTTTTTAATAAATCGGATTATTTTACCATGCTGGCGATTTCAGCAGCAAAATCGTCTTCCTTCTTCTGAAGGCCTTCGCCCTTTGCATAGCGATAGAAGCCTGTTACCTTGATTTCGGCGCCTAATGCTTTTGCAACGCTTGCAACATAGCCCTTAACGTCCATATCGCCGTTCTTAACGAACTCCTGATCCATCAGGCATACTTCCTTGAAGTACTTATCAATTTTACCCTCGATGATCTTATCAAGAACCGCTGCGGGCTTATTTGCCATTTTGGGATCCTCTTTCATCTGAGCAAGGTTGATTTCCTTTTCGTGCTCAATAACGTCAGCGGGAACAGAAGCGGGATCGAGATAGAGGGGTGACATAGCAGCGATCTGCATAGCAACGTCCTTGCCCATAGTCTGGAATTCCTCTTTTGCCGCAGTAGCGTCGTCGGTGTCAAGGCAAACCATAACGCCAACGGAACCGCCGCCGTGGATATAAGTGGAAACAACGCCTTCAACTCTCTCAAAACGGCGGATCTTCATATTTTCGCCGATAGCGAGAATAGCATCCTGGAAATTCTCTGTAACGGTTCTGTCGGAGCCGTCAAGGTTCATATTGTAAAGCGTGTCAACATCAGCGGGATTATTTTTTGCTATTGTTTTTGCAACGCTCAGTGCAAGAGTTTTGAATTTATCATTTTTGGCAACGAAATCGGTTTCACTGTTAACTTCAACAAGAACGCCAACCTTGGCCGCTTCGTCATAATAAGCTATAACTGCGCCTTCGGCAGCAACGCGGGTAGCTTTTTTAGCGGCTACCGCAAGTCCTCTTTCGCGAAGAAAATCTATTGCCTTTTCCATATCGCCGTCAGCCTGAGTGAGAGCCTTTTTGCAGTCCATCATACCAACGCCTGTTTTTTCTCTGAGAGCCTGTACGTCTTTTGCTGTAAAACTCATAATATTTTCCTCCTGTTATCTTCTAAATAATGCCCGCACGCTGTACGGGCAAATAAAAATTAACTGAATTATTCGGCTTCTTCCTCTGCGGGAGCTTCTGCCTCGGCCTCTGCCTCAGCGGGAGCTTCTTCATTAACAGAAGCGTTCTGCTCGCCCTGTCTGCCTTCGATAACGGCGTCAGCCATTGCGCCGGCGATGAGCTTAACTGCTCTGATAGCATCGTCATTTCCGGGGATAACATAGTCAATTTCGTCGGGATCGCAGTTTGTGTCAACAATGGCAACGATCGGTATACCGAGCTTTTTGGCCTCAAGAACGGCAATGCGCTCTTTGCGGGGGTCAACAATGAACATAGCCTCGGGCTGCTTTTTCATATTAACGATGCCGCCCATAAACTTTTCGAGCTTTTCTCTTTCAACTCTTAATTTGCTTACTTCCTTTTTGGGGAGAAGATCGAATGTTCCGTCTTCTTCCATAGCCTTAAGCTGTTCAAGACGCTTAATTCTGCGGCGGATGGTTGTAAAGTTTGTTAACATACCGCCAAGCCATCTGGCGTTAACATAAGGCATTTCGCAGCGCTCTGCCTCTTCCTTGATGGAATCCATGGCCTGCTTTTTTGTTCCTACGAAGAAAATTTCACCGCCGTTTGCGGCAACTTCACGGACGAACATATAGGCGTCGTCGAGCTTTTTAACAGTTTTCTGGAGATCTATGATATAGATTCCGTTGCGCTCCGTGAAAATATAGGGAGCCATTTTGGGGTTCCATCTTCTGGTCTGATGACCGAAGTGTACACCTGCTTCAAGCAGCTGTTTCATTGATACTACTGACATTTTTATATCCTCCTTAGTTTATCCTCCGCGAATTTCATTTTATTTTAAGACGCGTTATTATGCGCGCACCCTTAAAATAATCCACCCGCGTGCGTAGTACTGCAAAAGTATAACACAGTGCTTTTATTAAATCAAGATATTTTTTAAATTTTTTCTAATTTTCGGGATAGAGAGCCGTTATATAGTTAAGGCACGCTCTATAAATCTGAGTTGTTTCGTCTTTTTCAGGCGGACAGCCCGAAGTTATCACAACAACACCGCTCTTTTCTTCCGGGGAAAACAGATATGCGCTGTAAAGTCCGTAGGAAGAACCGGTGTGAGTATACACCGTTTTGTTTTGAAAAACATTGGTCTGTTTTCTCATGCCAAGGGCAACTCCGAACGAATCATTTGAGATGCGAACCGTTTTCATTGTGTTTATGCTTTCGGTTGAGAGTATTCTTGTTCCGTCGGCGGTCAATCCGTCGTTCATAAGCAGGCAGAGGATTTTTGCATAATCCTTTGCAGAGCAATAGAGATTTCCCTGAGCAAAATTAAGGCCTGTTCCGAGCGGCCGGGGTTTGCGGCTGAGCATAGTGGAAATAGTCAATTCTCTGAGTTCTCCGAGATTTGAGGTATCCTTAAGCCCTGACGCGATATAAGCGGCGTCTATTCCGAGAGGCTCAAATATATATTGTTTTGCGATAGCGTCAAACTCCATACCGGTTACTCTTTCGCAGATGCACTGGATAACTGCGAAGCCGGAATTGCTGTAAGCATAGAAGGTTCCCGGCTCATATCCGATATAAAACGATTTGGAAGAAAGCGTTCCGTCGCTGAGATACATGGGCCCCACATCAACCATTGAGGCGGTGTGCGACATTATCATAAGCGGAGTTATAACAGTATCGGGATAATACGGACTATGGCAGGGGTAATCAAAATAAACGGAAATATCGGCGTTTTCATCAACAAGCCCCTCCTGCTTAAGGCAGAAAAACACCATAACGGAAACAAGCTTTGTTATTGAAGCAACGCGGTATTTTGTGTCCTCGTTAACTTCTCTGCCGGTGGATCTTTCGGCGGTGCCGTAGCTGTAAACCGAATCAACGCGTCCGTTTTTTATAACAGCCGCCTGAACACATAAGGCGGAATAGCTTTCGCTCAGCGAATCGCAAATTTCCTGCTGATCTCCCCCAACACTTACAGGCGGCTCGTCGATCAAAGCAGCATCGTCCGAGCTTGCATCAATGTCAGTTAATGTGCCGTCGGGAGCATCCTGAGTTGAGCTGATGTCGGTTTCAGCGTTATCGGACACACTGTTTATATCTGTTTCTCCGTTTTCGCCCGACGTCAAAACAGACTGGCGCGCACAGCAAACAAGGAGCATAACACACATCAGCAGGGTAATTAAAAGAGCTGTTTTCTTCAAAAAAATCACTCCGAAGAAAAAATTATTTGTTTGGATAAGTTGCCTGAATAAGCTGATGGCAGACAGTGTAAAGTGCGGTTGAAGAAACTCTCGACCTTGAACAGCCGGAGGAAAATACAACAACGCCGGCATTTTCGTCCGGACAGAAAACATAGCCGCCGAACATACCGTAGGCTGAACCGGAATGTGCATAAACTACCTTTCCGGGAAAAACCGTGGTCTCCCTGCGCATAGCGTATCCAAGTCCATAAACGCCGGTGTTTATCCTTACGGTTTTCATAGCTTCAACGCTCTTTGAGCTGAGAACACGCTTTCCTTCCGGGGTTACGCCGTCATTCATAATCATAGCAAGTATTTTAGCATAATCTTTAGCGGAAATAGTTAGATTCCCCGCAGCAAGAGTTAGTCCTACGCCGAGAGAAAGAGGACGGGTCTTCAGCATAGCGGAAGGAGTTAAATTTCCCTCGGGGCCGTAAAGTCCGCCGAGATTAGAGGTATCCTTGAGCGTATAAGCCAAAAATGCGGCGTCTATTCCCAAAGGCTCAAAAAGAAGTTCTTTTGCAAGCTGATTGAGCGGCTTTTTTGTAACTCTTTCACATATGCAGGCTAAAACATTATAGCCGAAATTACTGTACTGCTCATAGGTTCCGGGCTTTGTTCTGTAATATGAGCTCTTTGAGGCAAGCATACCCGGGGTGAGAGTTCTACCGCCGCTTTCGATCAAGGTGGCTGTGTGGGTTAATATCATACGCGGAGTTATTGTTATATTAGGATAATACGGATTATAGCATTTATATCCGAAATAAGTTGAAATATCCTCAGTCTCGCTTACAAGCCCCTGATCGCACAGAGCCATAAAAACGATCGCGGTTGCGATTTTTGAAAGAGAGGCTGCGCGGTATTTTGTGTCCTCATTTACTTTTCTTCCGGTTGACTTATCCGCAGTACCGTAAGAATATGTATTTGCAACATAACCGTCCTTGATAACGGCTATCTGAAGTCCGGTTGCATTGAACTGTTTACATATGGAATCGCATTTTGCTTTAAGCTCTGAGCTGAAAGGCACAGGATCGGGAATATACTTTTGAGGCGAAACCTCGGTAGTTCCGCTTTCGGTTGTAAAGAGCTTCCCGCACACGCTGCACTTATAAAACGGAGCTTTATAAATATAGCCGTCTTTGATCAGTGAATCGTTCACCTTAACAAGGCTGTGGTTTGTCTGCGGAATAATCTCATAATGCACGTGCATTCTGTTTTCCGAGCAAACGCGGGCTTTTAAGCCGCTTGAATCGCATTTTGCTTTTTTGCGGACGGCCCATTTGCCCCACGAATGCTCGTGAGGCTCAGAAATATCGTCTATCTGTTCAAGCTCAACAGACGCCCTCAAAACTATACGCGCGTCCGCGGCGGTTAATTTACCGTCATAATCAACATCACAGGCGTATAAAAACACAGGATCGTCAGGGGATTTATCAAGTCCAACGGCGATTCTCAGAATGACGCGTGCATCCCCGGCGGTTACGGCACCGTCAGCGTCGGCATCGCCGTAACGGGTATACACGGATCTCTCGGCCTGAGAACTCTGCTCTTCTTCACTTGTTTGATTTTCCCTGATTTCCGCCGCAGCAGCATAAGGCGCACAGCAAAGAAACGCCAGAATTACTGTTAGCAGCAGCGATATTGATTTTTTTACTGTTTTCATTTATTTCTCACAAAATACTATATTTTTTATTATATTCCGGGATGAATTTCCCGCTCATAAAATCGCGGGGGCGGAAGAGAACAAAGCTGTCGTATACTTCCAGAATAAAGCCCAGCCCCGCGCCGGAATAAACGCTGTCTTTATTCCAAACTCCCGTTGAGGGAGCGTTGACGGAATGAAAATTCATTATTTCCTCATAGGTGTTAATATTAAATCCTCTGTGGAGATGGCCTGTTATGAAGAAAACGTTTTTATATCCGTTGAGTATATTTTTCAGGTGCTCCGACTGCTTTCCGATTGAGCCCTTTCTCTTATTGCCGGGGGTATCCCAGGAGTTTGGCAGATTATGAGTAAACTGGAGAGGCTGATGGGCGATAACAAAAACAGGCTTACCGTTTGCCGTGCCTGAGCGAAGCTCATTTTTAAGCCACTCCATCTCCTCATCATCAAGATGAGATTCCTCAAAAGCCGATCTTGTTGTACCGAGGATAATTATTTTATACCCGTTTACTTCGCGGGAATAATACATTTTATCCGGCAAAAGATCGCTGTTTACTTTATTGCAGAAAGCTGAAAACTTTTTTATTGAATTTTCGATATGCCTGAGCCTTACATCGTGATTACCGGAAGCCGGCAGAACGGTTTTTACCGTTTTTATACTCTGAAGCTGCTCGGCCAGATATTCCTTTTCAGCCATTTTGCCGTTTTCGCAGAGATCTCCCGCTATAAGCAAGGCGTCAAGCTGAACTTGGGACGCAGAGAGATCCTCCAAAGAAATGCGGCAGCTCTGCGTTCTGTTATGCTCGTATATTGCAGAAAAATGCAAATCGCTCCAAATAGCCGCACTGAATCTTATGTTATCGGGATCGGTAAGACTTATCGGATCATCCTTAGGAGGAGCGATCACTGTGAGAGACGCCATTTTTTTCTTGAAGCGTTCATTTATTTTATCTGAATTTAAAATACCCATACTGCCATATTATCTGTTTAAGAAAATATCTGAATAACCTTTACCGCCGAAAAGCTTCAGCATAATGTCACTGAAGAATTTGAGTATTTTGGTAAGCGCTTTTATAAAAAAGCTCGTATCGTTTGAAGGAGAAGCGCCGTTTTGAATTTTATAAGTTACGTTATACAGACGGTCATAAACAGCGTTGTATTCCTCGGTTGGCATAACGGTGCTCTGAATGGCGAAAGCGGCGTCTTCCATTGCGGCGGCAAACTCTATCTTCATTTCATCGCTGAGAGAGGAAACGTCATATGACGCCCAGGCGTTATAAAGGTTTTTAAGTCTGTTGGAGTTTCTCGCATAGTTAAACTGCGGGAAAGCAGGGTCGGAATAAACATTCTTAAAGCTGTCGTCCCAGAGTATGCGGGAGGCAAGACGGATAATAACATCGTTTCTCGCGGTTGCCTCGTGGTCCTGACCGTAGAAATAGAAGGTTGATTCGCAGAGTATGCCTGAGGAAGCGTCAAGTATTCCTGCAGGATCTATATGGTTATGAGAGGGGTCGGTGCAGTAGGTGTTATTCTGAACATATCCGTCCGGGAGAGGAGTGTCAACGCCGTAAGAAGTTGCTCCGAAGGATTCAGAGTCGGTATGGATAATTCCGTCAGCGTTTACCTTATTCCAGGAATCGCAGATATTATAAAGCGAATAGTTATAGTCAACAATGTCAAAAAACTCAACGCCGTTTGCCTGAGCCTCAAGAATATTGCGGCGGGAGCTTGTCTGAGCGCCATAATACCAATCTGTTTGACGGCGGATCTCAGCGTCATCATCATCCATAAGATACATTTCTCTGCAATCAGGATAATCTTTTGAGGGAATAAGACCCCAAAGAGCGGTTGAATGCTCAAGATAATCTTCGATAAGAGTTTTAACGGCTATATCAAGAATATTGTTAACATCTGCATTCGGAATATATCTGAGAATGAGGGTTATAAGATAAGAGAGCCACTCCTGGTCGTTTCCGAGAAGTGAGGGGAACATATAGCCGTAAAGAGCGTCATCGTCGTCAAGAAGGCCATAGTGATAGATGTCGCCGAGAACAGCTGCGCCGTCGGCAGCAGGAACAACAAAGGCAACCCTGTGGATATCGTCGGCCAGGTTCAGACCTTTGTCCTTATATATCTGCATAAGAGCGTTGAAAACCGATCCCCCCTGGCTGATGGGAGCAAGGTTTACCTTATCGCTTCCGGTTTCTTTTTTGGCTATCTGAATAAGATCATAAAGCCCCATGGCGTTTTCATAGATATTGCCGATAGAGGCATAGGAATAGAAATAAAGATGATCAAGACCTGCAACAGAGGCATAATCGCGAAGCGGGATCTGATTGAGAGCGTATTCCCTGTCGTAATCTGATAAGTTTGAAAGAGCGGTATTGTATTTGACCGGCTGAACATTATATATAAAATGTCCTGTTTCGTCACTCTTTAATTTCCCGGCAATTGTTTCGCCGAGAACGGAGGCAACAGCCTTTGCTGCAGCCTGCTCTTTATCCTCCTGCAAGAGCAGCATCTTGGCTATAGGGATTATGGCTTCTTCAAGGGCGGCCTTTACAATATCGCTTGTTGCATCCATATAAAAGGGTTTTTCATACGGAGTACCGTCGGAGCGGAGCATAATGTTTCCGTCATCGTCATAAAGATGCTCGTCCGACTGGAATATTCCGGGAATAACTATTGAAGGATAGTAGGAGCTGCTAACGCTGTCCGCAGCCAAGCCGAAAACAAAGCCGAAAGCGGAAATAAGCAGTACAGCAGAAAGAACAAGCGATAAAAGTTTTTTCACGTTTGATTTCATAATAATCTCCCTTTTAGAAAATTTTGATTTATTATATCAAACGTTAATATTTAATTCAAGATTATTTTATTGAAAAATTATAAAATTATGGTAAACTATGACTTGGGAGATGATAAAAATGATCAAAAGCGCAATAAAAGAATATATTTTCCCTGCCGACAGCGTAACAAAAAGCTGCCACGCCAGCACCGTTTTGCCGCTTGAAGACGGAACTGTTTTGGCCGCTTGGTTCGGCGGCAAAAGCGAAAAGGATAAAAGCGTTGAAATATATGTTTCTGTAAGAAGCGCCCTCGGCGTTTGGAGCGCTCCTTTCGCCGTATCCGAAAATAACGATATTCCCCATTGGAATCCTGTTCTCTATCAGAATGAGGACGGAGGTATAACCCTTTTTTATAAATTAGGAAAAGAAATTGAGGACTGGATAACCAAATATATAAAAAGCTATGACGGCGGAAAAACCTGGAGCGCGCCAAAGGAGCTTGTTCCCGGCGATGTTTCCGGCGGGAGAGGTCCGGTTAAAAACAAGTGTATAAAAACAAGCAAAGGAGTTCTTTTGGCTCCCGCGTCAACCGAGCAAAAAAACAAATGGCTCCCCTTTATCGACATTTCCTATGACGACGGAAAGACCTGGGTTAAAACGCCCGAAATGGAAAGAGCGAAATATAAAGGGGCGAACGTACATCTTATACAGCCCAGCTTATGGGAAGATAAAGACGGCCTGATACACTGCTTTATGCGCTCGGATAAGGGCGCGGTTTACCGCAGCGACAGTTCGGACGGCGGAACGACCTGGAAAAAACCATACAGAACATCCCTTCCGAACAACAACAGCGGACTGGACTGCTGCACAGACTCTGCGGGAAGGATATGGCTTATTTATAACCCCGTAAGCGTAAACTGGGGAGTAAGGCATCCGCTCAGCCTTGCGTTTTCAAACGATAACGGAAAAAAATTTACCGAAATTTTGCTTCCCGAGGCAGGAAACGGAGAATTTTCATACCCCGCGATAGTTTATAAAGACGGCGCGCTGCACATTACTTATACCCACAAAAGAAAACAAATAGTTTATTGGAAAATTCTTCTTGAAGAATAAACAATAATATGATATTATAAAATCATAAATTTTTGGAGGTAACAAAAATGACAAAGGCAAAAAAAATAATCGCCGTTATTCTGGCGGTAACAATGCTTGCGGTTTGTTTTCTTGCACCCGTAAGCGCGGCCGCAACAAGCAGCGGCAGCGTTTACTCCTTTGGCGAGAAGATTGAACATTTTTTCTATAAGTTTGTTGACAAGCTTATCGGTTTGCTCGGCAAAACGCTTAATTTATTCATACCGGGCTTCAGTTGGACAGACAGCATACCCCGTCTCAGCGACTACACCTTCAGCGGCGAATTTATGGGCGAAAATGAGTTTGACACAACCGTTTACCCCGAAGCCGAATGGAGCATGGGCTTTGCGGATGCTTCTCTGATAGACGGTCTTGATATTTTTGACGGCTCTTACTATGTTGCAGGCTCGCTTGAAGTTATCAACGGCCGTACGCCCACAGAGCTTATTGACGATCAGACAGTTAATGTATACGCTATTTCCGATGGTGTGAGCGGAACGGTTGTACACGTTGTTATAGACGGCTACGGCATAGCAAGAGGCGATGTTCTCAAGATAAGAGAGAGCCTTAAGGGCTTTGCGGAGCTTAACGATATTATATCAATAAACATTTCCGTTCTTCATCAACACTCCTGCATAGACACTCTCGGCCTCAGCGCACCCATTCTTCCCGCACTCGTTAAAAATCCTCTCAGCACCCTGAAAACCACCCTCGGAGATAATTCGCTCAGCGGTAAAAACGATAAATTTATGCAGAATCTCTTTGCGGTTGTAAACAAAACCGTTGAAACCGCAGTTGGCAATATGACCGCGGGCTCGCTTTACTACGGAAGTGCGGATATAGAAGAATTTATTCACGATAAGCGCGAGCCTATCGTTTATGACGAGGAAATTCACCGTCTCCGCTTTGTTCCCTACGATGAAAATTCAAATGAAATATGGGTATGTCAGGCGGCTATCCACTGCGTCGGCTTTGGCGCGGCAGCTTCGGTTGTATCGTCCGACTATCCCTACTATATTAAAAATTACGTAAAAGAGCAAACAGGCGCGGATGTTGTTTTTGTTGAGGGAGCAGAGCTTGCTCTTACAGCCGACTACACAACTCTCACCTACGACAACAGCGTTTCATCCTCAAAGCTTGAGGCGATGGGCAAGGCTATAGGCGACAGGCTCATATCCATCAGCAACGAAACCGAGCTTGACCCGGTTCTCAACATCAAAATCAACGAGATCAAGATAACAGCCGACAACCAGATACTCATTCTCGCGGTAAGAGAAGGCCTTGTTAACAGCGTTGTTACCAAAGACGCCTCCAACTATTATTTAATGACAGAGCTTGGATATATGGAGCTCGGCA
>JAFLUL010000157.1 GCA_022508845.1 Oscillospiraceae bacterium | reverse complement strand
CACAGCTATTTCTGTTCTGATACCTATCTCGAGATTATATCCCGTAATAGTCAATATATTGTTATCCAGCTCAAGCAGCAGTCCCTCAAGCGCCTGGACGGCGGACTTAGAGGAAGCGGCTTTTGCTGTCGCCAGAACGGCGTTAAGAATAACGTCCTTACCACACTTAAACTGCATTTTTTTCTCCTATCTTAAAGAATTCCAAAAATTTATTTTAAAAAAACAATATAATTCTAATCATAATAATAAGGGGTGTTGAAAAAATGGAAAACCAAATTTTCGGCTTTATAAAAAGCCAAACCACACCTTAATTTTTAACAGACCGCGTCTGAAAAAATGTTGACATTATTGAAAACATTTTCAACGTCATTCAACAGTTGACAAAAAGTTGATAAACCTGTTAAATCAGCAGGATAAAGATATAAGGATATTTGTAATATATCTCTTATTTCTTATTTCTGATATCTTACTTATATTATTGATTGGTCTTGATATTCTTAATGATATCCTCAACAATTGAACGAAAGCCGCTGTCCCGTTCCATCTCCTCCTTAACGGATTTAATGGCATATACAACCGTGGAGTGATCTCTTCCGTTGAATTCCTGACCTATCGCCTCATACGACAATCCGGTAACGTCCTGAATTACATAAATTGCCACCTTTCTTGCCTGGGAGATATTAGCGGTCCGGCGCTGAGAACGCATTTCATCGGGATCTATATTGTATATCTTGCCAACCTCGTTTATAATCTTGTCCACAGTAACGGGAATTGGCTGATGATCGGTAACTATTTCTTTTATGACATTATTTGCCACGCCGATAGTAGGCTTTACCTGTGACACCATATACAAAACGTTGAGTTTGGTGACAACGCCCTCTATCTGTCGGATATTGGACTTAAGCTTAGTGGCGATGTGATCTATTACGTCCTCGGAAATTTCAAAATGCAGAAGCTCCGCCTTGCGCTGAATTATGGCGAGTCTTGTTTCAAATTCGGGAGCTTTTACGTCCGCAATAAGCCCGGAGCTGAAGCGCGTTCTCAGACGATCCGAGATAGATTTTATCTCTTTTGCGGGACGGTCGGACGTAAGTACAATCACCTTATTCTGATTATACAGTTCATTAAAGATATGGAAAAACTTTTCCTCAGTCTGCTCCTTACCGGCGATAAACTGTATATCATCGATAAGCAGCGCGTCGGCGCTCCTGTATTTTTCATCGAAGCTCTCGACACTGTTTGAAGAGATAGAATGAAGAAATTCGTTGGTAAATGTCTCGGATGGTATATATATTATATTTATCCCGGGAAAGTTGTTCTGCATTTCAAACCTGATAGCCGAGAGCAAATGTGTTTTTCCGAGTCCCGAATCACCGTAAATAAACAGCGGATTATATTTCTCATGCTGTTTTTTTGCAACGGCCTTAGCCGCGGCAAACGCCAGATTGTTGGACGGCCCCACGATAAAGTTATCGAAAGTATACATCACCTTTTTGTCGATATTTCCAACAATTTCCGGTATAGACTCACTATTGTTTA
>JAFLUL010000156.1 GCA_022508845.1 Oscillospiraceae bacterium | reverse complement strand
GCGGACATATCTCCGTTTACGACATAATCCGCCGCGGAAATGTATTTTTCGCGCCTTTCATCGTAAAGTGCTTTCGCGGTTTCGCGGTTTTTGAAAAGCGGGCGTGATGAAGCGTCGCCCACTCTATCGCAGATAACTTCAAAGGAGGCATCAAGAAAAACCACCTTTGCGCCCCTCTTAATAGCTTCAACGTTTCTCTCAAAGGTCAAAGCTCCGCCGCCGGTGGAAATAACCGCATTCTTCAGCTCCGCCGCCTTTTGGCATATCTCAAATTCAAGGTCGCGGAAATGCTCCTCGCCTCTCGCGGCAAAAATCGCGGGGATCGATACGCCGGTTTGCGCTTCTATCATTTCATCGGTGTCAACGAATTTCCTGCCCATAACCTTGGCAAGCTCTTTGCCCACCACGGTTTTTCCCGCGCCCATAAAGCCGCACAGTGCTATGTTCATTTATTCTCCAGCTCCGTTTCGGTAGTTTTGATTACTTTCTTGATATCGTCTGCCGAAAAAGTAATATCATTCCATATTTCCTCGGCGGCAACAGCCTGAAGCACAAGCATTGAAAGACCGTTGGAATATTTCATTCCCGCTTCCTTGGCGTACTTAATAAGCTTAGTTTCTCCCGGGTTGTATATCGCATCAAACACAGCGTGGGATCTTTCAATTATTTCCCTCGGAAGAACGCAGGCGTTAACGAAGGGATACATACCGACGGGCGTTCCGTTTATAATAAGATCGTAGCCACTGTTAACATCCCTGAGATTTAAAACGCGGGCTTCCCTTTTGAGTTTGTCCTTAATCTCCGCCCTGATAACATCAGCGGCGGGAATATCCTCGTCTCTTACGGCGATAGTCAGATCGCAGCCTGCCAGAGCCGCCTCAAAGGCAAACATTCTTGCCACACCGCCGGAGCCGCAAACCAGCACGCTTCCCTCAAGAGCGATCCCCGCCATTTCAAGTGAACGGAGAAAGCCTATGCAATCCGTATTATACCCAACGGTTTTTTCACCGGTTTTAACGGTGTTGACCGCTCCGAAAAGCGCGGCCTTTTCATCTAATTCATCAAGAAAGGGAATAACCTCCACTTTATGGGGAATAGTTACGTTGAAACCGCATAAATTGTTTTTAAGAGAGGCGACGCCCTCGCTCAGATTTTCGGGGGCAAGCTCATAAAGCTTATACTCCCCATCTATTCCGGCTATTTTAAAAAGCTCCCTGTGGATAACAGGGGAAAGGGAATGACCGAGAGGATATCCTATAAGTCCGAATAAATTCATTATAATCACCTATTGACAAGTTCAGTCAAATTTTATAATATGATAATAACACATCGGTTAACTATTAACAACTATTTTTTAGGAGAGACAGTTATGGTATTTGAGAAGGTAAAGGAAATTTTAGCAGAGCAGCTTGATATTGAAAATATAGATTCCATCACTATGGACAGTCTGCTCGTTGAAGACCTCGGAGCGGACAGCCTTGATTCCATCGATATCGTTATGAGCGTTGAGGACGAGTTTAAAATCGAAGTTCCCGACGAAGTCGTTGATAAAATGAA
>JAFLUL010000155.1 GCA_022508845.1 Oscillospiraceae bacterium | reverse complement strand
AAGCTGTACTTTGCGTTTACATAATTTCCGTCAACCTCAAGCTCTATCGCGCGCAGATTTTTCTCGGGATATTTTTCCTCTGCCTCGCTTATATAGTACTGAACCTCTGCCTCTGAAAGCTTTCCGCCGATTACGTTAATGTCGATCATGTTTTTCATTCCCCTTATACAAAATTTTTGTTATATTTTGCCGCTCAATATTTTGGGTAACAGTTATTTTAGTTTCCCAATATTTTGGGCGCACTTAAAGTATAACACAATATCTTGTATAAGTCAATCGGCAAATTATACAATTTTCAATAGAAATTTTGTACAATGGCAATTTCATATTGTAGAGTAGTTTATTCAGACTGTTGAGAAGCCCTCAGATGCAAGCGAACGGAGTTTGCTGTGCAAACCCCTGCTTGCTACGGTTAGGCTTTGTGCCTGCCGTGGCAAGGCTGACAAAGCAGATGGGGGCTTATCGACAGTCTGAATTACGCGACCACTTTATTTTTACCGCTGTTTTTACCGTCGTAAAGACGTTTGTCGGCAATCGAGATAAGAGAGTCCATATATGTAGAGGAATGAACAGCTTTTCCTGTTTCCATGTGATGTTCAAGCTCGGTATGGTCTACCAGCCCGAGCGTCATGCTGACCTTTACGTTTTCACCCTCATGAAAGATCTTCAGTTAGTTTATGCGTTTTCTTTCTTTTTCAGCGCGAGACAGGCACTCGTTTCTGTCGCCGAGTAAGATCATAAGCATTTCTTCTCCGCCCCAGCGAACCGCCAGATCGCCCTCGCCGACCTCGTCGAGAATTATCTTAGCCACACTCTTCAGCACCACATCTCCGCAGTCGTGTCCGTATGTGTCATTGACCTTTTTAAAGTCATCTATATCCCCTAAAATAACGCAGAAGCTCTCCTCTTTTTTCGAGAGACTGTCAAAATAGCTCCACAAAGCATGGCGGTTGAAAAGCCCTGTAAGCGAGTCATGCTCGGCTATGTATATCAGCTCGTCGTTCTTTTCATTCAGCTGTCGGATAAGCGCGAATATTTCCACGAAAAACATCAGCGAAAAAGCGCACAGCGCCGCCATTGCGTAGAAAATGTTTACGGTTCTCATCACTCCGGTTTCAAAATCGTCTACCTCATGAACACCAAGCATATGATAAACCGAAACGTAATTATATGTAAACACTACGCTTACGGCAAGAACAGCCGCCGCAATGATCGAAAACATAATCAGCCTTTTGAAAAACCTGTTTCTGTCCTCATAGAAAAACAGGCAATATGACGCCACGGGAATTATCAGAAGAAAATTTACAAAAAAGCCGATCTCGATCCCCTGAATAACCGTACACAAAAAAGCATGAGCTATTATTTCCACAAAAATCGCGTTTATCCATTTATTCGCGTGCTTTCCGACTGTTCCCCTCTGACAATCCAGCGAGCAGATGACATAAAACGCTATGCTGAATATATTGAAGTACCCCATTACATAAAAGCCGAAAAGGAAAAACTCTATCAGATATGTAAGATGCATCAACACACAGCTGACACAAATAATTTTGAATTTATTATCAACAGACAGCTTTGACGCGTCAAATTTTAACATTGTCCGAATCACTTCC
>JAFLUL010000154.1 GCA_022508845.1 Oscillospiraceae bacterium | reverse complement strand
ACAGTATCCTTCTTCCGGTTCCTCAACAACAGAGATGACACATACAAGAGGAAAAAGCTCATATAGTATCCGTTAAACAATGCCCCGCGCGGTATGCCTCCAACATCAATCACCACTTAATGCGGTTTTCATTTTTAAGCCGTTCTCTCTCAATCTCAATCGCAACGGTATCTTTCCCGCTCTTTGAAAGCTCATCAAGTTTTCTTTGCAATTCTGCATCTGCCATTGTAATGATGCTCTGTATGCCCTCAGCTCTCGCTGTTTTAATTTCCTCCTGCAGCGCGTTAATTCGCTCAATAGCTGCCTTCGTCTGTTTGTCCTTCTTGCCGGCTGTCAAAAGGTCAACAAGCATATTAAAGGCCGTATCCGTTGCCCTCTCTTCAAGGCTTTCACCCTGCATTGTAAAAGCATACGAATCATCAACCCAGTATTTTGTGTCAGAGTTATATAATGCGAGCATATTGTTTATCTGAGTAGAGGGATCCGTTGTCTCTTCCAGTCCGTAATTTCCCTTAACAAGGCTGTCATAAAACTCATCAAGTCCGATTCCGCCTTTCGATGTATTGTCCGTTACATTCATTTTGCCGAACATAGCTCTTCTGAAGGCTGCTCGACCGCCGTAATATTCCGCAACTGTATTATATATGTCCGTCGGCATATAAACGGAAATCATCTTCCCGTTGGTTCTGAATTCTTCTCTGAAGCGAGCGCTGACATCGTCAAAATCTTCATAATGCCCTGCGTTTTCATATTCATTTCGGGCTATCATATATAAGCCATAGAGAACCGTATCAATATTGGCAGCCGTGTCAAGCATTCCCGATGCAGTCTTAAGCCTCTCGGCCATTTGCCTTATTTCCGCCCTGTTCTTCTCTGAAAAATCGTATTTTCGTGCGATCTTTCTCAGTGCAGCATCGCTTATTTCGGGACCCTGTGCATTTTCCGCAAGCCCTGTAAGGATATCAATCTTCTCCCACTGCTGCCTGCTCCCGCTTTTCAGTCGGTCAACATATTCAAGCGCGTTTTGGTTGAGAACACGGGAATACTCTGTGCCTCCCCGAACACCTTTTTTCAACTGTTCAATTTTTTTCTGCTGTTTCAAAAGCGCTGCTATTTTCGCATCAATTTGTTCATCTGTAAGAAGACCGTCGGGAATATATTTTATAAATTCACCAAATTGAGGCTTGATATTTTTTATTATTTGAGGTACACTATAGGTGGAGAACAGCCGAGCGGTACTGCCTCTTTCTTTTTTAGGTGCTACCGCAATGACACTGTTCTCTTCTTTTTTTATACTCCCCAAAGTTGCAGTTACATAAAGGGTGTTTTCTTTATCAACAAATGATTTTACAAGTAGTTCAATCGGTATAATTTCATCATTGATTTCAAATCCACTCAAAAAAACATAAACCCCGTCGAGCTGTTTATCCTCTCTTGGCGTCCCCTTATACATATCATCGTGGACTTCAATTAAAACGGCATTTTCAATAATCTTATCAAGAACACTGAGCATTTTAGCATAATTTTCAAATGTTTCCTTGTTTTCTGATTGAACAAATAGCGCTTTTTTTAAATTACTGATAGAAAAACCAAAATCAATTTTGGGGTTTGAAATATTGTAAGACCTAAAAAGGCTATATTTTTTTGCAAGTTTTTTCAACGGCTTTTCTACAGCAGATTTTATATTTGTTCGAAATGTGTCTATGTTGTC
>JAFLUL010000153.1 GCA_022508845.1 Oscillospiraceae bacterium | reverse complement strand
CTCGTATATGCCCATAAGCGATCTGTTTGGGACAAGAACAGACGAGGAAAAAACAGAAAATAAGGAGACCCGGAAATACACCGTACAGTATTTGTATAAATCCCCTCAATTAAAAATGTACTGCTGAACAAAGTAATTTAGGCGAGAAGTGCCCTATCCAAGTTGCTGTTTACTTGACTCGATTTACTCATACAACCTATAACTCTTTACAAATTTATAACTTAACATAAACCTATAAGTTGTTGACAATTTGCTTCGAATAATGTATAATACATGTATCAACGTTATATAGGAGCAGTCAAATCATGCCGAATACGTTTTATCCCAAAAGAAGCCTCTTGATCTCTGCCAGCAAGCCACACCCTGAAAATACACAGTATAAAGTTTCTATTGGCGAGGAAGATTGGGACGGTGCGTTACATACTGTTATAAAGATTCAGCTTGTATATAACGGAAAAATTGCTGGAAGAAAAGCCCCGTCATATCCGTATAACAGTGATGACGCTGAGCGTGTTGCTGAAGCAATTGCTCAAATTAAAAAAGAATATAATGAAGCCCCGAATGTCCAATATATTCCTGATATTCCGATGACAGAAGTTCCGGTAGGATATTATATTGCTTTGCTTCGGCTTGTCCCGCCCGGCTGTATTACCCGATGGGAAGACATTGAAGCCTCAATAAAAGTAAGATTAGACCTGGAGAGGATAACGCCTGCCTTTGCAACTTGGCCGTACCAGGACGGGGAGGGGAACGAAATCCCCTATTGGCGTGTCGTAGGTCCATACGGCTATTTGTTCTCAAGGTCGGATAAATACACTCTTGAGCACCAAGAACGGCTTTTAATTGCGGAAGGACTGCCTATCGAACCGTGCGGTGCAGGTAATAAATCCCGGCGGGTGAGAGAATATAAAAAGCACTTGTTTGACTTCAGAAACGCACCGGACAATATCTTCGATAATATTGCTGAGTACAAAAGACCTGGTGTCATTCATGGAAAAACTAAATGAGATGAAGGAATCGTAATATGGCAGAGAAAAACCGCCCGTTATTGATCTTTCGATACTTGTGGGAGAACACGGACGAGGAACATCCGGCAATCATAAAAGATATTCTGAAACACCTTGAATCAAAGGGAATCCACAGTAACCGTAAAACAGTAGCAACGGATCTAACCGAGCTGCAGAAATCCGGTTTTGATATTATATGCAATAAAAGCCGCCAAAATCAATATTTTGTAGGCTACCGCGGCTTGGAGCTTGCGGAACTGAAAACCATTGTTGATGCAATACAGGCGGCAAAATTCATTTCCACTGCCAAAAGTCGATCCCTGATCGAAAGGCTTACCTCTCTCGGCAGCCCTCATCAAGCGGATCAGCTTAAACGCAATCTTTATGTCGACGGTAAGATCAAAACTAATAATGAAAGTGTGTATTACACGGTCGATCTTCTGCACCATGCAATCCAAAATCAAAAGGTTGTGATATTTCAGTACATAGAGTACACTCCGAAAAAGAAGAAGGTGCTGAAGCACAACGGTCAAAAGTATCATTTTTCACCATATGATCTTGTATGGAACAACGATGCCTATTACGTTTTTGGATGGTCGGAAAATCACAGTAAGGTAGTCAAATTCCGCGTGGATCGAATGAACCATCCATACGAAACCGAGCTTGCTTTTTATAACAAGCCGCAACAGTACAGTATCGAAATGTTCTGCAAGCAGGTATTCTCGATGTACGATGGTGAAGAGTGTATGGTGACTCTGCGCTGTGACAACAGCGTGAGGAAGGACCTCATTGATCGCTTTGGCGAGGATGTAGAAACGACGGTGCGTGATGATAATTCCTTCTTGGCAGAGGTTGCGGTAGCGGTC
>JAFLUL010000152.1 GCA_022508845.1 Oscillospiraceae bacterium | reverse complement strand
CAGATAGAGGTTACCTTCGATATAGACGCAAACGGCATCGTTCACGTTTCCGCAAAGGATCTCGGAACAGGCAAGGAGCAGGCAATCTCCATAACTGCATCTTCCAATATGAGCAAGGAAGATATCGATAAGGCTGTTAGAGAAGCCGAGCAGTTTGCCGAAGAGGACAAGAGAAGAAAAGAAGATCTCGATATAAGAAACAACGCCGACCAGATGGTTTATCAGAGCGAAAAGCTCATATCCGAGAGCGGCGACAAACTCTCCGACGGCGATAAGGGCAGAATAAACGCTGCTGTTGAAGGACTTAAGGACGCTCTCAAGGGAGAGGATATAAATCTCATCAAATCCCGTCAGGAAGAGCTCACAAAGATATTCTATGAAATTTCCGAACAGCTCTATAAACAGGCCGCTCCTCAGGGAGATCCCACAGGCGGCGCAGGTTTCACCGGCGATCCCACAGGCGGCGCGGGCTTCGGCGGCGGCTACACCGATCCCGGAGCCGGAAACGACGGCTACTATGACGCTCCCTTTACCGACGTAAACGAATAAAAAAAACAGGCACTGTTTAAGGCGCCGCTGAAATATGCGGCGCCGCATTTAATTAAAATATAGAATGAGCTGATACTATGGCAGATAAACGAGATTATTATGAAGTGCTCGGAATTCAGAAGGGCGCGAGCGATGATGAAATAAAAAAGGCCTACCGTTCGATGGCAAAAAAATATCACCCGGACTTAAATCCGGGCAATAAGGAAGCCGAGGCAAAGTTTAAGGAATGCAACGAGGCCTATGAAGTTTTGTCCGATGCGGATAAAAAGGCCCGATACGACCAATTCGGCCATGCGGGCGTTGATCCGAACTACGCAGGCGGAGGAGGAGGCTTCGGCGGCTTCGGCGGTTTTGACGGCTTTGACGTTGGCGATATATTCTCTTCGTTCTTCGGAGGCGGCTTCGGCGGCAGCAGCCGCAACCCCAATGCTCCGCAAAGGGGAAGCGACATTCAAACTAACCTCACAATAAGCTTTGAAGAGGCGGCAAAGGGCTGCAAAAAAGCGGTTGACGTTCAGCGGATCGAGGTTTGCAGCGAGTGTTCAGGCTCAGGAGCCGCAAGGGGAACAACAACCCAAACCTGCCCGGATTGCGGCGGCAGAGGTCAGGTAACGACCCAGCAGCGTTCAATTCTCGGCGTTATGCAGGTGCAAAAGCCCTGCCCCAGATGCGGCGGCAAGGGCACAATAATTCCAACTCCGTGTCAAAAGTGCAAGGGTACAGGAAGAATTCGCCGCCCCACCAAAATAGAAGTAACCATTCCCGCCGGAATTGACGACAGACAGGCGGTAAACATACGCTCACAGGGAAATAAGGGAGTAAACGGAGGCCCCGCGGGCGATCTCAGAGTTGGAATAAACGTTAGAAATCACCCGTATTTTGAGCGGGACGGCTATAACGTTTGGTATGAAACGGAGATAAGCTTTGCTCAGGCAGCGCTCGGAAGCGATATTATCGTTCCAACTCTCGACGGCGATGTAAAATACACCGTTCCGGCAGGAACCCAGCCCGGATCTGTTTTCAAGCTAAGAGACAGGGGCATTCCCGTATTAAACGGCAGAGGCAGGGGCGATCAGCTGGTCAAGGTGAACGTGGCCGTGCCAAAAAAGCTCACCGAAAAACAAAAAGAACTGCTGAGAGCCTTTGAAGAGGACTTAAACCCCGGTTCGAAAACCGGCAACGGCTCCGATAACAAGGGCGGATTATTCGGCAAAAAGAAAAAATAAAAAAATTGCAAAAAAAATTAAAATTAGGGCTTGACAAGCGTATTTATTTGTGATAATATACTTGTGCTTTAGGGAACAGCCCTAATTCAGTCGGTGTCTATAGCATTGAGGTCCCACCCGTTCCCATCCCGAACACGGTAGTTAA
>JAFLUL010000151.1 GCA_022508845.1 Oscillospiraceae bacterium | reverse complement strand
GGGCGGACGATGCCGAAGCTAAAACGCGCGGTCTTATGACCCTTGCAAGCGGCTTTGTGGTCTTTGCGCTTACGATGTCGCTCAACTTGTTCGGCATTACGGCGTAATCGCCATAGCTTGTTCGCATAAGATGAAAATTAATGCGAAGCAGGCTCCTTGCTAAGTTCTGTTGATTTGTTTTGAAAACGGCGGCGCTGAGTGTATGCGTTAATTGGCGCGGGACTGCGCCGTGATAAAGCGGACTTTGTGCTATATGTAGCACAATTTATGAGGTTTTATAAAAAATCCTTTGTGCTATATGTAGCACAATTTTCAGAGCCGCCGTTTTCTTTTTTCAGAAAGGAAAGGAGGTTATATGTGGAGCTATGGACAATGTATGGATAACATCAAGGGCATAATTCTCGAACTGAATACAATGTATTCAATGATCATCGAAATGCTTACCAACGATGGTTTTTTTACAAGCGCAACGACATCGCTCCCCAATGTGGTGGCAGCAATAAAAGGTATGGCGCTTACGCTCTGCGTGATGTTTTTCCTGATCGACTTTTTCTCCAAAACGCTCCATTTACAGTGGGTCACTTGGGAAAATGTTCTGATGTTGTTCATTAAAATGATAGTCGCAAAGGTGTTTGTGGATAACGCCGAACTGTTCACGACAATGCTCTACAAAGGCTTCAACGGCTTTATCGGTGCGCTCGGCGGCACTATATCACAGTATGCGTTTATTACGGGCGACGATATGACCAAAGCGCAATACTTTGTAACATCGTCGGACGCGTCCCTGATAGTCAATAACGTGAACGCGGGTTTCCTGAATTTTCAACCGCTTTTGCTCAATCTGCAAATCACCATTCAAGGTCTTATTATGAAAATAATACTGATACTTGCAAATGTCATAGTGATCGCACGTCTGTTTGAGCTGACCGTGTACACGATGATCGCTCCCGTTCCGCTGTCAACATTCGCCTGTGAGGGGATTTCGGACGTGGGAAAAGGCTTTTTAAAGTCATACGCGGCGGTTTCCCTGCAATCTGTTGTCTTGGCTATAATGTTCTTGTCGTATTCGGCTGTTAATAATGCCCTGATCAGCGGCAATATAGGCAGTTACAATTTTACCCTGAATGGAATAATGGGACTTGTAACAACACTAACGCTTGGCGTTGGCGTTATGCAGTCGGGCGCGTGGTCTAGGAAAATCTGCGGCGCTATGTAGCTTTATTATATTTTATCAGGGGGTGAGATAGTTGATCGAAATTAAGATACCGAAAGAAATTACAGACTATAAGGAAAAATTTCTTTTCGGTCTGACGGTCAGGCAGTTTGTTTCGGCGGTGGCGGCTCTGGCGGTCTGCGTGCCGTTATTTATTTTCGGAAAGGATTTTATTGGCGAAGATGTTGTGGGGTGGCTTATTATGCTGATAGCCGCCCCTATTTTTGCTTTCGGCTTTTTCAAATATGACGGTATGCACTTTGAGAAATTTCTGGTGCTTTTGTACAGGCAAAAATGGCAGGAGCCGCAAAAGCGCACTTATGAGGAATTGCCCGTTTTCTGGGATTGCCGCGAGGAAATTATCAAAGATAAGATAGCACATCAGCTTGCCGAGATAAAGTACAGTAAAAAATTAGCCAAAAGAAAGGACGGTGTTAAGCATTGAGTTTTTCTTCCAAAAAGAAGCCCATCGCGGAAAACTCCGCAAAGGACTTGGACAAGGCGCGTATAGCAAAACAGAAAAAGCCCAAAAAGGTTAAGGAAAAGGGCGAGGTCAGAAAGGTAGCGCGAACAGTGCAGGACACTATTCCCTATGAACACGTTCACGGGAAATACATTTTCGAGGTAGCCAAAAACCATTATTCCGTGACATACGCCTTTACTGACGTAACATACGATGCGGCTGACGGGTCGGAACAGGAGCGCATTTTTCTCGCGTATGGCGATCTGCTGAACTCATTTGATACGACCGACGATATTCAGATCACATTGCATAATAACGTCGTAAACCAGAAGGAGTTTTCGGGAAAAATC
>JAFLUL010000150.1 GCA_022508845.1 Oscillospiraceae bacterium | reverse complement strand
CGATGGCGTAATCGAAAGCGGACACGCCGCAGGCGTGCGGCGCAGCCGCTTTCTTACTTACTAAAGGTTTCTTTTATAAACTTGCAGGCATCTTTTATTGCTCTTTGGGATTCCGGAAATATCTCATACAGATTAAAAACGTGAAACATTCCCGGCGTTACTGTAAGTTTTGCCGGAACTCCTGCTTTTTTGAATTTTTCAACGATAGTTTCGGAATCGCTGAGAAGCATTTCATATCCGCCGGCTGTAACGTAAATGGGAGGGTATGTATTGTCAAATTCAGCGTAGACGGGAGAAATATAAGGGTCTTTTCTGTCGTTTTCGCCGAGCCACATATACAGTCCGCTGCTCATAAGGAGCTTTTGAACCTCGTCGGGCGAAGGAGTTTTTCCTCTTATGCCGAAAATGGGATCGTTTTTGTAGTTTTCAACATATGATTTTCCGCTTGCAGTCATATCAAGCCAAGGTGACATTAAAACTGCCGCCTTTGGCTGTTTTCTGCCTGTGTCGTGCAGTTTCATAAAGAGATTAAGACTCAGATGTCCTCCTGCGCTGTCGCCAACAGTTATAATATTGTCTTCGGTGTAGCCCTGCGAAAGAAGCCAGTTCCAAATTTTCATAGTATCTTCAAGAGCTGCGGGATAGAGATGCTCGGGAGCGCAGCGGTATTCGTAGTGTATAACAGTTCCGCCGGAAGCGGCCTTTGAATAGCGCTTATTGACAAGGCGATAATAGAACATCATACGCGAGATATAAGCGCCTCCGTGAATTACAAGCACAACCTTATCGCTCGGGTTCTTTTTTTTGCTGAATAATTCGGTTTCGATTCCGTCAACATTGATTTTTTTATAGCTATGGCCTCTCGGAGCGCGGTAACGCCGAAAAAGAACCTCCATACTGCGAAGATCCTTAACTATATCCTTTTTCTTTTTTTCAACGATCTCAGGATTTACATTGCCTGCCGCTCTTGCAATTTCCGAAAAAATTCTGCCTGCTAAACTTGCCATAAATATCTCCTCTTTCAGTTAGTATATATATTTTCTCCATTCTCCGTTTTCCTGAGTCCAGAAAAATTCCTGAAGAATGTCGTTTTCAAAAATGCGATACATATCCTCAAAATCTTTTGAAAGCTTATAATTAAAAAGCTCATCTGATTTTATCCAAAAAACCTGCCCCTCATCCGAGGAACGCAGCTCTCCCGAAAATTTATCAGTTTTGTAAAAAAGAACTATGTAGCGCTCGTTTTTTTCATTAGTCCATTGTTTTATTCCGCAGAGCATCGGCGAAGAAACGGTAAGACCGGTTTCTTCTTTTATTTCTCTTATAACCGAGAGAGTAAATGATTCGCCGGGTTCAATATGACCTCCGGGGAAAGAGACGCCAGGCCAAGAGCTATCCACCCTATCCTGCACGAGAATATTTCCGTTGCCGTCATAAACCATACACATATTTGTTAAAATAACTTTTTCACTCATTTAAGTTAAGAACCTCGCAATCGCCTAAAAATTCGGGCTTATTTACCATAGAATCGGCGTTTGTTATTTCTCTTATGACCCTACACGGTACACCTGCTGCAAAAGAATTTGCCGGAATACTTTCCGTTACAACGCTTCCCGCACCTATAACACAGTTGTCGCCTATTGTAACCCCGGGAAGAACAGTTACGTTGGCACAAAGCCAGCATCCGTTTCCGATTGTAACAGGAAGAGCATAACATAGACGGCGTTTAACCCCTTCGGGAGTTAAAAGTTCTTTTCTCTCAGATGAAACCATCGGATGCATCGGAGTTACTATGGTAACATTAGGACCGAAATCACAGTGATTTCCTATCTTGACTATGGCGTCATCCTGAACGGTGATATTAAAGTTGATAAAAGTGTGGTGACCGATAAATGTGTGCTTTCCGTAGTGAAAGGTTATCGGCCCCTGAATAAAGCTATGTTCTCCGATTGAACCGAGCAGCTCTTTTAATATTTCTTCTCTTTTTTCGGTTTTGTCCTCATATAAAGCATTAAAATCTATATTAAGATTATGAG
>JAFLUL010000015.1 GCA_022508845.1 Oscillospiraceae bacterium | reverse complement strand
ATGCAGATTCAGGCAAATATGATAGGAACCGCGGTAAACCGTCCGAAGTGTGTTGAAACAACTGCCCTCGGAGCCGCGTATCTTGCCGGACTTGCAGTAGGTTTCTGGACGGGAATTGAAGAGATAGAAGCTATAAGAGAGGTTTCGAGAGTTTTCGAGCCTCAGATAACAAAAGAAGAGAGAGATTATCTTTATTCCGGCTGGAAACGGGCTGTTGAGCGCGCAAAGGGCTGGGAAGAACACTGATAATATAATCAGACACAAAGGAGAAAAATATTTATGGCAAGAGTTTATAATTTTTCCGCAGGTCCTTCAATGCTTCCGCTTGAAGTTCTAAAAAGAGCTCAGGAAGAAATGCTGGACTATGAAGGAAGCGGTCAGAGCGTTGCTGAGATGTCACACCGCTCAAAAGAATACGATAAAATCATCAAGGATGCCGAAAAGCTTTTCAGAGAGCTTATGAACATCCCCGACAACTATAAGGTTCTCTTTCTTCAGGGAGGAGCCTCAACGCATTTTGCTGCAATACCGCTGAACTTTATGAACAAGAGCGGCAAAGCCGACTATATCGTTACCGGAGTTTGGGCGAAAAAGGCCTGGCAGGAGGCGCAAAAATACGGCGCGGCAAGAAAGGTGGCTTCATCCGAGGACAAGATTTTTTCATACATTCCAAAGCTAGGCAAAGAAGATTTTGATCCTGAAGCCGACTATGTTTATATGTGTATGAACAACACCATCTACGGCACCAAATTCCCTTATATCCCCGACACGGGTGATATCCCGCTTATAGCCGACGTTTCATCCTGCTTCCTCTCAGAGCCTTTAGATGTAACTAAATTCGCCATGGTATACGGCGGTGCGCAAAAGAACATTGCTCCGGCAGGGCTTGTTGTTGCGATAATCCGCGAGGATATGCTCGGAAACGCCCGCGACATAACTCCGACAATGCTGAACTATAAAATTCAGGCGGACGCAGATTCTCTTTATAACACTCCCCCATGTTACACCATTTATATGTGCAAACTCGTTTTGGAATGGATAAAGAGCAAAGGCGGTCTTGAGGGAATAAAGGCAATCAACGAAAAAAAGGCAAAGATACTCTATGATTTTCTTGATAGCTCAAAAATGTTCAAGAATACCGTAAATCCCGAGGATCGTTCTCTTATGAACGTAACCTTTGTTACAGGCAACGACGAGCTTGACGCGAAATGCGTTAAGGAGGCTAAGGAACACGGGCTTATCAACCTCAAAGGACACCGCTCGATTGGCGGACTTCGCGCATCCATTTATAACGCCATGCCGGTTGAGGGCGTTGAAAAGCTGGTTGAATTTTTAGCTGATTTTGAAAAAAATAACGCTTAATTTCAGAGGCAGGAAATATGTATAACATTTTAACATTAAACAAAATTTCAAAAAGCGGACTTTCAAACTTTGACCCCGAAAAGTTTGTCTGCTCGGAAACTGCCGAAAATCCCGATGCTGTTATAGTCCGTTCGGCTTCTATGCACGATATGGAGCTGCCCGCAAACCTTCTTGCCGTTGCAAGAGCCGGCGCGGGAGTAAACAATATTCCGATAGAAAAATGCACCGAAAACGGAATCTGCGTTTTCAACACTCCCGGAGCAAACGCAAATGCCGTTAAGGAGCTTGTTATATGCTCGCTGTTTCTTGTTTCCCGCAAAATAGTTGACGGCGCAAAATGGTGCGAATCGCTAAAAGGCGAAGGCGCTGATGTCTCAAAAAAGGTTGAAAAAGGCAAATCCGCATTTGCCGGTCCTGAAATAATGGGAAAAACCTTAGGCATTATTGGTCTTGGAGCAATAGGAGTTTTAGTTGCAAACGCCGCAAAAGCACTGGGAATGAATGTTATCGGATATGATCCCTTCATCTCCCCCGCCGCAAAAGAAGGCTTATGTCCCGAAATTGCCGTCACAACTGCTCTTGACAATATTTTCTCATCATCTGACTATATAACGCTGCACGCCCCCCTGACGGACTCAACAAGAGGCGTTATAAACGCGGCAAATCTTGAAAAGGCAAAGGACGGCGTCAGAATACTCAACTTTTCCCGAGCGGAACTTGTTGACAATACTGATATTCTTTCGGCTCTTTCTTCGGGAAAATGCGCCGCCTACGCAACCGACTTCCCCACCGACGAGCAGCTCAAGTCCAACGGCGTTACGGCTCTTCCTCATCTCGGAGCTTCAACTCCCGAGGCGGAGGAAAACTGCGCAGTTATGGCTGTTAAACAGCTCGGAGACTATCTTACAAACGGCAACGTTAAAAATTCCGTTAATCTTCCGGAGCTGAGCCTTCAAAAAAGCGCAAGGATCCGCATAACCGCGATAACAAAGGGCGATAAAGCAAGCGAGATAGAAAAATGCCTTGCAGAGTCGGGAATGGAGATAACAAATAAGACATCAGCTATAAAAAAGGATACCGGATATTGCATTTTTGACACCGACACCGATATAACCGATGACACGCTGGAGGAATTAAAATCCATTGACGGCGTTCTTGCAATAAGGATCATATAATGGAGAAGAATATGAAAAACCGCAGTTTAATTTTTTTCGGTATGATTCTTTTCGCTGTTATGATTTTTGCGTTTTCATCGTGCACGAATAAAAACGATATCGACACAACCTCGGACTATTCATATATTTCACAGGACGATTTAACAAATGCGGGCAGCAGCGGCGCAGAAAACAATCCGTCATCCGATAAAACCAACAGCTTTATTGTTGACACATCGTGGCAAAAAAACTATTCAGCAGAATACAAATATTTTGATGCCGCTGCGTCAAAAGAAACTGTTACAATAAAAGAGATGAAAAGCAAAGCATCGTTTTCGGCAAGTTATCCCGATTCGGGTAATTTTATCTACTACACTGAAAACGACGGCGATATTGACTGCTATACCGTTATCCCCGCTGAAAAGCAATATATTCATTCTGTTATTGAAAACCAAAGCATTGACGGAATTTCAAGCACCTTAATGAAGCTTACCGGCGTCAGCGAGGAACTGCCGAAGCTTGCAAACGTTCTCTATATGAATGATGAGGAAATATCAGGCAGAAGCTGCAAAAAATATATTCAGAGAGCCTATACAGACGGCGAGGTTACAGAGACGGTTTACATCTGGATAGACAGCGAATTCGGATTTGCGCTTAAATGCGAGGACTACAATGCCGATAACGAGCTGAAAACCTATTGGGAAGTAATGCTTTTAAGCGTTGGAACTGTTGAGGATAAAGATATCGCCATTGATCTTTCGGCATATAGCTTTACTGAGGGAGAAGCTCAATGAACGTATACGACTTTGACAACACGATTTATAACGGAGAAAGCTCTCTGCATTTTTTCTTTTATTACCTGAAAAAAACTCCGTATCTGATAAAATATATTCCGAAGGTTTTTTATGTTTTGATAAAATACAAGCTCGGCAAAATGAGCGTTGAATACGCAATTGAAAACTATGCAGTTTTAATTGAGGACTATTTTAAGAGCATAGAGGATTTTGACGCGGACGTTATTGATTTTTGGAATAAGCACGAAAAAAACATAAAACCGTTTTATAAAGAGATTCAAAAAGAGGACGATATCATAGTAACCGCTTCGCCAGAGGCGAGTATGAATGAGATTTGCAAAAGGCTCGGAATAAAACACTGCATTGGAACTCTTCTTGACCCAAAAACCGGAAAGATAACGCGACTTTGTATGCGATCGCACAAAATTCCCGCCTTTTTGGAAGCGTTTCCGGACGCGCACATCGACAGCTTTTATACCGACTCCCCTAAAAACGACGCGCCGCTTATTGATATGGCCGAACACGCATTTATTGTTAAGGGAAACAAAATAACACAAATTAAATAAACCAAGTTAAGGGGCTGCGGCATCTCAATGCGCAACCCCTTTTTATGAAAGGAAACAGCTATGGAAAAATTAAAGAGAATTCAGCTGAAGGATGTTGAAATAACCCACGGCTTTTGGGCAAACCGACAGAAAATAAACCGCGACATTACCATTTATGCCGTCAGAGATCGTTTTGAGGATACAGGACGATTTAAAGCTTTTGACTTCGGCTACACACCCGAAAACGGCGAAATAAAGCCCCACTTTTTTTGGGATTCCGATATTGCAAAATGGATAGAGAGCGCCTCTTTCATAATTGAAAAAACGCCAAACGCAGAGCTGCAAAGCAAAATTGAAGAAATTATAAATAAGATTGAAGAGCATCAGGACGAAAATGGCTACTTTAACATATATCACACCGTTGTAGAACCTGATAACCGCTTTAAGGATCGAAGCCATCACGAGCTATACTGTCTTGGACATCTGATTGAAGCGGCTGTTGCTTACTATAATGCCACCGGCAAGGATCGTTTTATAAATATTCTCGATAAATTCATAGACCACGTTATTAAGGTGTTTACAGAGGAAATGTCAAGCGCTTTCAGCACTCCCGGACACGAAGAGATAGAGCTTGCGCTTTACAGGCTATATGAAGTTAGACCCGATGAGAAGTATATTAAGCTCGCCGAATTTTTCCTCAATGAGAGAGGCAAAGAGGGCGATGGAGTTTATGGCTGGGACAATGAAGCTTACAACCAGTCCCATAAACCCGTAAGAGAACAGTTTGAGGCTCTCGGACATTGCGTAAGGGCGAATTACCTTTATGCCGGTATGGCAGATGAAGCAAGAAACGCTGAAGATGAAAAAATGTTTGAAGCCTGCAAAGCTCTGTTTGACGATATGGCAAACAAAAAAATGTATATAAGCGGCGGCATAGGCTCAACTCACCACGGGGAAGCCTTTACAATTCCCTATGATCTTCCAAACGACTCAGCATATGCCGAAACGTGCGCATCCATATCCCTTGCAATGTTTTCAAACCGCTTAAAGGATTTGGACATAAATTCAAAATATGCCGATATGGTTGAACGACAGATATATAACGGCATAATTTCCGGCATTTCTCTTGACGGAAAGAGCTTTTTCTATGAAAATCCGCTTGAAATAAATCTATCGGATCGCCGCAGACACACGAGCGTGAATCACTCAGACCGTCTCCCCATAACCCAAAGGCTTGAGGTTTTTGACTGCTCCTGCTGTCCGCCCAACGTAACCCGCCTCATTGCCAATATCGGCGAATACATATATTCTTATGACGATAACAGGATATTTGTTCATCAGTACATAGGAAGCACTGCTGTTTTTGACGGCTCTCAGATAGACACCGAAACAGAGTACCCCGCAGACGGCAAGATAAAAATTACAGTTGCAAACGCAAAAAATAAACGGCTTTATCTCAGAATACCCTCGTGGTGTGAGAGCTTTAAGATAAATGCCGGATATAATATGTATAATGGCTATGCGGAAATTGAAATAAATTCTGATATGTTTGAAATATCGCTTGAGCTTGAAATACGTCCCGTCCTTATTGCCGCGTCGCCAAAGGTAAGAGCAGACGCAGGAGCTGCTGCTGTTATGATGGGGCCGATATTATACTGCGCCGAAGGGATTGACAATGATTTTGACCTCTGGGACGCAAAAATAAATCAAAGCACCGAAATAAAAGCTGAATACAGCGAATCGTTTTATTCAAACACTCTGAGATGCGAAATAAGCCTTACGGATGAAGAAAGCATTAAAGCCCTTTATTTGCCGCTTAAAAATGTTAAAACTAAACCCGGAACTCTTAAGCTTATTCCCTATTTCGGCTTTGCAAACAGAGGCGAAAGCGACATGCGGGTATGGTTTAAGCTGATAAAATAAAAGATCTCTTAAGCTGCGTCTTTTTCCCTTTTTTGTTTTCCGCCTATAATAAGGCGCAGCTTTTTGCGGGCGCTTTTTGAAACCAGCTTTGAAATAATTTTATTTTCAAACGCAACAAAGCGTTCTTCGTGCATATATCCCCAAATGATAAATATTGCGAGGGCAAGCTGAGCTAATATCAGCAATCCGAAACCGGTACTCATATCAATTTCCTCCTATAGAACATCTGTTTTTTATTTCATCTATATATTACACCATTTTTCTGCTATTGTCAACACAAATGTTCACTTTTTTACGTTTTTGAGTACTGTTTTTAGGACTTTGCACATAAAATAAATCCCGCGGAAAAAAATCCGCGGGATTTTTTTAATAAATCACTTAAGGATTGCCGAAGAATCCGCCGAAGAAATCGTCAAAATAGTCGCCATATGAGCCGCCGGAGCTGCCGTAGGAATCGCCGAAATAATTGTCAAAAATCGAGGTGCTGCTCTCTTCCTCTTCCTGAACAGTCTCCTTGTCCTCAACAAGAACGCCGCTAACGGTATATTCTTCATATGAATAATCTCTGTTTATACGGACTACCTCAAGGGTTATACGGTCTCCTACCTTCATTCCCTCAATTGCAGCTGCGAGATCGGCAGAGGAATCAAGCTCTTTTCCGTTCATTGAGGTAACAAGATCGCCGACTTGAAGCTTGCCGTAAAAATCGCTGTCCTCAGAAACGCTTGCAATAACTATTGAACCTCCGGGAAGTCCCTTTATTGCAACAAACATAGCATAAGCCTGCTCGGCGGAAGCCTTTACGTAAGAAATGCCTATCTTGGGTCTGTTTGTTACATACCCGTTTACAACCAAGTCATTCATAACTTCAACAAAGACCGAGGACGGAACAGCAAAGCCCATTCCTTCATACTCTGCTGAAACTATCTTCATTGAGTTTATTCCGATAAGCTGACCGTATTGATTTATTAAAGCTCCGCCTGAATTGCCGGGATTTATCGCGGCATTATGCTGAATGCATTCCATTGTATAACCGGTTGATGAGGAGGCAACGGGTCTGTCGAGAGCTGTAACCATACCGTTTGTAAATGTGTTTGCAAATTCAGTTCCTCCGGGATTACCTATTGCATAGATAGTTTCTCCAACGCTCAAGCTTCCGGAATCGCCTATTTCAAGCTTTTGAAGCCCGTGTGCCTCAATTCTGATAACGCCTATATCTGTTCTTGAATCATAGCCCACTATTGTTGCTCTGTATTCTTTTTCATTAAAAAGCTGTACCATTATATTCTGACCTGTTCCGGAAATAACATGGGCGCAGGTTAGGATATAGGTATATTTGCCGTCGTTATCCTCAGAAATGATAACGCCCGAACCTTCGGAGGCGAGAGCTCTCGATGAATTTGAATAAACAAGAACGCCAACCGATGAAGGAAGAACCTTTTTATATATCTGAGTTGGAGTCAGAATACCGTCCTCGCTTACAGATGTATCAGCAATAGGACTTGAAGAGGTTACTGCCTCGTCAACATTATCTATCAGTTCTCCCTGCTGAGGCGGATTGGAAGAGTTCCCCGGGAGGGTTGTATTTCTTGAATCTCTTACAGTCATTGCAACAACGCTTGCAAGAACAACAACTAAAATAGCAGCGAGGACTCCGATAAATATTTTTCCGCCGTTTTTCTTTTTTTCCGGATATTCAGGATAGGCATAGTTGTTTCTTTGCCCCTGATAGGGATAATTATTTTGAGAATAAGGATTACGGTTTGATTGCTGCGAATTACCGGAATATTGCTGTGAATTACCGGAATATTGCTGTGAATTATCAGAATAGGACTGCGAATTCGCGGAATATGGATTGCGGTTTTGCTGTCCGGAATTATTAGCCTCATATGAATAATAGCTGTCGGTTCCATATGGATAAGAGCTGTTTTGCTGCTGATAAGGGTTATTGCGATACGGGTTATTATTGGGAATTGTATGCTGTTCAGGCGCCCCGGGCTGCTCTGAATAAAGCTGATCTCCGGAATAACGGTATTCTCCCTCTGTTACAGGAGGTCTGCTTTCATAAACAGGTGCTTCACTTCTGTTTTCTTCATTATCGGAATTTTCCGCCTCATCTGCGGTTTCATAAGCCTCAGTTTCCTCTTTTGGCTCCTCGGATGGCTCGGTTTCTTCTTGATTTGAGCCGTTAAAGATGTTGTTCAGATCGTCGTTCATATCATATGTTTCCTTTCGTTACTTTAATTTCCAAAAATATAATATGATTAAAACTTTAAAATAAAATTAAAATATATATACAAAATAATCAGTTTTCTTCTGCACTGCTCTTAAGAGGAAGAGTTACGGAAAATTCTGTGTATTCGTTTAGCGTACTGTCAACTTTTATTGTTCCGTGATGAAGTTCTATTATACTTTTAACAATATAAAGCCCAAGTCCGAATCCCTTTGCATCCAGTCCGCGGGATTTATCGACTTTATAAAAACGGTCAAACACAAATTCAAGCTCATCCTCCGGAATACCTCTTCCGGTATTTTTAATTTTTATGACCGCATTTTTTTTCTCCTCATAAACATGCACGGTAATAATTCCGTATTCAGGGGTAAACTTTACGGCGTTATCAACAAGATTGAAAAAAATCTGACTGAGAAGAGTTTCATCCGCAGAAACATAAACTTTCCCGAGGCTTTCAATCCCTAAAATTTCAATCTGCTTTTCGCTCAGTTTCTTTTCAAAGCCGAGGAATGTTGTTAAAATAAGCCTGCCGATATTAACGTCCGAAACCGAAAGTTCCAGCTTGCCTGCCTCGATTTTTGAAATATTGAGCATAGCAACAACAAGGCGAGACAGACGTTTTGTTTCTT
This sequence comes from Oscillospiraceae bacterium, assembly GCA_022508845.1. GTDB lineage: Bacteria > Bacillota > Clostridia > Oscillospirales > Acutalibacteraceae > RUG806. Next base: position 28,417 of record JAFLUL010000015.1, on the reverse strand, counting down.
CGGATACTATTCTCAGATATTTCTCTTCATCCTCAGCAGGTATTGTTCCGTCAAGTATACCGTCAATAAACCCGCTTATTATCGTCATCGGGGTTTTAAGTTCGTGCGATGTATTTGAAACAAACATACTTCTTGATTGGTCTATACGTTCAAGGTTTTCGGCCATACTGTTAAATGCCGCTCCAAGCTCCGCAAGCTCGCTATAGGTGTCCGCCCGGTTTATTCTCTCAGAAAAATCGCCCTCGGCATACTGCTTTGTTGCAGCTGTCATTTTTTTCAGAGGACGTACCATTCTGTATGATGAAATCAGCGCGGCGATAAAAGCAACAAAAACAGCAATCAGAGATGTTAAAAAGAACATTCTAAAAAACTCGGTTGTGTAAGGCAGATAGGCGGAGCTTACATCCTGCATAGCGATAATATAATATCTATTGCCGGAAAAATGAAGAGAGAGAGCGGATAAAAACACGCTCTCATCAGAAAAATCAAAATCAACCTGCTCGGAAAAAGTAACAGGATAAACATTTTCGGTTTGAACAAGAAGTTCCATAGGAAAATGAACATTCCCATGAACCAGGCAAGAGCCTGTTTGCGCCATTTCTTTGCACATAATTATTTTTCCGTCGGTGGATGCAATAAAAATTTCAGAATCATCATATCCAACGATACCCAGAAAAGTGCTTTGAATCAGTTCAAGATTATCCTCGGTTATTTCTTCAACTCCGTTTATATCATAAATAGATAAAACGCTCCGGGATAAGCTCAGAGCGTCGTCTGAAAGTCTGGAGAGTCTGTCGTTTCTCCAGAAGTTAACGAAAAAAAACAAAAGCGAGAAGCATGCCACCATCATACAAAATACAACCGTTATAGTTGTAATGCTAAAAAATCTTCTGAACATGCTTCCTGGCTTACGTTTCTTTATTATATCCAAAATATTTCACCTAAACGGATTCCGTCACATATCCTTTGTTTCAAATTTATAACCAACCGACCAAACGGTTTTAAGCTCCCATCTATCGGAAACGCCCTCGAGCTTTTCTCTCAAGCGCTTAATATGTACGTCAACGGTACGGCTGTCGCCATAGTAATCAAACCCCCATACCTCATCAAGAAGCTGGTCTCTGGTAAACACACGGTTTGGATTGCTGGCGAGATGGAACAAAAGCTCAAGCTCCTTTGGCGGAGCGTAAACGGACTCGCCATTTACTCTGAGCTCATAATTAGTTATATTGATAGAAAGTTTATCATAGCTGACTTCCTTGGGCTGCTCAGCCACGGGAGCAACGCTGCGTCTGAGAACGGCTTTGATCCTGGCAACGACCTCTTTTGCTTCAAAGGGCTTAACTATATAATCATCGGCGCCAAGTTCAAGTCCGAGAATTTTATCAAAGGTTTCGCCTTTTGCGGATATCATAATTATCGGGATATCGCTGTTTTGCCTTATTTTGCGGCAGACCTGCCAACCGTCAAGCTTTGGAAGCATAACGTCAAGCAAAACAAGAGCGGGCTTTTGCACTTCAACAGCCTCAACAGCCGCTATACCGTCGTTAAGAATAACGGGTATAAATCCTTCTTTTGTAAGATAAAGTCTTAAAAGCTCACAGATATTAACGTCATCGTCAACAACGAGTATTTTTTCATTCATTTTCTCTTCCCTCCGAATACAAACTGAGCATATCAATTAAATGAGATAAAATCAAAATCAAAGGAACCGGCAGTAAATTTATCGGTAAGAGACAGTCCGTTTATGCCGTCTATTGAAAAGTCAACCGATGAACCTATTCTGTCAAGGATGGTTATAAATCTCGCGGGATCGGCAGGAGCGCTATTCTCAGAATCGTTTTTATCTTCGGGTTTTGCGCCTGTGCCAAAGGTGGGCGAAATAAACGAAAGGGCGTTTTTAACGGAATCCGAAACAGCTCCGAAAAGATCAGAAGCGGCATCCGATACACCTGAGTTTACTCCGGCTGAATCAAGGATAGATGAAATAATAGAGCCGGAACTGAGAATGTCGGTTACGCCTTCGTTTTCCTGCGCGGAATTATCGCTGTTGCCGGGATTAAATTCCGGATCCTGATGAACGGTTATATAATAAACATTTGAATAAAGATTACCGTTCGCAATAACCGCTACATTGATTTTAAGGGTTTGAACGGCAGCGGCAGGATCAATTGAAACACGGGTATAATAGTTATCGCGGAGAGACTGACCGCCGCAACTTAAATTCACAGCGGAGGATGAAGTTCCGCCGTAATAGGATGTTGGCAAGATCCAGAGCGTGGAGCGGACACCGGAAAGATAAATATCATAGTTGAAAATATCGGCGTAAAACTCGCCTTCCTCAATATCGAAAACTCCGGTGTTTTCTGCAACAAAATCAAAGGCTTTTTCATAGCTCAGACTGTCGCGCCTTACGGAAAGACCGTATTTTTGTCCGATAAGCTGAAGAATATAATACGCGCGTTCTTCAGCTGAAGAGGCACCTGAGAGCTTTGCGGGATCCACTGTTACTGAATACTTCGTGCTGAGCAGGGCCGCGGTATATTTCGACTGAAGCTCCGAAAAACTTACGTCGGTGCTGACGCTGTAGCCAAGGTTACGGATCGTCATAACAGCCATAAGCTTATATACTTCTTCTTCCAACGTGTCGGGAGAAACATCATAACCGTTTGACCAGAGGGTCATACGCGATACGGCAAGAACATATTCGTCAAGAGAATCAAGACTGCCGTTAAGCGGAACCCAGCGCATAAGCTCCTGCTCACTGAATCCGCTGATGTTAACAACAAATGATGTAAGAGCCTGCTCGAGAGCCATACCGGAGGTAAAACCGCTGTTTTCGAAAGCTCCGGTTATAAGAGCAACATAGAGAGCCTTTGCAAGAACCTCGGTCCCGGCGTCGCTTGAGGACGGATAGGTTATCCCGATGCTTTCAAGGTAAATTCTAACCTGCTCTTGGCTCGCCTGAGCGGCAAAGACGGAGGAGTTTGAGCCGAGCATTTCAACAAAATAGATATAAGATGCTTTAATTGCATTTTCATTCAAAGAATAAAGCGAACAGTATTTTTCAACTTCGTTTTTAAAAGACGAAGCGGTTTCAGTGTATGGGTAATCGGAGGCAGCCTCAAGAACCACCCTGCCGGCAAGTCCGGAGAGAGATTCCATATCCTCTTTTATAACAAGATCTGTGAGCCATGCGTAATCGGCGGCGGAATATTCATACTGCGTTTCAAAAGTAAACACAGCGGCATTTGCTGCGGGAATAGATATAATCGATACCGCAAGCAAAACGCTTAAAAATAAAGCCGCTAATTTTTTACAGTTCAATCTGTTCACCTTCGATCGTCCGGACAACCGGGATTTTAACCTAATATAGATAATAATATAATATTTAAAGAAAATTGTCAATATAAATTACGAACAAATTTCATAATCAGAGTTATTTTTGAAGAGAAAAAGCGTAAACCGTCTCCGAAACATACTCTTCGCCCGCTTTAAACAGGCACGACGGGAAATCGGGTTGGTGGGGAGTGTCGGGATAAAACTGTGTTTCAAGACAAAAGCCTGTTCTCTTATTCATCGCTTTGCCGTTTTTACCTTCGGCTCCTGCGAGGAAATTACCGGCATAAAACTGCACTCCGGGAAGCGTTGTTAAAACTGCCATTTTTATACCGCTGTCCTCAGAATAGGACTGCGCAATTTCACGGAGTTCACCCTCGGATTCCGGCAGGCAGAAGTTGTGGTCATAGCCTCCGGTCATTTTAAGCTGAGCGTGATCGGAGGCTATTCTTTCTCCTATACGGGCAAACTCTCTGAAGTCAAAGGGGGTGTTTTCAACGCTCATAGCTCCTCCCAGAGGGATGCTCAGCTCGTCAACAGGAGTTATAAAAGAAGAGTCTATTTTAAGATAATGCGAAAGAATATCGCCCGAATCATAGCCGTTCAGGTTAAAATACGCGTGGTTAGTAAAATTCATATATGTATCTTTGGTTGACACGCCGCTGTATTTTATACTGAGCTTATTATCCTCTGTCAGCCTGAAAATAACCTTAACGCTCACTTCTCCCGGGAAACCGCCCTCTCCGTCGGGAGAAACATAGCTCATCTCAACCATATCGGCATCGGGAACAACAGCCTTCCAGGGAGAATAAGAAAAATCTCCGGCGGAGTGAAGGCTTGTTACATTCTTTTCGTTTGCGGTAAGAGAATAGTTTTTGCCGTTTATGTCAATGCTTGCGCCGCCTATCCTGTTTGCATAACGGCCAACGGTTGCCCCCTGATAATTTGACTTTTCCAGATAATCGGAAACTGAGTCAAATCCGAGAAGAACATCCTTCATTTCCCCGTTTTTATCGGCAATGATAAAAGACTGAAGCGTTGCTCCGAGGGTTAAAATATGCGCCTGAGTTCCGCTGCTGTTTTCAAGTATGTATTTAAAAATTTCCGTTTTGTCCGGCATAAAGCCGAAGCTCTCTCTTATTACACTCATAATTTTTCCTCTCATATTTTTTATTATATTATTATACCGCTAAAAAAATTTATGTCAAGTGGACAAGCATAAAGAAAATTTAAGCTTAAACAATTATAATATCTTTTGTTATTGACTAAAAAATCAAAATAATATATAATTAAAATAAATATATTGCTTGGGTGATAATAAAATGAGCTTTATTGAGCTTTCTTCGGTATATAAAAAATACAATATGGGCGAGGTAACAATTCCCGCTCTGGACGGAGTATCTTTTTCAATAGAAGAGGGAGAGCTGTGTATGATAGTGGGTCCCAGCGGAGCGGGCAAAACAACGGTTCTCAATATCCTCGGCGGAATAGACGGCTGCGATGACGGCAAGGTCAGAATCGGCGGAGAAATGATAAGCGGCTTTTCAAAGCGCAGACTTTCTTTATACAGGCGGCAGGACGTTGGCTTTGTTTTTCAGTTTTATAACCTTGTTCCGAACCTCACCGCCCTTGAAAATGTTGAACTGGCAACAGGGTTGAACAAAAGATCGGCAAATGCAAAAAGAATGCTTGAGCGAGTAGGGCTCGGGGACAGGCTTAATAACTTCCCTTCGCAGCTCTCGGGCGGCGAACAGCAGAGAGTTTCCATAGCCAGAGCTCTCGCAAAAAATCCCAAACTGCTTCTTTGCGACGAGCCCACCGGCGCGCTTGACTACGGCACCGGCAAACAGGTGCTTGAGCTTTTGCAAAAGACAAGCACCGAAAACGGTATGACCGTTATTATTATCACACACAACACTTCCCTTACTCCGATGGCAAACAGAGTTATAACTATGCGCAACGGCAAAATACACAGGATTGCAATAAATGACCGTCCGCTCAGCGTTGAAAGACTTGAATGGTAAAACGCTTCGGAGAATTACTGAATTTTAAGGAGGCAGGCCTTTTTGAACGGACCTCTGTTTAAGGATACTTTACGCACTGTAAAGAAAAATTTCAGCAGATATATTTCTATTCTTCTTATGGTGGCTTTGGGTACCGCATTTTTTACGGGAATAAAAGCCGCCTCTCCCGATATGCTTCAAAACGCGGAAGAATACTTCACGGAGTTTAACCTTGCCGATATTACTGTCCGGTCCACCATCGGACTGACAGACGGCGACCTGGAAGCCATAAGGAAGCTTGACGGGGTTGAATATATTTCGGGGGAAAAGTTTGTTGACGCCTATGTGAAGGTAAACGGCGATACCCAGATAGATATTGACGGAACCCAGATAACCGCAAGGGCATACAGCATATCCCCTCAAAAGATATACGATTTCACTCACGGAGTTAACGACGGAACTTATATAAACAGGGTGCAGCTTATTGAGGGGCGTTATCCGCAGCTTAAAAATGAATGTCTTGTTGACGCAAGCCGCCTCTCCACTCCCGACACTTATAAGCTCGGAAGCGTTATATCGCTTAATAACGGCGGCGGAGAAACGCCTGATGAGCTTAATTCCGGCGATTTTACCATTGTCGGAATAATCCGTTCTCCGTATTATATTTCATTTGAGCGAGGAAACACGGACATTGGCAGCGGAAAGCTGGGAACATTCATTATTATCCCGGAAGAAGCCTTTGTTTCCGATTATTATAGCGAGGCTTATATAAAAATTGACGGTTCCTCCGCATTTGAGCCGTTTTCAGACGACTACCTGACATATGTTGACGCTTATCTCGAAAAGATAAAAGAGGTATCCCCTTCGCTTATTGCCGACAGGGTAAACGAAATGCGTCCCGAGCTCCAGAGCAAAATAAGCGAAGCGGAAAAAACAATAGCATCAAGCGAAGACGAAGCAAAAACCGCAATAGAAGAACTGGATGCAACAATAGCAACCCTTCAGAATCTTGTTGACAATTCAGAAAAAATCTTAAGCGAAGCTCAAACTCAGTTTGACGAGAAATTCTCTGAGGTTGAAGAAAACTTAGGAAAAAACGAAGCAGCCTACAAAAAAGCTCTCAACGACTACAGCGCAAAAAGGCAGGAATACCATAAAAAGGAAGCGGAATATGATCAAAAGCAAACGGAGCTTCAAAGCGCAACCGCAACCTATGATGAGCTGTATTCTCAGTATACCGCTTCTCAAAATCAGGTCCGCTCAATAAAGTCGGTAATATCAACAACAAATTCTCTTATAACCGCTGCAAGCGAGCTGATAAACCAAATAGGAGACACTCAGTCAACGGCTTATTCAAACGAACAGATACAGTCTATAATAACAATTATGCAGGCAACCTATCCGGAGCTTTACAGCTCTATTAAGGCGCTCACCACCAGCGGACTTGCAGGCGAGATAGTTGCAAATGTTTCCCCTTACCTTGAATCGCAAAAAGCGGAGCTTGCAAAACAGGAGCAGCAGCTTGAAAAAACTCAGGCCATACTTGATTCTCTCGGAGAAAAGCTTGATGCAGAAAAAACAAGGCTTCAGCAGGCAACCATTCAAAGCCAGCAGGCTAAGTCCTCTCTTCAGGCGGCAAAAACGGAACTTGACAACACTGCCGACATTTTAAGCCGTATGGGTTACGACATTCAAAGCGGAAACGTTGAAGCGGCTCTTCAAAAAATGCAGGCGGAAAGCGAACTGAACGAACTGAAAGCTCAGGTAAGCGCCGCTCCGGAAAATCTCGCAGCGGCAAAAGCCGCAAAGGAGGATATAGAATCACGTTCGGCATCCTCGCTTGCCTTTGCAAGGGCGGAGCTTCAAAGTGCAAAGGATCTTTATGCCAAGCTCGATAACGTATCTTGGACTGTAACTGACCGAGGAGGTGTTCCGGGCTACACAAGCTACGGACAGTCGGTCAGTAATATTGAAGTAATATCCAATATCTTCCCGATATTCTTTTTTATAATTTCATCACTTGTTTGCCTTACAACGGTAACAAGGCTGGTTGAGGAGGACAGACCCCTGCTCGGCACATATAAAGCGCTCGGATTTTCTTCCTCAGCAATACTCTCAAAATATGTAATATATTCAATAAGTGCGTGTATATTCGGAAGCCTTATCGGAATAACGGGAGGCATTTTCATTTTCCCGTATGCCATAAACTCGGCGTATTCCATAATGTATTCGCTGCCGGAAATTAAATATATCTTCCCGGTAAAATATATTATTATAGGTTTTATAATTGCTCTTTTTTCAACAACCGGAATAACCCTTTTAAGAGTTACCTCCGATTTAAGACTGCGCCCTGCTGTTCTTATGCGTCCGAAAGCGCCTAAAAAGGGCAAAAAGATTCTTTTGGAGCATATCAAGTTTTTATGGGATCGCCTCAGCTTTACTGCGAAAGTAACGGCGAGAAATCTATTCAGAAACAAGAGTCGTTTTCTTATGACGCTTGCAGGTATCGCCGGCTGCACAGCATTGCTTTTAGGAAGCCTCGGATTTTATAATTCCATTTCCGCCATAAAAAAATTGCAGTATGACGCAAAGGACGCCATATCAAAATACGATCTTCAAATAGTTTTTGACAATCCTCAAACGATCTCCGTTCATACCGCTGAATTCAATTCAGCCGCCTCAGATGCAAGAATAAGCGATCTTTCGCTTATCTCAATGAAGAATATGACGGGCTTAAGCGAAACAAACGATTCTGAGCTTGACGTTTATATTGTTGTTCCCGAGAAACCGGAATATATAAACACGTATTTTGATTTAAGGGACAGGCAGACAGGCGAAAAATACACTCTTGACAACAGCGGCGCTATTATAACCGAAAAGCTTGCAAAAACTCTCGAAGTAGGCGTTGGAGATTCAATAATGTTTAAGGACGCGGGAGGCTTTACTTACAGCGTTAATATTAGCGCGATAGCCGAGGCCTACACTTTCCACTATATTTATCTCACCGAGCAGCTTTATACCAAGGCAACAGGCTCAGCGCCTCAATATTCATACGCAATCGGCAATATATCAGAGTCGCTGAAAACCTCAAAGCAAACAGATCTTGATAACGTTAAAGGCCTCCTTGCAACAGATATTGTTAAAATAGATGGCATAACAACTCTTGCGTATCTTTCGGATACAACAGAGAGTATAGGAGAAATAACAAACGCTCTGTCAATTGTTATAATCGTGTTTTTCGTTTCAGCTCTTATTCTGGCTTTTGTTGTTCTATATAATCTTTCAAATATCAATATTATTGAGCGCACGCGCGAGCTTGCAACGCTTAAGGTGCTCGGATTTAACGACAGCGAAGTAAACAGATATATAATGCGAGAAAACATTATTGTTTCGATCTTCGGAATAGCATTCGGCATAGCTCTCGGCATCGGACTTCACAAGCTTCTGATAACATTTACGGCAATAGACGCAGTAATGTACGGACAGCGAATTTACTTCTATTCATACATTATCTCAGTTGCTATAACAGCAGCCTTCATCGCCGCAGTTAACCTGCTGCTAAGAAGAAAAACCGTAAAAATTGATATGGTTGAATCGCTTAAATCAGTTGAATAAACAGATAAAAAAAACTCTCTTCATCTGAAGAGAGTTTTTTATGCGATGTAAAATTATTGCTTTGCTCCGTTAACGAAGTTTTCAAGCACCTTTGCGGAAACCGCGAAGCATCCGGCGATGCCTTCCTCGTTGAGGTTATCGTAGGAGTCAAGGCGGGTGTGATAATATCTTTCAAGTTTGTGGTTAAGACCGGTAACGCCCGTTGAGCGGAAGCCAGCTTTATTAAACGCGGCATTGTCGGTTGCGCCGCCGGGGAATGGAACCTGACCGTGGATACAAGGGATACCGAGCTGCTCGGCGCTCTCCATAAACAGATCGGAAACGTCCTTATCAGAGGGAACGGTGCCGTTGAGGTCTTTATAGTTTGTCATAAGATATTTGGGATCGTGGATAGTATCATAGGAATAAATAAATGTGGGAACGTCTCTGAACTCGCCCTTGTGAGCTTCAGTCCAGGCAAAAGCGCCGCGAAGTCCCGCTTCCTCAGAGCCTGTAATAATAACGCCTATTTCGGTGTCCTCAAGCTCAATTCCCTCATCCTGCAGAGCCTTCATAAGAGCAATACCCATATAGCAGCCGGTGAGGTTGTCGTTTGCGCCGTCAACAATGCGCTTTTTGTTCCACATAAACAACAGTGCAACAACAAAGGGGATCAGAATAAGCCCCCAGAGAGCGCATTTTTGGAGAGTGCCCTCAACTCCGCTGAAAGCGTGGCCTGAGCATACGGCGATAACGGAGAGAACGAGATAATATAAAAGACTGCCTATGCCGAGGAAGATATGGATATCAAAGCCAACTCCGCCGAGCAGATAGTTTACCGGCCATTCCCAGGTTGCGTCAACGTGGCCGTTAAAGAAAATGCGGCGTTTAACTTCGCCCTTGCAGCTCTTTATAGCGGTAACGTTGTGTCCGGTTTTTTTCGCAAACAAGAAATCAACGAGCTTTTTATACAGTCCGAACTGCAAAAACAGAATAACAAAGCTCAATATAAGAAGCAGCATAGAAACGAGCGGAACGAAATGGATAAGAATAACGCTCAGGAGGCAGAGGATAATGTCTATGGTGATCCAGCCGTAGAACGAACCGGGATTTTCCTCAAAGCTTTCGATGGTAACTCTGTCGCATCCGCAGTCCTTTTTCAGCACCTCGGCTATATATTCGCAGGCAGCTTTCTCGCCCTCGCTGCCGGGATCGCGCTTGGCTATATTTTTGCATATATAGGTGATCTCGTCAACTATGTATTTAGTGTATTTGTCTTTCTTTTCGATAATTGATGATAAATTCATTTACCGAACCCTCCTTATAAATATTAATTATTGATTTGTTTAACGCCTATAACAGCCTTTTCGCCGTTTATATCCCATTCCCTGACGTTTGTTTCAGGGGCAGCTGCCGTTACGCTGTCAGCAAGAACGTCTTTTGCGATATCGGAGGAATATCTCTCTATTATGGAGTTTATCTTTTCGCTGCCCGAAACCTTTACCTCGATATGGTCGGTGACGTTAAAGTCGGAATCCTTTCTCATAGTCTGGATCTTTGAGATAAGTTCTCTGACAAAACCCTCGTCTATAAGCTCGTTTGTTAAAACGGTGTCGAGAGCTACGGTAACTCCGTTATCGGAAACGGAATATGAGTCGCTCACCTGCTCGCTTGTTATAAGAAGATCATCAGCGCAAAGTTCTATATCGCCTATTGAAAGGCTCAGAGTTATAACGCCCTTTTCGTCAAGCTCTTTTTTTGCCTCAACGCCGTTAAGCGAGCTGAGAGCATTTCTTATTTCGCCAAGACTTTTGCCGTATTTCGGACCGAGGGTTTTAAGCTGAGGCTTAAAGGTATAGGAGATAAGGCCATCGGAATTGTCGGCAAAAACTACCTCTTTTATATTAAGCTCGCTCTTTATTATATCTGTAAACTCAGAAGAAATGGCATCAAGACCAACAACTGTTATTCGGGAAAGAGGCTGACGGTTTTTGATATTCGCGCCGTTTCTTGCGGCTCTTCCGAGTTCAACTACCATGCGGACTTCTTTCATTGAGGCTTCAAGAGAGACGTCTATCTCGTTTTCCTTTATCTCCGGGAACAGGCAAAGATGAACGCTCTCGGGGGCGGACTTATCAATTGAGCAAACAAGGTTTGTATAGATGTCGTCTGCCATAAAGGGGATAAACGGGGCTGCCGCCTTTGATACGGACACAAGGGCTGTATACAGCGTCATATAGGCGTTTATCTTATCCTGAGTCATTTCGGTGCTCCAATAGCGTTCGCGCGAAAGACGTACATACCAGTTTGACATATCGTCAACAAAGGCGTCAAGAGCACGGGCGGCCTCGGGGATCCGATAGTTTTCAAGGTTTATATCAACCTCGCGCACAGTTGAATTAAGCCTGGAAAGAAGCCACTTATCCATAACGGAAAGAGAGGAATAATCGAGAGAATATTTTGTTGCGTCAAATTTATCGATATTGGCGTAAAGCACGAAGAAGGCATATGTGTTCCAAAGCGTACCCATAAATTTGCGCTGACCCTCCTGAACCGCCTTGCCGTGGAAACGGTTTGGAAGCCAGGGAGCGGAGTTAGTATAGAAATACCAGCGGATAGCGTCGGCTCCGTAGGTGCTAAGAGCGTCAAACGGATCAACGGCGTTGCCCTTGGATTTGCTCATTTTCTGGCCGTTCTCATCCTGAACGTGCCCCAGGACAATAACATTTTTATATGGAGCCTTATTGAAAATAAGGGTAGAAATCGCAAGCAGCGAATAGAACCATCCTCTGGTTTGGTCAACGGCCTCGCTTATGAAATCAGTTGGGAACTGGCTGTCAAATAGCTCTTTATTCTCAAATGGATAGTGATGCTGCGCAAAGGGCATTGCGCCGGAATCAAACCAGCAGTCAATTACCTCGGGAACGCGCTTCATCTCTTTTCCGCAATGGGGACATTTCAGCGTTACAGCGTCAATATAGGGTCTGTGCAGCTCAATATCTTCGGGGCAGTTATCGCTCATTTCTTTAAGCTCGGCAATGCTGCCTATGCAGTGGCGGTGTCCGCACTCACATTCCCATATATTAAGGGGGGTTCCCCAATAGCGGTTTCTTGAAAGCGCCCAGTCCTGAACGTTTTCTATAAAGTTTCCGAAGCGTCCCTTACCTATGCTTTCGGGTATCCAGTTTATGGTGTTGTTGTTTTTAACAAGGTCGTCTCTGACCTCGGTCATATTTATATACCAGGATTCTCTTGCGTAGTAAAGCAGAGGAGTATCGCAGCGCCAGCAGAAGGGATAGTCGTGTTCAAACTTCGGTGCGCTGAAAAGAAGCCCTCTGTTTTTAAGATCGTCCAGAATAAGCGGATCGGCCTTTTTAACAAACAACCCTGCAAAGGGAGTGTCGTTTGTCATTTCGCCCTTTGTGTCAACAAACTGAACAAAGGGAAGATCGTATTTTCTGCCAACGTTCGCATCGTCCTCACCGAAGGCGGGAGCAATGTGAACAATGCCGGTACCGTCGGTAAGAGTAACATAGCTGTCGCAGGTAACAAAATGCCCTTTCTTTTTCTGTTTTTCCGCTTTTTCGGCGGCGCAGGCATAGAGCGGCTCATATTCCTTATATTCAAGGTCTTTTCCCTTGAATGTTTCAATTATCTCATAGGCCTTTTCGCCATCTTCTGTAAGAGAAGAGAGAACCTTATCGAGAAGTTCTACTGCCATATAGTAAGTATAGCCGTCGGCTGCCTTAACCTTTGCATATTCGTTTTCGGGATTTACGCAAAGACCGACGTTTGAGGGCAGCGTCCAGGGAGTTGTTGTCCATGCAAGAAAATATGCGTCCTCCCCTTTTACCTTAAAGCGAACAATTGCGGAGCGTTCCTTAACATTTTTATAGCCCTGAGCAACTTCGTGTGACGAAAGCGGGGTGCCGCAGCGCGGGCAATAGGGTACGATTTTGAAGCCCTTATATAAAAGACCTCTGTCCCATATCTTTTTTAATGCCCACCATTCGCTTTCAATATAGCTGTTGTGGTATGTTACATAGGGGTTTTCCATATCAGCCCAAAAGCCGACTGTAAATGAGAAATCCTCCCACATCCCCTTATATTTCCAAACGCTTTCCTTGCACTTCTCTATAAACGGAGCAAGACCGTATTCCTCTATCTGTTCCTTACCGTCAAGCCCCAAGAGCTTTTCAACCTCTATTTCAACGGGGAGACCGTGGGTGTCCCAGCCGGCCTTTCTAGGAACCATATAGCCCTTCATTGTACGGTAGCGAGGGATAAGATCCTTTATGCAGCGGGTTAAAACGTGGCCTATATGCGGTTTTCCGTTTGCGGTTGGAGGGCCGTCATAAAAAACATACGAGGGATACCCCTCTCTCTCATCAACCGTTTTCTTAAAGATGCTTTTATCATCCCAAAACTGCTTTATCTTTTTTTCGCGACTCACGAAATCAAGATTCGGCGATACCTTTTCATACATAAACTTTTCCTCGATTTCAAAAAATAATTTTACTTGTATATAATAGGATAAACACGGCGTTTTGTCAAGGATAAAAAAAAGAAGAAATAACCCTTGATTTTTTTTGATTTATAATATATAATGATTTTTGATTAGTTTATCGGAGGTGTTTTAAATGGGTGAGACAAAAAAATTCAGTATAGACAATCAGAATGAACTTGAGATCAAAAAGATCATCCTCACCACCTACGAGGCGCTTAAAGAGAAGGGCTACAATCCAATCAGTCAGATAGTCGGATATATTCTCACCGAGGATCCGACTTACATCACAACACACAACAACGCCAGAAGTCTTATCAGGCGTGTTGACCGCTTTGAGTTGCTGCAAATTCTGCTCTCCGATTATTTAAGCAGCGATATCAAGAAAAAGGAGGACCTATAATGGCAAAAAATCAGGAATTCCTTACCTATAAGGACTATCCGCTTGTCAGAAACGGAAAAACAATATATTACGGCAACAGCTACGATCCCTTTATAATAATGATCCAGATCGCAACAACAAAATCAGTTGGCGATGAAGAGCTTGCGGATAAGGTTCTTGTTCAGCTTTTAGACACGGACCCGAACGTGAGACCGCGCGATAAAATCGTTAAAAAGAGCGAAAAAAAGGGATTATATGCCGCAATGGACATAGCCTATATTTGGCTTTCGAGAGCCAATCAGAAAAAATCGCAGTAAGATTTCACGGCTGATTTTTCGGATTTTTCAAATTCATAAAAACAAAGGCAGAGATTTTTTTCTCCGCCTTTGTTTATTTTTTATTCGCTTTTTTTAGTTGTCTTTTTTCTTTTTTTTCAGTTCGGCAGGAAAAGCCGAAATATTATTTGCGCCGACATTGAAAACATTATCCTTGCTGCTTTCGCCGCCCAGCCACTTTTTATCATTGGGATCGTTTTTATAATATACATCCACAGGCGATTCTCTCTTGTTTCCGCCTGTAACGGTAACGGTTACGGACTTTGTTCCTGTTGGCGGGTCAAAGCATTCGCCGTCTTCATATCTCCAAGCCCATTCGGTTATTTCCGTTATCGTATAAGTTCCGGAGGGACATTCAACAACAGTTTCTCCCCCGCCCTTAACGGAAACAATCATTTTGTTGCCTTCACTGTCGGTTATAAGATAAAGGAAATTATCACTCGGATCACCGTCCGTTTGATGTATGGCAAGGAAGCCGTTTCCGGGAAGCTCTCCATACCAGTTTGTTGCCTTTATCTTTGCTTCAACTCCCGGCATAGCCTTGCCTGTTTTGCCTGACCATATAGGAGTAAGCTCATCCGGAACATCTACTTCCTCAACCCAATAGTTTATACTGCCGTCATCCTGAGTTGGAACCGTCATAACAATAGCCGCCCGCTGACCGGGTTTGAGCCTGACTGAGCCCTGCCATACAGCAACTCCGTTTTCGTTCTCACCCAGCCGGAAGAATATTTTATCGGGACTGCCGGGTACTAACGAACCATCGGCGGCATTGTAAACATTCATAGAAAAATAATATTTATTGCTGCTGTCCAAAAGCGGAGTATAACCTGTTGGCAGCCTTAACGAAACTTCAAAGGTGAAATACATAGCCTGGAATCTTTTAAGTTCGGCATCAGGCATATCTCCGCCCAGAGCTTTTTCTATCGATAACGAGCTGGTCCGATTGCTGAAAATCAAAGTCTGAACAACATCGTGCTCGCCGATATCAAAATCTACTGTTGCGGAAACCTGCGATATATTATCGGGGAAGCCTGTAAAACCGGGGGCTTTGGTGTTTATATAATCGGTTGAACTGCCTTTCAGCCACAAATCTCCCTCAGGTATTTCCCAGGAATCCTCAGGATTTAAGCTGTCGCCCGCTATCCTGTATTCAACAACAACATTATATGCGCCGCCGCTTTTGCTTCCGAGCTCGGCTATCGTATATTTCCCCGCGGGAACATACAGCCTTATCCCTTCGCCGTTTTTCAAACGGAAATAATTACCGTAGTTAACACCGTCTTTAACTATACTTTCAATTGAACCGTTTTTAAATGTGACAATCCAGGCATCAGAATCAAGGACTTCTCTCTCCGTTCCGTTCGCATTATAAACGTGCTCGGGAAATGCCTTATAGGTACTGTTCAGCTTATGGTTTGCCTCAACCGTTACATCCGTTACGGTGAAAAAGAACTCATCATCCGGGGTAAACGGCTCATCGCTAACATCTTTATGGAAAACCAGTCCGCCTTTGTTTTCATACATCCAAACAACTATGGTTCCATCATTTTCTTTTACCAGATAGGCATAGCCGCCGATACGGATAAAATCATCACCGTTTTTACCGTTAACATCCTTTTTAAGCATAACATCAAGAACGTAATTATAAAGCTCGCCGTTTCGGTCTATGGTTGAAGGGGCATAGCCGTTAAGAGCATTTCTGATTTCGTCATCGTTAACCGCATTGTTAACTTCATCCCAAAAGGTGTAGGTTGGGTGCTGAGCTATCCAGTCCAAAAACGGAACTGCATCTTTAATAACCTTTACCGTAAGTTCGCCGTTAGATAAATCCCAATCCGTTAAAACATCTCGCCAGTCACCTTGGAAATATTCCTCATTAACTTCACCCAGCGCGTTGACCCAGCGGAGAGCTACCTTATAATTGAAAGGATTTTCAATTTTTCTCCAGGTTGGCATAAGGCGCAGAACATAAACATCCGTATTGTCGCCGCCAAGCTCTTCATTTTTGATAGCATATTGGTTAATGTCGGCAAGGACGATATTACTGGAACGATAGCGGAGCTCATTTCCGTTTTCATCGATAACCGGGGCGTAATTATTGTCCACAAGCACCCAGTCAACAAAAATATAATTACTATTCGGATCTGTTGGGATGCTGCTCGGCAAAACGATAACCCTATCCACCGCAGTATCGTAGTAGGCTCCATCCTTATCGTCGTACTGTTCATCAGGAATATTATTTGTGGGGTCACGAAATGATTCATGGCAAGTATCGCCATAGTGGGTAAACTCGGGCATATTTTTGGGATTATCTATGATACCGACATCGCTGTCGGCAGGTGCGCTGATATTAACTGATTTGTAGGAGGGCACATAGCGTACTACATAGCGCACCGGAAGCGCTCCAACGGTAAGAAGGACGAATTTGTAATCCATCTGCGTACTTACTCGGATATAATAGTATCCTTCATCATCCGGGCCGTAAATATAATGAGAATCCAGCGCTCCTGATGCTTCTGAGAGCGGCTTTACCGACCTCTTTGTGTCGGGAATAACATCACCTGTGAGAGGGTTTCGATCAATAGATGCCTGTTCTTCAACTATACCGATCTGCGGATTTTCCCAAAGGTAATAGGGACTGTCGTAGCCGTCTGCCAGTTTGAAGCGGATGTTTGCATAGTGATTTCTACTGTCGCCGGCGAAATTGATCCCAACATTAACCCCATTTTCGTCATGGTTAACAGCAATAGTACCCTGCGAAATACTCCTCCAAGCGTTACTATTGATATAATACTCAACGGAAGACGTACCGGTTCCGTCGGTGACGCCATCCAGTTTATAGGCTGAAAACTCAGGAGCACCTTGTCCCATTATGAGGTTCATACCGGAGATAACAACGTTTGAGCGGGCACCGGTGGCTGTGATGCGGTACACCCTTTGCTGAGTCAGCTGATTAAAAACCATAAAAAGCTCCACTTTTATATGAATACCGTTGTCGATATCCGTTTCAGTGTACCAGGAGGTACCTCCGCCGTTAGTACCCGTTTTATAATCGGTTCTCAAGGTATATTTCGGGTAAAACGGAAGAGTAATACCTACGCCGTTTATCTCCAGCGAGTCCATCGTGAAGCCGCCATCGCTATTATTGGTCTGCCATGTCCATTGATAGGAATAGCTGCCGTCAGTTTCTTTATTCATGGCTACCGTATTAATATACGGTTCCTTTCCCCGCCAACCCCAGCTGTCGCCGGTGGCGATGTTGCCGGCTTGCAAATTCGCCTTGGAGGCGCCTCCAAAACTACTGTTGGTATAGTCATATTTGCTGCTGCCCTTTCCCGATGCCCATAAGTAAACATCTTCATAGTCATAGGGAATAGTCTCCGTCACGCCTGTTACGTTATTCTTGGCGGTGATGGTTGTAATCGCAGAGGTGCCGCGGTTGGAAACATGATCGGTGTTAAATTTAAGGGGCGCAACTAAAAATGTTGGAGCAGACTTTTCTCGCAAAACACCGATAACGGTTCGGTTATGATGAACATCATTATTATGGATAGTGCCGCTCACGGTAAGTTTTGAGGGAGCATTCCTTAAATTAGGAAGTATCGTTGCATCGATGGCAGTACCGTTAAAGTAGTCCGGCTCCTTACCCAAAGCCCAGCCTTCGTTTAAGGAATCATATGTCCCCGGGGAATCAAACCCGAGCAGAACTATGGGATTTCCCTGTGAGGCCTCATCCTCCTCTTTTATAAGAAACAGCTCAAGAGTGTACCCGTAGGGAACAGTTGCGGTGAAAGCGTATCTGCCGTCTTCGGTCTTTATGGGACGATCTGCTCCGAAAACAGAGTCTAAACCTACGCCCGCAGGAAGAGAAGCAACGCTGTTTATGCTGTTCATAAACAGCTTATAATCAACAATATGCTCACTTAAGGAATAGTGAATTATAAACTTCTGCCCCTTGGGAAGGGTGGTTGTACTTACATCGGTGTTTTGGGAATCACTTGTTAAATAATAATAAACATATTCATCGGTGTCAGGAAGCCTGATAGCGCCGAGAACGATAACATCGGTATTTTGAGCGGTAACACGGCGAATATAATACCCCTCATAACCGAGAAACAGCGTTTGATCAACATCGCCCGCAATAGCGGGATTATTGATATTTGCATTCGGAACTATGACCATGGCCTCACTGTTATTATTAACAGGCACACCGCCCCAGTCCTTCGGCGGGCGCATAAAGTTTTGTGCGTAGGGGTCCAGCCCCTCGGGATAATTTTCGTATTCATCCGCGGCGCCGCTGATATTATTGTATTCAAGGGGCATATTTGCGCCGCTGTATTTGTTTAGTCCGCTGAACATAAACATACTGCGGGGAATAGTAACTCCGCTGCTGCCGGTTGAGGGTTCTTCTATGCCCGGTTCATCAAAGCCCGGTGCGCTGATCCCCGGGCTGCCAGCTGATGAATCAGACTTTATAGGTAATTTGCCCTCTTCAAAAAGCTCCATAAGCGCATAAAATTCCTCAATTGACATATCTGCCGAATAGGGATCCCACTTACCTGCCCTGATGAGCTTTAACAGACGAGCTTTTATCTCTTTGCGCGTTTCCTGCTGCGCGGCGTTTGCTGCCGAGGAGCCAAATACACGAATTGAAGAAATGGAAATTCCGCCTATTAAGGTAAAAACCATACTCAAGCATAACAATATAGCCAAAAAGCGATGAAAAAAATTATATTTTAATCGGCGTTCTCCGCCGTTGCCTCTTTTCACGATTTTTTCCCTCTTTAAATCTTATGAAATTAAACTTGGATTTACGTATATCTACCCATTTTTACAATCTACATTATAACAGATAAAAAACATTTTTCAAGTATTATTTTAATTTTATTTATATTAAAAATTTTTTTATTGTTGACTATACCGTTAAACGGTGATAAAATATACCAAAACTGAAATAAAACGGAGGAAGCATAATGAGAGAGATCGGAATTAACGTCAATTCTGACATAATCTACGGCGTTGATCCGTTTATAGACTGCATAAAACAAACGGGATTTAACACTGTTTTTACATATGGCAATGAACCTGATTTTATAGCTCATATTGCCGATAAGTGCGTTTCGTTAGGGCTTAAATATGAGGCTCTGCACGCGCCGTGGACAAATATAAACGACCTTTGGACCGAGGGAGAAAAGGGCGATACTGTTATAAAAATGCTGATGGAGAGCGTAAGCCTTGCCGCTTCACACGGTATCACCAAGGTTATAATTCACCTTAGCTCAAAGGAAAATTGCCCTCATATTACCGACGCGGGGCTATTAAACTTTGACAAGCTCGTTAACTTTGCCGCGGGAAAAAATATAACCATTGCCGTTGAAAATCAGAGGAAGCTCGGAAACATCGCAACGATTCTTGAAATTTACCCAAAGGGCAGCAACGTTGGTTTTTGCTGGGATAACGGCCACGAAGCCTGCTTTGCTCATGGGCGCGAATACCTTCCGCTCTTCGGCGACAGATGCGTATACACTCATATTCACGACAACAACCGCATTTATAACGTTGACGAGCACCTGCTCCCCTACGATGGACAGATTGATTTCAGAAGGGTTGCAGACCTTCTACACGCTTCAGGCTACAAAGGCAGCTTAACGCTTGAAACCGACACTCCCCGCGAGGGCAGCGATAAATATGCGTCTCTTTCGCTTGAGCAGTTTGTTTCAAAGGCATTTGCCGCTATAAACAGGCTGAGAATATTATCAGAATAAATATAGGAGATTGAAAAATGATCGAACTGAAAAAAAGAGAAGACTGCACATACGATATGCTCGCCTTAGGCGAGATAATGCTCAGGCTTGATCCCGGCGATATGCGGATAAGAAACGCTCGTTCTTTCAGAGTTTGGGAGGGCGGCGGAGAATATAACGTTGCAAGAGGACTTCGCCGCTGCTTCGGCCTTAAAACGGGAGTTATAACGTCTCTCGCCGATAACGACATAGGCAGACTTATTGAGGATTTTATTCTTCAGGGCGGAGTTGACACTTCCCTTATAAAATGGCTCCCCTATGACGGCATTGGCAGGAGCGTTAGAAACGGACTTAATTTCACAGAACGCGGCTTTGGAATAAGAGGAGCCTCCGGAGTTTCCGACAGAGGAAACACCGCCGTTTCTCAGCTGAAGCCCGATGACATTGATTTTGAATATATTTTCGGCACTCTCGGAGTTAGATGGCTCCACACAGGCGGAATTTTTGCCGCACTCTCGCAAACCACCGCAGAAACCGTTATAAAGGCTGTTCAGACGGCTAAAAAATACGGCACCATCGTTTCTTACGACCTCAACTACCGTCCTTCTCTCTGGAAGAGCGTTGGCGGGCAGGAGAAGGCGCAGCAGGTTAATAAAGCGGTAGCGCCCTACGTTGACGTTATGATAGGAAACGAAGAGGATTTCACTGCCTGCCTCGGATTTAACATTGAGGGCAATGACGAAAACCTCAAGGAGCTGAACATTGAAGGCTACGAAAAGATGCTGGGCGAGGTAACAAAGGTTTATCCCAATTTTAAGGTTATCGCAACTACCCTTAGAACTGTTAAAACCGCAACGGTTAACGACTGGAGCGCAATGGTTTACGCCGACGGCAAAATAACAAGAGGAATGGAACTGCCGGGGCTTGAAATTTATGACCGCGTTGGCGGCGGGGATTCGTTTGCCTCCGGACTTATATACGGACTTATGACTTACGACGACGCGAGCGTTGCGGTAAACTACGGCATAGCCCACGGCGCTCTTGCCATGACGACCCCCGGAGACACATCAACCGCCGTTCTTAAAGAGGTTGAAAATATTGTTAAGGGCAAAGGCGCGAGAGTTATAAGATAAAGGAGAAAAGCTTATGAAAATGACCTTTCGCTGGTACGGCAAAAATGACTGTATCAGTTTGCAGACAATAAGACAGATACCAAATATGAGCGGCGTTGTTACCGCCGTTTATGATACCCCCGTGGGTGAGGTATGGTCAAATGAGAGCATAGCTGAGCTTAAGGAAATGTGCGAAAATAACGGTCTTCAAATGGAAGTTATTGAATCCGTCCCCGTACACGAGGATATAAAGCTCGGCAGACCCACGCGCGACAGATATATTGAAAACTACTGCGAAAACGTAAGACGGCTCGGGAAAGCGGGCGTTAAATGCATCTGCTACAATTTTATGCCTGTTTTTGACTGGTTGCGTACAAACCTGCACACCTTAGCCGAGGACGGCTCAAACAGCCTTTCATATAACCATAAGGAGATCATGGAGCTTGACCCGAAAAACCTCTCTCTTCCGGGCTGGGACGAGAGCTACACTCCCGACGAACTGAACGCTCTTCTTGACGCATATAAAGGAGTGACCCACGAAAAACTTTTTGAAAACCTTGTGTATTTCCTAAAAAAGGTCATTCCGGTATGCTGCGAATACGGAGTTAATATGGCGATCCATCCGGACGATCCGCCATGGGATGTTTTCGGACTTCCCCGCATAATTTCAAATGAGGCGGACTATGAGCGTCTTTTCGCCGCCGTTCCCGAAAACGAAAACGGCATAACCTTCTGCACAGGCTCTCTCGGTGCGGGCAGAGAAAATGACCTCATAAAAATGGCATACGATTATTCAAAGCGCGGAAAAATCCACTTTGCGCATCTTAGAAATATACAGTATTCAAACGAGCTTGACTTCAGAGAGGTCGGCCACGCCACCGAATGCGGCAGCCTTGATATCTTCGGCATTGTTAATGCCCTTGTAAGCGGCGGATTTAACGGATACGTCCGTCCTGACCACGGCAGAAATATCTGGGGCGAGGACGCAAAACCGGGCTACGGACTTTATGACAGAGCTTTGGGAGCGGCATACCTTAACGGACTGTTTGAAGCTGTACAAAAACTGAAAAAGGAGTAAAAATAATTATGATACCGTTTAATGTTGACCTATCAAAAAAGACCGTTGCTTTAACAGGCGCGGGCGGAGTTATAATAAGCGAGTTCGCAAAGGCATTGGCTCAGTGCGGCGCAAAGGTTGCTTTGCTCGATATAAATTATGAGGCTGCAAAAAAGGTTGCGGACGAGATAGGTGAAAACGCCCTCGCTATTGAAACAAACGCCCTCAGCAAAGAAAGCCTTGAAAACGCAAAGGCTCTTATAAACGAAAAGTTCGGCAGAGTGAATTTCCTCATAAACGGGGCGGGCGGAAACAACCCGAAGGCCACCACCGACAACGAATATATGACAAATGATATTTCCGAAGACGCAAAGACCTTCTTCAAAATTGATGAGGCGGGACTTAAATTTGTTTTTGACCTAAACATTACCTCCGCGTTTTTAACAACTCAGGTTTTTGCAAAGGATATGCTTGAAACAGGCGGAAATATCATAAATCTCTCCTCTATGAACGCTTATCACCCGCTCACCAAAATTCCCGCGTATTCCGCGGCAAAAGCAGGAATATCCAATTTTACGGAATGGCTCGCGGTGCATTTTGCGCCCTGCGGCATTCGCTGCAACGCGATAGCTCCCGGATTTTTCGTGGGCAACCAAAACAGAGGTCTGCTTTTTAATCCTGACGGTTCCCCCACCCCAAGAACGAACAAAATCCTTGCCGGCACTCCTATGGGCAGATTCGGCGATGTTAGCGAGCTTATCGGCGCGCTGCTGTTTTTGGCGGACGATAACGCAAGCGGATTTATAACGGGAATTGTTATACCCGTTGACGGCGGCTTTAACGCATATTCCGGAGTATAAGATCAGGAGATTTTCAAAATGGAAGTTAAAAATTTTATCAGAAACTATAAGGTTGTTCCCGTTGTTGTTTTTAACAGCATAGATGAAGTGAGACCTAAGCTTAAAGCTATGTGTGACGGCGGTCTTCCGATTGCCGAAATAACTTACCGCACCGCCTGCGCGGGCGAAGCTATTAAAATCGCGATAGAAGATTTTCCCGAAATGCTTGTAGGCGCGGGAACGGTTATAAACGCCAAGCAGTGCGAAGAGGCTCTTTCTCTCGGAGCGAAGTTTATTGTGTCCCCCGGATTTTCTGAGGAAGTTGCAAAGATATGCGTCGAAAAGGGCGTTCCCTATCTCGGAGGGTGCGTAACTCCAACCGAAATTATGACCGCCCTGTCTTACGGATGCGATATAATAAAATTCTTTCCCGCCTCAAACTACGGCGGCATTGGAACAATGAAGGCTCTCTCAGCCGCTTTTCCTGCGGCAAGCTTTTTGCCCACAGGCGGTATTTCAGATAAAAACCTCGCTGAATTTTTAGAGTGGGACAAGATTTTTGCTGTTGGCGGAAGCTGGATGATGAAGGGCACTCCCGAGGAAATTGCCGAAAAATGCGCTGAGGCTGTCAGAATAGCGAAAGGATAATATTTTTATATGCCTATCACCGAAATACTTCAGAAAAACGCAGACTTTTACCCGAATGATATTGCGCTTACAGAGATAAATCCTCAGTTTGAGGACAACAGAAGAATGACCTGGCGCGAATATTCTCTTATTGAAACGGGAAAATCAAACGTATATAAACGCGAGATAAGCTGGAGTGAATTTAACAAAATGAGCAACCGCTTTGCAAACCTCCTTTTAACCCGCGGCATAAAAAAGGGCGATAAGGTTGCTATTCTTATGATGAACTGCCTTGAATGGCTGCCGATTTATTTCGGTGCGCTCAAAACCGGCGCAGTGACTGTTCCGCTGAATTTCAGATATACGGCGGACGAGATAAAATACTGCCTGAAAAAGGCCGATGCGAAGGTGCTTGTTTTCGGTCCGGAATTCACAGGGCGTATAGAGGAGATATTCGACCGCACTCCCGAGGTGGGAACCTGGATGTATTGCGGAGAGGACTGTCCCTCGTTTGCAGACAGCCTTGATAAGCTCATAACCTATTGCTCATCGAAGGCTCCCAACATTAAGCTTTCGGACGATGACGACGGCGCTATATATTATTCCTCCGGCACAACCGGTTTTCCCAAGGCGATCCTGCACACACACCGCGCCCTTATGCACGCGTGCATGGTGGAACAAAACCACCATTCCCAAACAAAGGAAGATGTTTTTCTGTGTATTCCGCCGCTTTATCACACAGGTGCAAAAATGCACTGGTTCGGCTCATTTTTGGTTGGCGGCAGAGCCGTTATATTAAAAGGCGTTAAGCCCGAATGGATAATAAAGGTTGCAAGCGAAGAGAAGTGCTCAATAGTATGGCTGCTCGTTCCGTGGGCGCAGGATATTCTTGACGCTATAGACAGCGGAAAAATAAGCTTAAACGACTATGATTTAAGCGCTTGGAGACTTATGCACATAGGTGCGCAGCCTGTTCCGCCGGCGCTTATAGAACGTTGGAAAAAGATATTCCCAGATCATCAGTATGACACAAATTACGGCCTTTCTGAGAGCATAGGCCCCGGATGCGTACATCTCGGAGTCGAAAACATACATAAAGTCGGCGCAATAGGCAAAGCGGGCTTCGGCTGGGAGGTAAAAATTGTTGCACCGGATAAAAGCGAAGTTAAAAAAGGCGAAGTGGGCGAGCTTGCTGTAAAGGGTCCCGGCGTTATGAAATGCTACTATAAAGACGATGAAGCAACAAACGAAGTGCTTGAAAACGGCTGGCTCTATACAGGAGATATGGCAATGCAGGATCCCGATGGATTTATATTCCTTGTTGACCGCAAAAAAGACGTTATCATTTCCGGCGGCGAAAATATTTATCCCGTTCAGATAGAGGATTTCCTTCGTAAAAATGATAAAATAAAGGACGTTGCGGTTATAGGTCTGCCTGATAAGCGGCTCGGAGAGATAACTGCAGCCGTTATTGAGGTCAAAGATGGGGCATCGCTCACCGAAGAAGAGGCAGCTGATTTCTGCATGGATCTGCCGAGATACAAAAGGCCTCGTAAATACATTTTTGCGGATGTGCCCCGAAACCCCACCGGCAAAATAGAAAAGCCGCTGCTCAGAAAAATTTACAGCAGCGAACATCTTGTTGCAATGCAAAACGGAATTACAGAGTAAGGAGAAAATATATATGAAAGAGCTTAACAGAAAAATGGGATTGCTCACCGATTCGGTGATACGCAGAATGACGAGGATGGCGCTCGAAAATGACGCGGTAAATCTTGCGCAGGGCTTCCCGGACTTTAATCCGCCCGAGTGCATTATGGAAAGACTTGCCGAAATATCAAAGCAGGGCCCTCATCAGTACACTCCCACCTGGGGCGCTTATAACTACAGAGAGGCGCTCTCAGAAAAGCTCACACGCTTTATGGGAATTAAAATAGATCCGAATAAAAACCTCGTTACAACAGTCGGCAGCACAGAGGCTATGATGGCTGCGATGATGACGATAACAAATCCCGGCGATAAGATAGTTATCTTTTCTCCGTATTTTGAGAATTACGCTGCGCAGAGCGTGTTTAATTCCATTGAGCCTGTTTTTGTACCGCTCAATCCTCCGGAGTTTACCTTTGACGGCGCGGTTCTCGAAAAGGCCATGAGCGACCCCAAAACAAAATGCTTGCTGCTCTGCAATCCCTCCAACCCCTCCGGCAGAGTTTTCACCAAAGAAGAGCTGCAGTTCATTGCCGATCTCGCCATAAAATATGACGTTTATGTTATAACTGACGAGCCTTATGAGCACATTGTTTTTGAACCTCATAAGCACACATATATTGCCGCTCTGCCGGGAATGTGGGAAAGAACGCTTTGCTGCTCCTCGCTTTCAAAAACCTATTCCATAACCGGCTGGCGTCTTGGCTATATTGCAGGATGCGAACACCTTATTGACGAATGCAAGAAGATACACGACTTCTTAACAGTCTGCGCTCCCTCCCCTCTTCAGGAGGCGGTTATACCCGCTCTTAAGCTCCCCCAGAGCTACTATGACGGCTTCACCGCCGAATATACGCGCAAAAAGGATATCATGGTAAACGGACTTAAAAATATCGGTATCAATTTCTCCGAACCCCAGGGCTCATACTTTATGATGGTTGATATCTCCGATTTCGCAAAGGGAAAGAGCGATCTGGAATTCTGCGAAGAGCTTGTTAATAAAGTGGGAGTTGCGCTGGTTCCCGGTTCGTCATTCTTCAAAGAGGACGTTAACCACCTTGCAAGACTTCACTTCTCAAAGAAGGATGAAACCCTATATGACGCACTGAACAGACTTGAGGGAATAAAGAAGCTGTAAAGTTTTTGATAAAAAAGAAAGCGGCGTTCATCGTCGCTTTTTTTGTTTAAAGCAAAAATTACCGATCATTTTGTATGCTGTACAAAATGATCGGTAATTTTAGAAGAGATTGAGAATAAATATTTTATTCCATATATTCTTCAATTACCCTTATGGCATCGGCAACGGTTTCAAGGCCCATCGCTTCCCTGTCGGGAATTTCAACCTCAAACTCCTCCTCGATTTCAACGGCGAGGTTAACGAGTTCAAGGGAATTGAGTCCCAAATCGGTGCGAATATTGGTGTCAAGAGTTATGCTCTCGGGGTCAATATCAACGAATTCACAGATTATTTCTCTCATTCTTTCAAGCATAATATTATATCCTCCTGTGTTATTTTTTATTTTGCAGCATTAAGGTGAGCATAGTATCGATCCTCAACCTTTTTGCGAATAACCTTGCGGGTGGAATTTATTTCAAATTCCTCAGTGGAAACATAGATATCCTGAACTCTCTTATAAGCCGGAAGGAGCTTGTTAACGGTTGAAACGTCTTTGTTCATCATATCGTAAAGCTCTTCCTCAGTTTTACCCTCAAAGTCCTCGGGCGCAAGTTGGAAGGCAGCGGCAATGATCTTTTGCGGACGGCCGTTTATCTCTTTTTCGGCTTCAAAAACAACAACCTCGTGAATGTATTCGAGATTCTCCATAAAGAACGCCTCAACTTCTTCCGGGAAAACGTTTTTGCCGTTATCAAGGATTATGAGGTTCTTTTTTCTGCCCATAATATAGAGCATACCGTCCGATCCGGTTCTGCCGTAGTCGCCGGTTTTGAACCAGCCGTCCTCGAATGAGGCCTTTGTTGCTTCCTCATCGTTATAATATCCCTTTGTAACGTTTTCGCCGCGTATCCAGATTTCGCCTATTCCGTCCTTATCGGGCTCGTGTATCTTATATTCTGCCTTCGGGAAGGCCTTTCCGGCGCAGTCGGGCTTGTTGCGGCAGTCAAGATTAAGAGTTACGGTTGGTGAAGATTCCGTAAGTCCGTAGCCGTTATATATCCTAAAGCCCATATCGCAAAGGCAGGTTACATATTCAACCCTTGTTGGCGCGCCGCCGCACGAAAAGGTTGGGAATTTGCCGCCGAACTTTTCGGCTATCTGCGAAAAAAGTTTGGAACGGATGTCAATTCCCGCCTTCATAAGGGCGTTGGATATTTTAAGTCCCTTTTTGAGAACTTCGGCCCTGCCTGTTTCCTCGGCTGTTTTCCATATCGTTGTATAAATTGTGTCTATAACCAGCGGAACGATAGCCATTGCGTCCGGCTTAAAGAGTTGAAGATTCTGCTGGAAGTTTTTAAGGCTGTCGTTTATATAAACAATGCAGTTCATATATAGAGCGGTAAAAATATTGCAGCTCAGCTCATAAACGTGATTCATCGGCAGCAGAGAAATGGAGCTATACTGATCGGGGTCAATTGATTCAAGAACACCGTCAGCGTTCTGCGCGAAGTTACCGTGAGTCAGCATAACGCCCTTGTTTATTCCTGTTGTACCGGAGGTGAAAACAATGGCAGCGAGGTCGTCCTTTTCTATTTTTGCGTCAATAAAGCTGCGGTCGCCCTCTTCTATGAGCTTTTTGCCGAGATCGATAAGAGAATTGAAATTGAGTATGTTTTCATCGT
The DNA here is from genome assembly GCA_022508845.1 of Oscillospiraceae bacterium. GTDB lineage: Bacteria > Bacillota > Clostridia > Oscillospirales > Acutalibacteraceae > RUG806. The sequence continues at coordinate 372 of JAFLUL010000015.1, read as the reverse complement.
TGAACTCTTTGTTAAAACAAATTGCGTTTTTGCATCTTGCGTCTGCCCCAAGATGATATTTTGCGGTTTTTTGATACATCTTTGAAAAGAAAACCGCCTCGCAGTCCGCCTTTGAAAGAAGGTGGCTTATAAGCTCGTCGGTAAGCTCCTTATCTATGGGAGCAACAACGCCAACTCCGCAGGTTACGGCGAAATACGCAACGACCCATGCATATGAGTTTTCGCTTACAATGCCGATGTGTTTTCCCTTAAAGCCAAGAGAAATAAGGGCTGTGCCGAGGGCGTAAACATCGCTTCTGAACTGGCGCACGGTGTGCTGAATTATCTCATACTTTTTCTTTTCAACCATACATATACGGTCGCCGTAAATTT
>JAFLUL010000149.1 GCA_022508845.1 Oscillospiraceae bacterium | reverse complement strand
ATCTTCATGCTCTATGGCGCGGTAGTATCCTGCAAGCGACCAGGCTTTTGCCACGGTTGAGCCTCGGCTGTTTTTTGCATAGACGCGATAAATAACGACCGGCATACCGTCGGTTGAGAGTGCGGCAGACACAGTCACGGCACAGCTGCCACTGGCAGATAAAGCCGTGATTTTTGCGTTATCGGGAAAAACGGGCGGCTTTGATTCGGCCTTGCGCTTTTCGGGAGTATAATCGCGGTTTGAAGGATCAGCAGGATTTTCGAGAATATATTCGCATAAACACTTTTCTTCGTTTATATCCATACCGCGCAGTCTGATGCGGTTTTCCTTGTCCACTTCAACTATCCAGCAGGTTGCCGTTTCAAAACGGTCGTCGGGATGGTATTTTCGAAGCTTGTCAACGGTGAATTCCGAATAGTGGATCGCGCCGGTTCCAATGGCTGTAAAGTTTCCCTGCCAGATAGAACGCGGGTCGTTCAGCGGATAATGAGAATGTCCCGAAAAGTCCACAACCTGAGGATATTCGTTTAATACGGAGCTAAAATGCTCAACTCCCCATCTGTCAAAAGAGGAACTCCCGTATACCGTATTTTTTATGTGCTCGTGATGCATAACAAAAATCGGTTTGTTCGGATCATCTTTAACTGCCTCGTCAAGCTGTTCTTTCAGCCATTGAACCTGTTCGGCATCATATCGGGAAGATTTTTTTGGGGAAACAGACACGCCGATAAAGTGGTAGCCGTTTATAACGGTATGAAAATCGGCAGAGTTTCCGGTCAAGGTTTCATAGTAGCTTCGCATGTCCTCCCGTTCCATTTCATAGCCGTCGTGGTTTTTTGCAACAACTCCCAAAAAACGTGTTCCGTCCTGCAGGGAAGAGCTAACAGCATTCCAAAATTTGTCGAATTCGGATTTCGTTCCGTCGTTCGTCAAATCTCCCGCCACCAACAGTGCGTCAACAGCGCCGTAGTTTGCGTCTTTTCCGGCAAAATCATAGCCTATATTAAGCATTTTGCCTATGCGAAGCGCGTTTGTATCATTATCGTCCTGTATGTGGGTATCGCTGGACGCTATGAACCGAAGAACCGGAATAAATCCGGTTTCGGTTTCTGCAAAAGCGGGAATAGCGCAGCTTAGCGTTATCAGCGCCGCTAAAAGAAATGAAGTCAATTTTTTCATAAAATGTTCCTTTTTTATTAAATTATATCTCATTTGCCTGATTAACGCAATAGAAAAGTAGATTGATAAAAAAATGATAAAAACGGAGAGGCACCGCGGTTTTGCGGTGCTTCTCCGTTTACTGCCGCCGTTCGGTTATCGGCAGTCTTGATCCCATTCTGCAAAGCAATTCGTTGCTTATGCTGCCGGAGCGGTATGCGATAACAGGCGCGGATAATTCATTTTTTTCGTCCTTTCCGATAAGCGTTGCCGTGTCTCCGGGAACAATGCTTTTGATGTTTGTAACGTCAACGGCAAGCTGATCCATGCAAATGCGGCCAACTATCGGCGCGAGTTGATCTCTGATAAGCGCGTATGCTTTTCCGCAGGATAGGTTTCTTGGAAAACCATCGCCGTATCCTATCGGCAATATCGCGATTTTGCTGTCTTTTTCTGCAGTGAACTCTCTGCCGTAGCCAACGTTTTCTCCCTTTTTAACATCTTGTATGAGAGCCACTCTCGCTTTAAGAGAAAGCACAGGCCTCAGATCGGGCTTCAGGGCTGTGCTGCATTCCGGTGCAGAGAGAACGCCGTATAATGCAATCCCGATCCTCGCATAATCGCATTTAAGGTCTGGGTAATTAAGCAGTCCGAAACTGCTCTGAATATGCTGTTTCGGAACGGGGAGTCCGCTCGCTTTCATCAGTCCGATCAAATTATAAAACCGATCGATCTGGTTTTCGGTAAATGCGGCGTCATCGGGATGAATACTATCCGAGCAGCTTAAATGGGTATATATTCCGCATACATTAAGTTTTTTCATCGCAAAGATCTTTTCAACATCTGAGAAATTATTAAACGGTATTCCCTGTCTGTGCATTCCCGTGTCGATTTTAATATGGACGTTAACCGGTATGTTTTTTCTGTTAAGTGAATTTGCATA
>JAFLUL010000148.1 GCA_022508845.1 Oscillospiraceae bacterium | reverse complement strand
GGGAGCATAACTATGCGGAAATGGTCGGGCTTTGCCCAGTTAAAGCCGCTGCCGGGGATTATCATAACGTGTTTATCGTGGAGGTAATCAAAGGCAAACTGCTTATCGTTTGTTATATTAAAGCGGGCAACATCGAGCTTGGGGAAGAGATAAAACGCGGCGTGGTTTTTAACATAGCTGATGCCTTCAATTTTATCAAGAGCTTTGCAGCATGCCTCTCTCTGCTCATAAAGCCTTCCGCCGGGAACAAGCATTTCCTGAGTGCTCTCAGGGTCGGCAAGAGCCGCGGGAATAACGAGCTGCATAAGCGCGTTTGAGCAAAGACGCATTGCAGCCAGAGCGGAGATACCGGCAATATAATCCTTGCCTTTTTCCTTGTTTCCGCTCATTATCATCCAGCCGCAGCGGAAGCCGCAGATAATATGGGATTTTGAAAGTCCGTTAAAGGTGACGCAGAACAAATCGGGGCAAAGCTCACCTATTGAAGTGTGTTCTATGCCATCCATAATAAGGCGATCGTATATTTCGTCGGAGAAAACAATGAGATTATTCTCGCGGGCAACGTCCGCTATCTGAAGAAGAACCTCTTTTGGATATACGGCTCCTGTTGGGTTATTGGGGTTAATAATGAGAATTGCTCTGGTTTTATCCGTCACCTTGCTCTTAATATCGTCTATATCGGGATACCAGTTGCTTTTTTCATCGCAGATATAATGAACGGGAACGCCGCCTGCTATGTATGCAGAGTTTGTCCACAGAGAATAGTCGGGAGAAGGTATAAGGATTTCGTCGCCGTCGTTCAGAAGGGCGGTGAGCGCCATTTGAACAAGCTCGCTTACGCCGTTTCCGATAAAGATATCCTCATTATTGATATTTGGCAGCTTTTTGGTGAGGTGATACTGATAAATTGCCTCCCGAGCGGCCGGCATACCGCGAAGATCGCAATAAGCAACGGCTTTATCGGCATTGTCAAGAAGCGCGTTTTTAACGCTCTCGGGCATACCGAATCCGAAGGTTGCGGGGTTTCCGGTGTTAAGACGCAAAACGTCAATACCGGCGGCTCTCATCCTGTTTGATTCTTCAAAGATGGGGCCTCTGATATCGGAATGAACATATTTCAGTTTATCCGCTCTCATAATTTCATTCATAAAATCACATCCTATATAAATTTTTATTTTAATACATTACGGCTGAGCTTCTATTGGACGATCCTCTACCTCGGATTCAATTGAAATAAAATTGTTTCGGGTGAAATACAACGGATGCATTCTCAGCGGGCGGCAGAAATCCTCAACGGGAACAAAAAGCTGATCTCTAAGAAGTCTGAGGCAGGGTGCGGACATTTCTTCCTTACCTTTCGCAGTCAACATAACCGAGCTGTTTTCCGTAAACTCGGCAAATCTGCCGTAAATTTCAACTCTGATTTTCCCCTTTGAGCGTTTTCCTACGCCGCCTGTAAAGCTCATAACCGCGCCGGGACAGATATACCAAATTCCGTCTATAAGCTGCGGAAGAGTTTGCTCAGTACACATTCCCATATCATAGCCCTTGAATTTAAGACGAGGACGGTTATAAACAGGGGCGAGGTCAATGGGAGAAACACAGTCGTTTTCTTTGTCAATAACGCATTCGTCAACTATTCTCCCATCCTCAACATAGGCTCTGAGAGTGCATTTTTTTCCGTTTACGGTAACAATGCTGAACATTGAAAGATCTTCTTCGTGCTCATAGGTTTTGGCATTCCACACCTTTGGAACAACACGAGTTCCGGGAGGATTGCGGTTGCCGCTGCCGAGGTTATAGTGTATTGTTCCCTCGCTTGGCTTATCAAAAAGTCCGTCTCCCCTTCTGGGATATGAGCGGGCAAAGGAATGCTCGTGTCCGGAAAACACAATATCGCACTCGTCCATTCCCTCTTTTAAAGACGGCCAGGTGTCTTCATTTTCGAGAGTTGGACCTGAATAGCACACGGGAAAATGATGAACTGCGAATTTCCAGGTTTTATCGCTTGCTTTCGCGCTATCCCTGAGCCATGCGTTCATTTCCTCATATCCTGAGGTTCCAAGAATATTAAAATGAACGTTGCCGTAATCAAAGGCATAGTTCGCGGTATGTCTTTTTTC
>JAFLUL010000147.1 GCA_022508845.1 Oscillospiraceae bacterium | reverse complement strand
CGGGGAACTTCATACATTCTCCGGAGGAAGGAACGCGAGCCCTTTTTTTCTCTTTGAAATAACGGCAATACATGCACGTATTTCCCACACTGCAGGAAACAGAGCACGTTTTTTTTCTTTCTTCATTTGGCAAAATCACACAGCCTTTTCTTTTTTGAAACTTGCGGCAGCATGTAATGTCTATAAGCGGACCGTACTTCATACAAAGCGGTTTTCCGTCCGAAAGTTTTCCCGCATACTGCAGGCAGTCATGACAGCTGATTCCTTTTCCAAACACACCCCCACCGCCTCTCTTTATAAAAAGGTTATTCTTAATATAATTCACCCGTAATTTGAGCCGCTCTCTTTTACATTCTATCATTTGAATCTTTTATATTCAAATTTCCCGGGAAATATTATTCTTTTCAATTCATTTTTGTAACAAAAAATTTAAAAAAAATTTTTTCACGGCTGATTCACAAGTCCTTGTGCAAAGAAAAATCCCTGTCAACAATATCTTGTGAATTTCACGGAAAAAGGTCTTTTTTTACCGCAAACAAAGGAAAAATGAGGTGTTGCGCATTTTTTGTTTTTCTGTTATAGTAGTCACACTTCATAATACAAAAGATAACAATGATATAAGTCAACCATAATGCTTCCGCTGAAAATGCATATGGTTGATTTTATTTTGTACTGAACGATGAACTTTATGGAGGGAATAAATGATTGCTTATAACTATGAGGAGATTTGGGACAAGTTTACTTCTACATATAAAACTATTCTGAACTCAGATCTTTTCTTTTATTCATATATATTGAAATCAAAGCTGTTGTTCATACAGAACGATACGATTACGATTTATTGTCCGAATACGTTTATTCAGAGATTTTACAATGAACGTTATGACGTCGTTTCTTCTGTTTATGCTGAAATATTAGGGAGAGAGTGCGCCCTTAATTTTACGACGGAGATGCTCGAAGAGCCTGAAGAAGAGGAAGACCTTATTTTCGGCGATTCCTCTTCCGACAGTAAAAGTGCACCTTCCGGATTTGTTTCCAATCTGAATCCGCGCCTTACTTTCGAAAATTTCGTTGTCGGCGATAATAACCGTCATGCATATTCGATTGCGAAGCAGATTTCTTTAAATCCCGGTACAGTCTTTAACCCGGTATTCATTTACGGCAACTCCGGTCTCGGAAAGACGCATATTCTGCATGCTGTCGGAAATGAAATTATGCGTATAGACCCTTCCAAAAAGGTTCTCTATGTTCCCACGGAGACATTTACGAACGAGTTTATTTATTCTCTTCAGTATAATAAAACGGAGGCTTTCAAAAACAAGTACCGTTCCGTCGATGTTCTTTTGATCGACGATATTCAGTTCATTTCAAGAAAGGAAGGAACGCAGGAAGAGTTTTTTAATACTTTTAACGAACTGTATTTAAAAGACAAACAGATCATGATCGCCTGCGACCGGAAAATTTCGGATATCAAGGACCTTGCCGACCGTTTGAAAACACGTTTTGAAAACGGCATTATTGCGGATATTACGGTGCCGGGATATGAAGAGCGCGTTGCAATCATGCTGAAAAAGACGGAAAATCTGAGCATGGAACTTCCGCGTGACGTTATTGATTCCATTGCGCAGTCCGATATAAACAACGTGCGAGAGATCGAAGGAATTTTGAATCAGTTTCTTCTGATGACCTCCCACGGGCAAAAAATCACGATGGATGAGGCTAAGCTGGCGCTGAAGCATTTGAATATTACAGAAGTGAAAGAAGTAAACACGGAACTGATTTTGAATGTTGTTTCCCGTTATTTTAAGGTCGGGGTAGAGGACATCCTCTCAAAAAACCGTTCCAAGCAGATCGTGCTTGCAAGACACATTGCGATGTATTTTTGCAGGGAAAAACTCGGTTATTCCTATACCCGCATCGCGGATGAATTCGGCGGTATGGATCACACCTCTGTTTCCGACGGCTGCAAAAATATGCAGATACGGTATTTAAAAGACGAGGACGTAAAGGACTATATTGACGAAATTAAGAGAATGATCGGTTGAGCGTTTTTTCCTTATTATATATAATAGAATATTTTCAAATGGGGGGTGCAATGTCGCCCCCTTGTTTATTGTTTTGTTATAAATTATA
>JAFLUL010000146.1 GCA_022508845.1 Oscillospiraceae bacterium | reverse complement strand
CCCTTGGCAAAATAGCGGGTGACAAACTCCGCCTGCTGACGCCAAGTCACAATGTTGAAGAAATCCGCTTTCTTTTCTTCACCCTTTACCTGATAACGCCTGTCAACCGCGATAGAAAACGAGCATACGCTGACGCCGCTCGGCGTGGTTTTCAGCTGAAGGTCGTGAGTGATCCTACCCATTAGAATTATCTTATTAAACACTGGTAATTGCCTCCCCGCCATTGCTTATTCTACAAATGGGTATTCATCGGGAGCCGAGGGAACCGGCGGCGCTTTTTCCGATACTGGTGTTTCTTCGGTAATCTCCACTGATGTTTCGATCTCATATTCCGCTTCAAATTCTGTAGCGTCATCAATAGACTCCGCTGCTGACTCAGCTTGCATTGCGGATACCATTTCAACGCTCATAACGCCGTATTTGGAGAGCAGATTGCGCAGCACTGTCTTGATGGCCATACTATCAAAATTTGTTTTCCAAACGGAATTTGTAGAATTATAGTTCTTGGAAAATTTTCTCGCGTGCTCTATAACCTTCTCGCGGCTCCAATAAAGTGCCTTTTTGAAACCGTTTGTTGTTTCAATGTATGCAAAATACCCAACAATTTTATCGGATATTTTCTCACCTGAAAGATCGACTTCTCCGGTGAGCTTATTGGATGAAATAAATTCACCCTCATACACCACGTCGGCATTGATGATTTTATACGCTCCCGTGCGCATGCAAAGCTGTATCATGCCTTTATAGCCAAGCTGAAATTGAGGCTTACCCTTATACGCAATTATGTATGCAAATCCCATCTGTTTTTCAATAGGCAGCTTCAGCGCGGCAACTTTCATGCTCTCCATAAACACCGCCCTTGGATCACACTGTTGAAGCAAATTATCATCTTTGAACAGGCTCAAAAGCGATGCCGCAAACGTTCCCGCACTTTCTTTCAAGGTGCTTTGCAGTTGGTTTTGAACAGTTTTGCTACTAAGCAAAGTATTTAGTGCTTGTACAGGCTTTTGCCCTTCTATTGGTTTGTCCGCTGTGTTTTTGTTAGCAGCGGCAATAGCTCCTTTTGTGTTGGTAGCGTTCATTATTTTACCTTCCTTTCAGATATATTAAACACTTGAACTGTTGAGGTCTTGCACACTTCTTTGTAAATTTCCGGATACAGATCTTTGAGTTTTTTACTGTTGACCGATGCGCGCTCATACGTTTTATTGGAAAATTCACAAGTCTCGGTAATTCCTTTTGTATTTCCGTCCATCGCGAGGATAAGCTGCTGCTTCAGCCGTTCCTCATCGGTCTTGAGCTGCTTTATTTTACCCTTAATCTCCATCAGTTTTAGAGCGGTTTTTTCCTGCGGAAATAGTGTGATCTCACCATCGCGTTTTTTGTTGTAAAGTCCCCCCAGAACGCGCCCTGCGCTGTCGCTGCCGTCGGGCTCTGGGCGAACGTCAGGAATTATATATTCATTCCAAAACTCAACCTCTGCTTCAAGAAGCTTGTCCGCTTCGTCCTTGTCATAAGGGATCTCAAACCAATAAAACCGCTGCCCACCGACCAATACTGCGAGGTACATCTTGTCAAATCCCATCACATTCATATAGTGCATGCACTGAACGTAATAGTAAAGCGGAATCTCACCACTCTCAAAATCGGAGCGGTTGAACGCGTTGGTGGTTTTGCATTCAAGCCCCGCGTTCTCACCAACAACCTTTCGATCAATATTTGCCAGAATGAAATCATATTTGCCGTGCTGAAAGATTGCGTTGCGGCGTTCCACTTTCTTTCCGGTTGTTTCACAGAAACGTTTCGCAACATATTCCTCGAGATCGCGACCTGTGCGCATAGCCTCGTTATCTTCCTTCTCGGGGAGTCTGCCTGTTTTGTCAGCCCACAACTCTATAAGCGAACTGGACGGGTTTAAACCGCAAACTGTCGCCGCGTCACTGCCGCCGATGCCTGTCCTGCGATATTCAAGCCATTTCTCACGACTGATATCAGAGGTTTTTATCAGAATTTTCGCCATTTTATATTTTCCCCTCGCTTACGCCAAAACAACGGTCTTCAAACAGAGTCAATTGGTTTTCATCAATCTCTGCTGCCGCTGCTTCTTCATCTGATTTGCGCTTGCAAATGTGGTATAATACCATTGTAGATATTTTTGTATGCCGCGTCGGCTCAGCGTCTCAGCTGTCCGCGCGGTTTTCTCTTT
>JAFLUL010000145.1 GCA_022508845.1 Oscillospiraceae bacterium | reverse complement strand
GCAAAAACACCTTAACGCTTATAGACGGCAGCAACGCAATTATATTAACAAAGGCGGATTAAATATTTTTTTAAGATTGACATATATAATAATTTAAAAAACAGACAGGACGGAGAAAATATGCAAATTCTTGTTGTTGAGGATGAAAAGCGTCTTGCAGATGCTCTGCAGCAAATACTCACCGAAAAAAAATATATGGTAGATTTGGCGTTTGACGGCGTTGACGGCTATGATCTTGCCGTAAGCGGCATATATGACGTTATCATACTTGATGTTATGCTGCCGAAAATGAACGGACTTCAAGTTGCTGAAAATCTCCGAAAAGAAAAGATTTCAACTCCGATACTTATGCTGACCGCAAAGGATCAGATATCCGATAAGGTGAAGGGGCTTGACGCGGGAGCGGACGATTATATGACTAAGCCCTTTTCTCCCGAGGAGCTTCTTGCCCGAGTGCGCGCGCTTACGCGACGTCAGGGAGAGGTTGTTTTCGACGAGCTGTCGTTTGACGGGCTTAGCCTTAATCTTTCAACCTGCGATCTTTCGTGCGGAGAAAAAAGTGTACACCTCAATTTCAAGGAATTTGAGATAATGAAGATCCTTCTGGGAAATCCTCAGAATGTAACAACCAAGGACGATCTGATCGTCAAGGTTTGGGGATATGATTCAAATGCCGTTGATAATAATGTTGAGGTTTATATCTCTTTTCTCAGAAAAAAGCTTGAGTTTATAAATTCAGATGTTGAAATAGTGTCGCTTCGCAAGGTAGGATATCGTCTTGAGGTAAAAAAGGATGATTAAAAAGCTCAGAAAACGCTTTGTGCGCCTTTCGGTTTCGCTGATAAGCGTTGTTCTTATAATGTTTTATATATTTACCTCAGCCGTGCTGTTTTTTCGCATAACCGAAACTGTTCAGGACACTCTTAAAAACTATTCCTCCGAAAAATTTTTCCTCCAGTTTTTTGACCTCGGCTCGGACAGCTATCTCAGCGAGGCTGATAACTATGCAATTGACGCGAGAAGCATATGTGTTGTTGATGTAAACGATCTCGGCAGCATAGGTATTCTTGACATAGGCCACGGCCATATAGACCAGAAGATTCTCGATACGTCCGTAAAGTATGTAGTTGACAGCAACTATGATTTCGGGCTCATCATGAAATATAATCTGTTTTATTATAAAACGGAAACTGTTTTGGGTTACCGCATCGCCTTTGCTGATTCATCAAGATATTTTCTCTATCTTCAGGAAATACTTGTTGAGGACGCCGGAATATTCATCTTCATTTTGCTTGTTCTCTATTTTTTGGTTTGGCAGCTCTCAAAAATTCTCATAAAGCCCGTTCAGCGTGCGTGGACTCAGCAACAGAATTTTATTGCCGACGCCTCCCACGAGCTTAAAACTCCGCTAACCGTTATTCTCGCAAACTGCGATATTCTGAGCGCGCATAAGGACGACACCGTAAACGATCAGCATAAATGGATAGAGAGCACAAACGAAGAGGCAACTCATATGAAAGAGCTTGTTGATAAAATGCTGTTTTTGGCAAAGAGCGAGAGTATGAAGCCTCATAGGGTAAACGGTGAGGTTGATATTTCCGAGCTTGCAACAAAGCTTGTTTTGCAGTTTGAGCCTGTTGCATATGAGGCGGGAGTTGAGCTTGTTTCGGATATTGAGAGAGGTATTATTCTCAAAACCGATCAGACCGCCGTTAATCAGATAATTCATATCCTTCTTGACAATGCCGTTAAATATGCCGGCCTCGGCGGAAGGGCTGAGCTCAGGCTTAAAAAGAAAAATAACGCGGTGTACCTCAGCGCAAAAAACACCGGCGCGCCAATCCCCGAAGAGGACTTACCGCATATTTTTGAAAGATTTTACCGCTCCGATAAGGCAAGAACCGCCGGCTCGGGCTATGGACTGGGACTGGCAATATGCAAATCGCTTGCCGAACAGCAAAAAGCCAATATTTCTGTGACATCAAATGAGCGTGACGGAACGGTTTTTACGGTAAAATTCAGAAAAAAATTTATTAAATAAAAAAATAATGTATTTTTCGCTTGACAAATCGAAACTCTTATATTATAATTGTGAACGTTCCAAGCGTATAATACTTAGAGGAATAGTGTAACGGTTAGCACTGCAGACTCTGACTCTGCCTGTTGGGGTTCGAATCCCTATTCCTCTGCCATGATTACTTGCCAATTTGGCATCAAGACCTGAAACTCCTTGATATACAAGGGGTTTCAG
>JAFLUL010000144.1 GCA_022508845.1 Oscillospiraceae bacterium | reverse complement strand
GGAATTCTTCTTGAAGCCATCAGAAAGCTTTTCAGATTTTTCGCTTATTCTGATTATTTCGGCAGCAGGAGCGGTTTTCATAATTTCCGCCGGCGCGTGTTTTTTATTGGAAAAACGCCGGAAAAATGAAATTGAACAGCTGATAAATTATCTCAGAGAGATCGAAAACGGTGTTTATTCCCTTAAAATAAGCGAAAATGCTGAGGATGAAATTTCAAAGCTCTCAAATGAGATATACAAAATAACAGTTTTGCTCAGGGAAACGGCTCAGGAAAATAAGACCCAAACAAAGGTACTGGCCGCCTATCTTGCCGACATTTCGCATCAGATCAAAACCCCGCTCACCTGCGTTTCAATCATGCTCGATAATATATTGGACTCTCCCGATATGGACGAAAAAACAAAGCGCGATTTTTTATCGGAAACCAGAAGACAGATAAATCTGATAACCTCATTGTGTGTTACCCTGTTAAAGCTCTCAAAGCTTGATTCGGGAACAGTTGAATTCACCTCATCAAAAATTCGGGCAGATGAGCTGATAAACGCCGCGCTGAAAAATGTTGCCGTTTTGCTTGATATAAAAAATATCGGCGTTTCTCTCTCGGGAAACCTTGACGCTTATATAACTGCGGATATTAAATGGCAAACTGAGGCAATTTCAAATATAATAAAAAACGCTGCTGAACACAGCAGCGAAAACTCCGAAATAGATATAAGCGTTGAAAATTCGGGATTGTTTGTTAAAATACGAATAAAGGACGAGGGAGAAGGGATAGATGATAGCGACCTCGGGCATATTTTTGAGCGTTTTTATAAGGCAAAGAGCAGCTCAACCCAGTCATTCGGCATAGGGCTTGCGCTTGCAAAAAGCGTAATAGAAAAGGATAACGGCAGCGTTTATGCGTCATCTAAAAAGGGCGAGGGAACTGTATTCACCGTGGCTTACAGGCTGGTGTAGTTTATTTATTCTTCATAAGCCCGTGAAGCTCATCCATAAAGGATTCAATGTCGTTAAAATCCCTGTAAACCGAAGCAAAGCGGACATAAGCGATTTCGTCAATATTTTTTATCTTTTGGAGGGCCATTTCGCCTATCTGAACGGAGGTTACTTCCTTATCAAACGAGTTCTGAAGCTGGCTCTCTATTTCGTCAATTGCGTTTTCAAGCGTCTGAAGCGAAACCGGACGCTTTTCGCAGGCTCTGAGCATTCCGCTTAAAAGCTTATTGCGGTCAAAAACCTGGCGGGATTTGTCTCTTTTTATGATAATAAGCGGCTGGCTCTCAATTGATTCATATGTGGTAAAGCGTTTTGCGCATTTTATGCATTCGCGTCTGCGCCTGATTTTCTGTCCGTCCTCCGCAGGGCGGGAATCAATAACCTTACTCTCGGGATAAAAACAATAGGGGCATTTCATAGATATTTACCTGCTTTATTTTAGTATAGTAATTTTATCATAATTGCCTCTTTAAGGCAAGAATTTTTTGTGTTATTCCTTGGAAATATTTACAAATTGATTTTTCTCATCCCTGATACTATAATTGAACCGGGGGGAAATAGAATGAAAATATTATCTGAGTTCTTTAACTGCTTAAAAAATATGGAGAGGATTTCAAAGAATATTCTTTTTGCCGGAATAGTTTGTTCTCTCTGCGTTTATCTGCTCTCTGTTGTTTTGCTCATGGTTTACAGCGTTCTGGCGGACGATTTTACAACCGGACTATATTGGTATAGAATAATATCGGAGCTCTCTGTAAGAATTGTATCTGCGAGCCTTGCTCCCGTTTTTATTTTTGAAATATTGTGTATTTCAAAGGGATTGAAATAACCGAAAAAATAAAAAATCAAAAAAAACCAAAAAATTTAAAAAAACTCTTGATTTTTACTGTATGTTGTGTTAATATACTTAGGCGATGCAGGAATAAACTTGTGAAAGAGGTAAAAATTTATGTCGTGGTATGAAATTCTTATAGGAGCGCTTATCGTTGTTGTTTCAGTTATCATCGTTATAGTCGTTCTCCTTCAGCAGAGCCGTGAAGCAGGTCTTTCCGGTGTTATTTCAGGCGGCGCAGATACCTTTTTCGGAAAAAATAAGGGGCGCACTATGGACGCAAAGCTCTCAAAGATCACCAAGATCCTTGCCGTGTTCTTCTTTGTGTTCACCCTCCTTGTAACATTTTTGCTTGCGTTCTTATCATCAAGATAATCTGAGCCAGTAGCTCAGTCGGCAGAGCACCTGCCTTTTAAGCAGGGTGTCCGGGGTTCGA
>JAFLUL010000143.1 GCA_022508845.1 Oscillospiraceae bacterium | reverse complement strand
TGTATGTAGTATATCCATATCATACAAAAAAGAGCGTTTATTTTCTCCCCGAAAGAGGCGTTTTTTAAATGAATAAAATAAAAATCATACAAGAATCTCGCTGCCTCGTTCGAGCGCAACTGCTCCGGTGCGGCAAATTTCAACTATCCCAAGCGGCTGCATAACGTCAATAAACGCGTTTATCTTGCTCGGTTCCCCTGTGACCTCAATGCACATATAATCGGTACTGTAATCAATTATTTTCGCTCTGAAAACTTCAGCCGCCGCCATTATGTCGTTGCGGTTTTCTGAGGAGTTTTTTATTTTTATGAGCATAAGCTCCCGCTCTACCTTAGTTTCGTCTGAAAGAAGTTTTACCTTTTTTACATTATGGAGCTTTTTGAGTTGATTTATGATCTGTTCGCAGGTATAGTCGTCACCGCGCAGCGTTATGGTTATTCTTGAAAATTCCGGATTCTCCGTTTCGCCAACCGTAAGAGAGTCTATATTATATCCCCTGCGCATAAACAGAGAGGCAACTCTTGTTAAAACGCCGTATTTATTTTCAACATACACCGATAAAACATATCTGTTCATTGTTTTTTCTTCCTTTCGTCTGCGGTTATAAGCTCTTCGAGAGCTCCTTCCGCGGGTATCATCGGCAAAACCAGTTCATCCTTATTTATCGGAACGTCAATAAGATATGGCCCCTTCACCTTTAGCCCGCGCTCAAAAGCAGCTTCAAATTCCTCAGCAGTTGATATTCTCTCGCCTTTTCCTCCGAATGCCTTACATACTTTAACAAAGTCGGTTTTTCTTTTGGGATCTGTTGCCGAGTAATGTCCGCCGTAAAACAGAGTTTGCCATTGTCTTACCATGCCAAGCACTTCGTTGTTCATCAAAACGATTATAACGGGGATTTTATAGGAAACCGCTGTTGCAAGCTCCGTTAAATTCATCGAAAAACTTCCGTCGCCGGTTATGAGAACAGCCCGCTTTTTTGTTGCTATGGCGGCCCCCAAGGCCGCCCCGAGACCGTAGCCCATAGCTCCGAGACCGCCGGAGGAAATAAATCTGCGGGGCTGTTCAAATTTAAGATACTGCGCCGCCCACATCTGATGTTGTCCAACGTCCGTTGCCAGAACCGTGTCGGCGTCTTTTTTATTGTTTATTATCTCAAATATCCGTTTCGGAGTAACCTCGCTGAGCGCGTGTTCGTCTATGCTGTTAAATATCCTCCTGCCTTCTTCCTTGAGCGCGAGCGCTCTTTTATGCCAGTCGGGATGCTGTTTTCTGCTCACTTCGTTCATAAGAAGAGAAAAGGTCTCTTTAATATTTCCAACAAGACCAACGTCAACGATAACGTTTTTATTTATTTCGGCAATATCGGCGTCAAGCTGAACTATCTTTGCTTTCAGAGCGTATTTTTTTGCGTCTCCCGTAGCCCTGTCGCTGAAACGCACACCGATTCCGATAATAACGTCAGCTTCGATATTTGCCTTTGTTGAAGCGTAACGTCCGTGCATACCCTCCATGCCGAGAAAGCGCTCATAGCTGTTCGGAACAGCGGATATGCCCATAAGCGAGCAGCCTATAAAGGCGTCAGTTTTTTCCGCGAACTTCATGATCTCTTGCCCCATACCGTTTGCGGCAGCCCCTCCGCCAATGTATATATAAGGGCGCTCGGAGCTGTTTATTATCTCGGCGGCTTTTTTAATTTCCGCTATATCGGCGCTCGGGAGATAAAAGGGCGGTTGAACCTCTTTTGGCTCAAAATATGCTTTTGCAGTTTGAACGTCCTTTGGAATATCAATCAGAACAGGCCCCGGCCTTCCGGATTTTGCAATTCTGAACGCTTCTCTTACCGTATCTGCAAGCTCGTTTACATCGGTAACAAAATAGTTATGCTTTGTTATCGAAAACGTAATACCTGTTATGTTTATTTCCTGAAAGCTGTCGCGCCCGATAAGCTCCGTAGGTACGTTTCCGGTTATAACCACCATGGGAACCGAATCCAGCATGGCGGCTGCTATGCCTGTAACAAGATTTGTGGCCCCGGGGCCTGAGGTCGCTAAAGCAACGCCCACCTTGCCTGAGGTTCTTGCATATCCGTCGGCGGCGTGGGCGGCTCCCTGCTCGTGGGAGGTGAGGATATGATTTATTTTGCGTCTTGCTTTATATAATTCATCGTAAATGTCAACAACCTGCCCGCCTGGTATGCCGAAAATGTCGGTAACTCCCTGTTCAATGAGAGTTTCTGTTAGAATTCTCGCGCCGGTCAGCTATTTCTTTTTTTGAGGCCCCATATTATATCACACGAGTTCTTTTTATAAACTTTAACAAAAACAAAA
>JAFLUL010000142.1 GCA_022508845.1 Oscillospiraceae bacterium | reverse complement strand
CGCCTTTCTTGAAAGCTCGGTTGCAAGCTTAACTCTTTGCGCTTCGCCCCCGGAAAGCTGGGTTGAGGGCTGCCCTATCTGAATATAGCCGAGGCCAACATCAAACAGAGTTTGCAGCTTTCTTTTAACAGCTGAAATATTTTCAAAGAATTTAAGGCCTTCCTCAACGGTCATATTCAGAACTTCGCTGATATTTTTCCCTTTATACTTAACCTCCAGGGTTTCGCGGTTATACCTTGCGCCCTTGCACACTTCGCAGGGAACGTAAACGTCCGCTAAAAAGTGCATTTCAATTCTGACTATACCGTCGCCCTGACAGGCCTCGCACCTGCCGCCGGACACGTTAAAAGAAAATCTTCCCTGAGAATAGCCCCTTATTTTAGCGTCTGTTGTTTCTGCAAAGAGCTTTCGTATGTCGGTAAAAACGCCTGTGTAGGTTGCGGGATTGGAGCGCGGCGAGCGGCCGATCGGCGACTGGTCGATGTCGATAACCTTATCAAGGTTTTCGGTTCCCTCAAATCCGTTGTTTTTGCCGGGAATCCTTTTCGCTCCGTTTAATTCGTTTGCGAGATGTTTATAAACGATCTCGTTTATAAGCGATGATTTACCCGATCCTGAAACTCCCGTAACACAAATAAACTTACCCAAAGGAAAGGTCACGTCAAGCTTTTTTAGGTTATTTTCGGCTGCACCAAACACTTTAAGGTTTTTGCCGTTTCCCGCGCGGCGGGCAGACGGAACTTCAATCTTTTTTTCGCCTGTGAGGTACTGCCCCGTTATTGAACGGTGGCATTTTTTTATGTCCTCTATGCTGCCGGCGGCAACGATCTCTCCGCCGTGAACACCTGCGCCGGGGCCGATATCAACTATATAGTCCGCAGCCAGCATAGTGTCCTCATCGTGTTCAACAACAATAAGAGTGTTTCCTATATCTCTGAGGCTCTTGAGGGTGTTTATAAGCTTATCGTTATCCCTCTGATGAAGCCCGATGCTCGGCTCATCCAAAACATATAAAACGCCTGTTAACGCGGAGCCGATTTGCGTTGCAAGCCTTATGCGCTGGCTCTCTCCTCCTGAGAGAGTTCCCGAGGAACGGGAAAGAGTAAGGTAATCAAGTCCAACGCTCATTAAAAAATTGAGCCTCGCCCTCACCTCTTTTATAATGCCGTGGGCAATAAACTCCTCGCGCTCGCTAAGACGAAGAGAATCAAGAAATTCTATTTCATCGGATATTGAAAGCTCGGTGAATTCAAATATATTTTTATTTCCCAAAGTAACGGCAAGAAGCTCCTTTTTGAGCCTTGCTCCCTTGCATTCGGGGCAGGTGTGGTCAGTCATATACAGTTCAATTTCCCATCTTGCCCAATCGGAGGTTGATTCTCTATATCGGCGTTCAAGGTTATTTACAATACCTTCAAAGGGAGCCTCATACTTGGTTTCACCTGTTGGAAGCTGACGCCTCAGCTTAAGCTTTTCTTCACCTGTGCCGTAAAGAATTGCGTTTATGCCCGCCTCGGGTATATCCTTGACGGGGGTGTCAAGGGTAAAGCCGTATTTATCCGCAACTCCCTGAAGATACATTCTCGAAATTGAGCCGTATTTTTCATTTGACCAGCCGCAGCCGTGAACCGCGCCCTTATTTATACTCAGTCTTTTATCCGGCAGAATAAGATCGGGAGATACCTTTTTATAAATACCGAGCCCTGCGCATCGCGGACAAGCGCCAAAGGGATTATTAAACGAGAACATACGCGGGCTTAATTCTCCAAAGCTGATATCGTGATCCGGGCAGGCAAATTTTTGTGAAAAAAGCATCTCCTGGCCGTCGGACAAAACTATATTTACAATACCGTCCCCGAGCGACAAAGCTGACTCAAGCGAATCTGACACGCGCGACTGAATTCCGGACTTTAATATAAGGCGGTCAACAACGATTTCTATTGTGTGTTTATTTGTTTTCTGCAATTTTATTTTTTCGCTGAGCTCTCTTATTTCGCCGTCTATTCTCGCTCTGACGAAGCCGGATTTTACGGCGTTTTCAAGCACTTTAACGTGTTCACCCTTGCGCGCTCTTATAACGGGAGAGAGAATCATAAACTTTGTTCCCTCCGGCAGCGCCATAATTTTATCCGTCATCTGATCAACGCTTTGTCCTCTTATCTCTTTGCCGCAAACGGGGCAATGAGGAATGCCCACTCTCGCAAAAAGCAGACGCAGATAATCATATATTTCAGTTACTGTTCCAACGGTTGAGCGGGGATTTTTTGACGTTGTTTTCTGATCTATTGAAATTGCGGGGGAAAGCCCCTCGATAAGTTCAACGTTAGGCTTTTCCATCTGACCTAAAAACTGACGGGCATAGGATGAGAGC
>JAFLUL010000141.1 GCA_022508845.1 Oscillospiraceae bacterium | reverse complement strand
GCTGCCAAACAGTGCAAAAACATTATGTTTGAAGCCCATATCGGCGCGCTCAGAGATATAGACTACGGCATTTTCCCCTATACATCATCATCATCAAATATTGCTGCATATGCTCCCATAGGCTCGGGGGTTCCCGGACTTAAGGTTGATAAGACTATCGGCATTATCAAAGCTTATTCAAGCTGTGTTGGCGAAGGCCCCTTCACCTGCGAGCTTTTCGGAGAGGACGGCAACAATCTCAGAGAGGCAGGAAACGAATACGGCGCAGCCACCGGCAGACCGAGAAGAGTTGGCGGATTTGACGTTATCGCTTCAAGATACGGTGTTGAAACTCAGGGAGCAACCTCCCTCGCTCTTACAAAGCTTGACGTTCTCTCCTATCTCGATAAAATCCCGGTATGCGTTGGATATGAATATAACGGCGAAAAGCTCTCACGCTTCCCCATAGGCAAAGCTTTAACGGAGGCAACGCCTGTTTATGAATATTTTGACGGCTGGAAATGCGATATTTCATCCTGCAGAAGCTTTTCTGATCTCCCCGAAAACGCTCAGAAGTATGTTAAATACATTGAGGATGCTGTAGGATGCCCGGTTGAATATGTTTCGGTCGGCGCAGAGAGAGACGCTTATATTAAAATGTAACAACAAAATACTATACAAAAAAAACGGTTTGCAGATATTTTGCAAACCGTTTTTTATAAGGCATTTATATAATTGCAGCGCTGCGCCAACGCGCAGTCCGCAACGCGATTCTGAATAAAAAATCAACCGACAGCACAAAGGAAATTGCAACGAGAGGTTGTTTGAGTTTGGATCCATAGCCAAGGCGACGGATCCGCGCGAAGGCGCGGCGCCGGATTATATTTATTGTGTATACCAACACTGCCTGTTCTTACAAAATCAAAAATCGCTCCCTTTTGTATGCATCCATATCATACAAAAAAGAGCGATTATTTTTTTATTCCCGGGAGATGGGGATTTTATATTTATGATATTTTTTTGAGCTTAAGTCTGAGCTTATCGGAGATCATTGCGATAAACTCAGAGTTTGTTGGTTTGCCGCGGGAATTCTGAATAGTATAGCCGAAATAGGAGCTGAGAACGTCTATATCCCCTCTGTCCCAGGCCACCTCAATTGCGTGGCGGATAGCGCGTTCAACACGGGAGGCGGTTGTTGAAAACGTTTTTGCAACAGTTGGATACAGCACTTTTGTTACAGAGCTCATCATATCGGGAGAATTTATGGTTAAGATTATAGCTTCTCTTAAATACTGATATCCTTTTATATGCGCCGGAACTCCAAGCTCGTGCATAATATCGGATATAACTATTTCAAGGTCGGTGTCCGCGCCGCTGAGCTTAACTATATTCCCGGCGGTCTTTGCATCCGCGCCGGTGAGCCCCGCTATTCGCTCGGCCATAAAATCAACATCAACGGGCTTAATAAAATAGTAATCCGCGCCGGATGAAAGAAGCTGCTGCTCAAATATGCCGTTTTCAACACCCGAGAGGACAACTGTTACGGGTTTCGTTTTGAGCTTTAAAGTTGGCATTAGTTTTAATACGGCAAGCGCGTCAAAATGCGATAAAAACGCCTCTGTTACAAAAATATCGGGAGAATGATTTTCAAGAGCTTTGATAACCTCAGTACCGTCACGCGGAACGCTGACGCAATCAAAGCCGTATGTTCTGAAAGAGGACAAAGCCTTTTTAAGAAATTCGCCGTTATCCTCCGCTATAAGTACCTTTTTTTGAGTTTGCATTGTTTATTCCTCTCTTTTTTTAGATTAAACCCATAGCAATCCTCAGTCAAACTCCAAAAGGGTACTAAACCTTAAAAAAACAAAATATCACTTTTTAGGACATACATTTATCCTAATTTAATTCCGATTACGGCATAGCGAAACTCCTTTCAATCATAAAAATTAGATTAATATTTTTTCCATATAAACAAGTTAAATAACTTGTTTTGCCATATTATACCATCAATTTATTATCATTTCAAGAGTATTTCTGAAATTTTATGTAATTATTTACCATTTTTTCTAATTTTATATATTTTTTCCATTTTTTAACAGTTTATTCGCAGAAGAAAAGCCGATGCAAAGTCGGCTTCAAAAATTCGGAATGTGAAATTTGTATTGCGGAAATATTTAAATCTGCGGTTGGAATTATAATTCCGCGCTGCGCCCCTGAGCAGCCCGCAATACGATTCCTTGTTAGAAAAACTAACCAACGGCACATAGGTAAGATAAAACGATAACTTATTATCTCTCAGCGCTGTTGCCGGAGCGACGGGGCTGCGCAGGAGCGCAGCGTTTGATCTGTGAGTTACCTCACAAGTTCATCGGCTCTGCGTCTTAGCGTCTGGCTCT
>JAFLUL010000140.1 GCA_022508845.1 Oscillospiraceae bacterium | reverse complement strand
ATAAAGAAAATTATTATTGAAGAAGGCGTCACAAGCATAGGCAATGGAGCGTTTTCCGGCTGTTCTTCTCTTGTTTCGGCAACGATTCCGGACAGCGTCACGGGTATAGGCCGTGGTTCGTTTGATAGCTGTTCCTCTCTTGTCGAGTTGACAATTCCGAATAACCTCAAGGGTATAGGTCTACGTGCGTTTGCTGACTGTTCCTCTCTTACGTCTGTAACAATCCCAAACAGTGTCACGGATATAGGTGGAGCCGCATTTGCCGGCTGTAGCTCACTTACTTCGATAAGTATTGGGAGCGGTGTTACAAGTATAATAAGCTCCGCATTTAATAGTTGTCCTTCACTTGTATCTATGTCAGTTTCTCCCGACAACAAGAGATACCATTCCGAAGATAACTGTTTAATAGAAACAGAAGCTAAGAATTTAATATGGGGTGGAAAAAACAGTGTTATACCTTCTGACGGTAGTGTTACAAAAATATTTCAGGGAGCGTTTTACGGCTGTAGTTCTCTTACTTCGGTGAACATCCCGGATAGTGTCACGATAATAGACTGTGATGCGTTTTTCGGATGTTCCTCACTTGCATCGGTGAATATTCCGAAAAGTGTCAAGAAGATAGAGAATGGTGCATTTTATGGATGTGAAAAGCTAACAGAAGTATATTATACAGGAAGTAAAACGGATTGGAATAATATTAAAATTAGTGAAAAAAATGATGATTTGACTAAGGCCAAAATTTATTTTAATACAATCATTTATAAAGCAAAGGTAATAGAGAGATCTGGTACTATTTATTCAGCATCGAATATTATTGCCTCTGACATTATCAAAGCAGCGGGAACCGGCACGAAAATACTCAAGGTCGACGGCACAAAGCTTAAATCCACCGAAAAGGTCGGCTCGGGTATGACGCTTGTTAAGTCCAACGGAACAAAATTAACAATAATAGTTAAAGGCGATAATGACGGCGACGGTGAGATAAACGCTTCCGACGCTCGCTTTGCTCTGAGAACTGCGGTATCGCTTGAAAAGCCGAACAACTGGCAGAAAAACGCAAGCCTTGTTGACAGTTCAAAGACCGGCATAACCGCAGCTGATGCGAGGCTGATTCTCCGCGCCGCGGTAAATCTTGAAAAATTAAATCTCTATTGATAAACATAAAATTCAGGACGTTTGCTGTAACCTGATGGGACAGCAAACGTCCTTTAATTTTTTATATATTCAGATTGAATTACTTAACAGAAACTTCTTCTTTTTCTGCCTTGTTCATAGCCTCAATTTTTGCGTTGATATCATTTTTGCCTCTGTGGCGGTAGGGATAGAAGCTAAGGAAAGCAAAGAGAGCAAACGCGCCTATAAAATTAAGAATAATATCTCCCATAGTGTCCATAAGCGCGAAGCGGCTTATATCGTTCATCGGGATAAGCTGGAAAATCTTATCGGGATCGCCGCCGGCGGCCTCAAGAGCTGCCTGATAACTCCAATGCTGAGCGTCACCGCCAAAGAACTGATCATAGGTAAACTCAAACAGCTCCCATGCGCTTGAAAGAATAAAGCCAAAACCGAGCGCGCCGAAGTTGATTATCTGATGTGGGCAGGGTTTTTTGAGCTTAAGCTGGGTGGCGCAAAGATATTCATAACCGATGTAAACAGCTTCCGCTGTGCCGAATGCGTGAAGGATTTTATCGTAAGCGGGAAGCGTATAATATAGATTCATATAAGCTCCACCGAAAGAACCGAGGAAGAAACCGAGTATGGTTATATTCTGAAATGTTGATGAGAAAAATCTGAATCTGTTTTTCTCGGGGAACATCTGAATTATTTCATAGGCAAACATTCCAACAAGATTGGCGAGAATCTGAATGGGCGGATTGCTTGCGGTGTAGTCGCTGCCGAAAAAGGCGGTGTCAAAAAATGCGTAAATCATCAACGCTCTGAGGATCCACCAGTAAATAAGCTGCCATTTGCTGACACCTGAAAAAACTCTTTTGAAATAATTTTTAATTCTTACTTTCATAAATAATCACTTCCTTTTTGAGCTTATAATAACATAATACAAACAAATTATTTTTCTGAAAAAGAAAAATAACTGATAATTATTTACAAAAAAAACAAATTTAATATAAAATTAAACATTGATAAATTATTTGTTATACAGAAAAATACTTGAAATAGTATATTTAATATGATACTATTTTACAATAAAGAAAACTATATATAAAAATTATTATAAAGGAATGATAAATATGACAAAAATTGATATCTTCTCAGGATTTTTAGGGGCAGGAAAAACAACTCTTATAAAAAAGCTTGTAAACGACAGCTATAAGGGCGAAAAACTCGTTCTTATTGAAAACGAGTTTGGAGAGATAGGAATTGACGGCGGCTTTATGCAGGACGCCGGCATTGAGATAACCGAGATGAACTCCGGATGTATATGCTGCAGCCTTGTTGGTGAT
>JAFLUL010000014.1 GCA_022508845.1 Oscillospiraceae bacterium | reverse complement strand
GAGCCTGAAGAACGAGAGTTTCAAACTCATCCGCGGCGGTTGATGCCTTTGAATATGTCCATTCGGTGGTCCAGTTCAGATAGCGATAGGCATAAGCGTCAACTCTTATCGGATGATCTTTAACTGCGGAGAGATCAAATTCCTCATCAAAATATTTCCAGTCCATATCGGCTACGGCAAGACCTTCGGGATTGCGAAGCGCGTGGATAACCTGACCGATAAGGCCTTCCATATCGGAGCCGCCGAAGAGAAGTCTGTCAAGAACATCGGCGTTGTTGTATTCTATCTCGTTGCCGTGGCTGTCAACGTTGTCATAGAATGTGCCGGAATCGGTTGCATATTCAAGGATCATAGCAAGGAGAACGGTTATCATATCGTGCTCCTGCTCTGTTTCGGAATAAACCATACGGAAGCTCTGATAGCCGTTGGCGGAAACAAACGCCTCAAGCTTACCGATATAGATATTCTTAATGTAGCTCATAAGCGAATCGCTCATATAAAGGCCGGGAATAACGCTGCCGTCATCGTTATAGCTCTTTGTAAGCGTATAGAGCATACCGAAGAGACCTTCCATTGAGAGGTTTGTAACATCCAAACCGGAATCAAGGAGGTTATGAAGATCCACGGGCAGGTCAATTATTGTTTCAATTGCGCCTATAATGGAATTGAGCGCGCCGAAAACGTTGTTTATGGAGGCCTTTATGCCGTCCGCGTTAATGAAGTAAATTATATTGGGCAGGTTCTTTATTATCCACTTAATCGGGCCGCCTGCGCGTTCTCCGTTTGCACCCTCAGGACCGTAGATAACGTCCTTAAGCAGGGTGTCAACGATTTCAACAAGGTCGTTAACAAACAGCGAGCCGTTATAGGTTCCGTCGCCGTTGTTATACTTTTCGGGCTTATAGTTCGAAAGGTCAAGCCCGAGAGCCTCAAACAGCGGAACTAAGGCCGTTGCATAAGCGGCGGTACCATTTAAGACAATGCTGTCGTTATTGCCCTGGGAATTCTTGGCAAGTGAATTGAGAAGATTATAGTCCTCGTTTAAGAAGATAAGGGCGAAGAGGGTTCCGGCAGGAGCGAGAAGATCGCCGATTGCGTCTATAAAGGTGGATTCATCCTCAATATAGCCGGGCTTTCCTTCAACGAACCAATCGTGATTGCGGTTTGCCTGCCAGATCATATCTTTGGAGGTATCCTGAGTTCCGTCGGAATTCCAGGGATAGTCAAATACGATATAGCCCGCGTCTCTCCAGGCGAACATATCAACTATCGCACCCTCCTCAGCGTTATCGGTGAGCAGGTGGTTTAATGCTTCAAGAATTTCATCGGGAATATAGGTATAAACATTTGCGAGCAGGTCAAGGAGGCTTATCATAAGCTCGGGAGTGAAGACCATTTCGCTAAGAAGAACGTCAACAAGCTCGCTGAAGGTTGTTATGTTAACGCCGAGACGTTTTGATATGCTCTCCGCGGCGAGCGAAACAACATAATCAAGAACACCTTCAAGCATTCCGTAGGTTGCCTTTGCAACGTTTTCGGTCCAGCTTGTTAAATATTCAAGATTATATAATGTGTCTTTGTGATAGCGGCTGAAATCGTAGTTGGGAGTTTGAACGATATTATAAAGCTCAGCCCATCTGGAAATAGAGATTTCGGTCGTTTCTTCGGTGCATACTATATCTTCCCAAAGCTTTGAATTGCCGTCGGAGAAGATAACAAGCTTACCCTCAAAGATGTAGTCCCAATTCGGACGCTGAATTTCAACTCCGTAGGGCTGGTCATCAAATATGGTAACAATTGCCTGAATAAGTCCCTGAATGCCTTCGCCTGTGAGCATATTCGAAGCTCCGGGGATAAGCTCAGTAATTGTGCCGAACATCTCGTCAAGAGCGGAAGCGTTGCCCTCATACTTGATAATGTCGATAAGCGCAGAGAGGGTTAAGGTTATGGTGTCCTGACCGCTGAAGTTTACGGTATAGGTCTTATAGGTTGTTGCTGTGGTGTTGGGAACTCTGTAGCTCGTATATTTATAAGGCTCGGTCTGATCGGCGCTGTAGGTAAGAGCAATCGGAGGCGCGGTCTGACACATACCCTCGAGCGCGTAAACAAGAGGATAGAGGTTAAGCCCGGTTATACCGGTTACAAGCGAATACATTCCCTGAAGGGTGAGGTTTTTAAGCGAGAAGGCAAATATGGCGTCAACCTTTTCCTTGTCGCGCGTTGCGGCGGAGGAGGTATAGGTCGGGGCGGAAATGCCCAGGAGGTCAAGCAGCTCGCTTGTTAAGAGGTTAGACTGATAGCCTGCGGCGGTGTCATCGTAAACATAGCCGAGGAAGCGGCAGAGAAGAGCGTGGATAACGTTGTCAAGATCAATGTTTACTATAGGACGAAGAGTGTCAAGAAGCTGCCACACAAACATAAGCAGGTTCTTCACAACAACGGTCATACCGTCGCTCTGCAGGTAGTAGTAAAGGTGCGGCAAAATGTCAACAAGCTTCTGGAAGGCGCCCTTGCCGGAAACCACGTTGCCTTTTTCATCGTAAACTCTGTCGTCGGTCAAAAGATCATCGAGAGCGCCGAACAGCTCGTTTACAAGGTAGTCAAACGCCGCGCGTGTACCGTTAGCCACTGCATAGCTTTCAAACTGATCGGAGGTCTTAAGACCGTAAACTCCGAATGCCTCAAGCAGCGGGATAATGGCGTTATTATAGGTTGAATAGCCCTGAATTTTGAGATTGTTGCCGAAGAGATTGAGATCCGTTCCGCGGAGAACAAATGAGAAGAGGTTTGCAAACGGGCCTATAAGCTCTGAGAATATGGCGGTGAAAACAGCGCGGGCATTGTCTGAGCCGGGGATTTCCATGCTGCCGCCGTCGGTAAGCGGATAATAGTCGCCTACGTTATAGCTCTTTCCGCTGTCATAATAGCCGGTGTATGCTCCCCCGGAGCCGATTCTCTTGAGAGTTGTACCGTTATCGGCAAGACGGCCGATTATTTCGGAGGTAAGCTTAACTTCCCATGTGCAGTACGGGTCGTTTCCGCCGTTGGGATCGTTTGCTTTAGTCCAGCGAACCTTTGAGAAGAGATCCTCATAAACCTGATATTTGTCGGTTTTTACGGAGGTGTCATAAGGAACTATACTGGTTCTTACAAAGTTCTGTCCGTTTATCTGGTAAGGAATTCTCTCACCCGGAGCAACGGGATATGCCTGAACTATCTTCCAGGTGAAGGTTCCGGTTTTGGTAAGATCAACAACTTCGCTTTCATCGGTTGGAACCGCCTGATAAACATAAACCTGATTGGATATTGTGTTATAGGCAATGAACTCGTTTGTTCCGAGGGTGACGTTGTGGTAGGCGTCATAATTATAACCGAAAATGTTATACCACGCATAGAGGTTCATCTCGGGGTCGGTTGCGTTGGAGCTTGTTATCTGCTGGCGCAGAAGCTTTACAAGTCCGTTTGCTCCCTTGAGGGCGTCGCCGAGCATTGTTACCATCTCAATAACGTTCATTACGCCTTCGTTTGTGAACATCGAGTTTATAAACTTGCTGAGCCAAACGTTTACGTCGCCGTTAAATTCGGCAAGAGACTCGGGGGATATCATATTAACAACTGCGTTAACTATGTTATCCATATTACCGTAAATATAATCGGCCTTTTCCTTAGTCCACTTATTATTGTAGTCAAGATAGGTGAATGCTGTTGTGTTCCAGTTTATGGTGGGCTTGTTGGAGGAACCTGCAACGTCATACCAATTGAAGGTTGCAACGTCATACTTAGGCTCGTTGAGAAGCTCAATAAGAGCGGCAAACGCAAGGTCTGCGCTTTCAATGCCCTCAACAAGAGCATAAACTATGGACGGAAGGCTGCCTCCGAGCGAAGAACCGGAAATGGATTCAACCATTGCGAGAATATCCGCAAGACCGCCCTTATTCTGAACGGCACGGAAGAGCCAGCTGAAGATGCCGTAGAAAACATATTCAACATCGGCTTTGATATATGTTCTGGATCTTGAGTTCGGGCGGACGCCGTTTGTTGCGGCATTTGAGGTAAAGCCGCCGGACTTAAACATAGTTGCAAGGCGGCCGGTGCCTATGCCGGGAAGATTATATTCGGCATCGCTGCTTATCATACCGATAACGCCCGCAAGAATCGAGTTGAGATCGCTGAGGCTGAAGCCGAGCATATCGTCAAGATTTATCATACTTCCAAGGGCAACGGGGATATCGAATTTGAGCGAATCAGAGGCAATGCCTATGATCATATTCTTTACCCAGCTCCAGTCGAGCAGGTCGCCTCCGAGACCGCCGCCGGCGTCTGTTACATCAAGGTCCTTGATTGCGAGATGAATTAAAATGTTTACGTCAAGAAGGTTGTTTATCGTACCGTCCAGAAGATGATAGGCAAGGTTCGGCAGAAGCTTACATACCGACTGCACGGGATTTGCGCTCACCGCGAGAATGAGCTGATATACGGGATCGAGCAGGTATCCTGCGAGCTGCGGTCCGGTAAAGTTGCCCGTAACGCTCGGAACGCCCCAGGTAAATACGCCGTCGGTTCCGGCGTTCATACCGAGAAGATCCTCCATAATCGGTATCCAAAGTCCCTGATAGAGGTTCAGCGGCTGTATGGTCAGGTCTGCCTTGATGCCTTCCGCACGCAGCCAGTTACCGCTGGTTTTAATGTCGGTAATAAGATGATATCCAACCGTGAGGTCGTAAATATATGCATAGAGAAGGTTGCCGCCGGTGCTGTAGTTACCGTCGAGCGAGAGGGTGAATGTCGTGTTGCCGAAGAGAGCGCGAAGAATTGTTATAGCCGAGCTGAGCATTGCGCCGAGCATAGACTTAAACTGACTATACTTTCCGTTAAAGGTGGTCTGCGCGTCAACGCCCCAGTTAAAGCCCTTGCCGCCGTTGAACTCAAAATCGCCGTCGGCATTCTTAAACTTATCCCACGCGTTTCTGTCTTTATAGGTGGTGTAGGTCATAGTCTGATCGCCCACAGCCTTAAGAGAATTACCTATGGTGTGGAGCAGGTTCGCCTGAGCCTGCGTTATGCCGGCGGAGGTGGTTATAGTTGAGAAATAATTTCCGAGGGTTGAGGGGTAAATATAAAGCTGAGCCTTATTTGAGGTTATTGACTGGAATGTGTTTGTAAGGTGGCTTCCGGGCTGACCGCCGGTGTATGTTGTTATAATTCTGCCGTTTGCGTCCTCTTCCCAGGCTACAGTATAGCCGCCGAAATAGAACCACATTCTTCCGCCTTCGAGAACAACGCTGCCCGTATCGCCGGCAAGGTCGGCAACATTTTTGTTCTGAATATTTTTAGCGAGCATTTCGGGAAGTACCTGATCGAATATGCTTGTAAGCAGCGGGAATAACAGCGCTAAAATAGTGTCAAGCATCTCGTCCGAGAAGAGATTCTCGGCAAGAATATCCTGAATAAAGCCTGTGAGCGTTGTTATGCCCTTGCCCTGCTCGTCAACGCCGAGAAGCTTAACAAAGTCTTCGCTCTTGAGGAAGGCGTCAAGCTTATTTACCGTTGAAGCAACGCTTGCATAGTTGCCGGAGGTTGGAGTGTTTTTGGAGGTGAAATACGCGGTAAAGGCTTTGTTGTGTACCCAGTCGGCATCCATAGTGTTGCGGGTGATGTTATTATGGGTATACTGATTTGAAGATACCGTACCTGCAACGTTGGTTGTGTTAAAGCTGTTAACTCTGGTATTGATCGTGCTGAAGAGAGTGCCGTAGCCGTATATTCCGGTTGTCTCATTATAATAGAGATATGAAAGATTAGTTGCGTTACGGGTAAAGCCGGTTGCGTTTACGCCGGAAATTTTGCCTGCGGCGTAGCTGCTGCTTATAAAGTTTAGAATTGAAACGGAAACGCCGTTATAGGTGCCGGTGAGGCCGTTTATGCGGTCAATGTTTCTGCGAAGCTGATAATAGTTGCGAACATTAACGTTTCCGTATTCGCGGTAAAGATTCTGAATTTCAACATACTGAGCCTGAACGCGGTCATAGATCTCGCAGTAAAGCTCGGTTATGAAATTGGCCATAGCGGCGTCACGCGGGTCATCCTTAAACCAGCTGTAGGAATTATTGAGGGCCGTGCGCTTTTCTTCGAGGGTTTTGAGATCGGCATAGAGCTGAGAAATGCTCTTGCCGCCCTTGATATAGCCCGCCATAAGATCGGCAGCGGGCTGATACGCCTGAAGGAAAGCCTCGGTTACTCTGCCGCGGAGAACCTGCTCGTTATAGAGAAGCGTGCTCATATCGCGGATCTGAAGCTGGAGAGATTCGCTCAGATAATTATTTACGTTAACGCCGTAAGACGCGGCGCGATTCATCATATCAACAGCGGTGTTGAAGAAGGTGTAAAGAGCGGAAAGGTCGGTGTCGTCAATCGGGCACTGCGCTCTTTCATAGTAGTCGCCTAAAGCAGCGTTTGAGGGAGAGGTAACGGGAGTGTAGACTCCGGAGGCCTCATTATAAACATAATAGGTCTTGCCGGGAACAACGGAAGTATCGCTTGTTTTATAATAAGTATTCTGATAGTTTGCCTCGACATATTCGCCTTTTCCAACGCCCTTAAGACCGTAGAAAGCGCCTACAAGCTCGTAATAATCAAACAGATACGAGGTGAGAGGGCTTTCAACTGCAACGAAAACGATTTCATAATATGATCCGAGATCGTCGGCAACGGGCTCTTCAACCGGGGTGTAAACAGATCCGGATTTTGTGTAATAAGTTTTGCCGGACATTATATCCTTATCGGAGGTGAGCTGATAATTATAGCTCACAACCGTTCTCTCGGAGTAGGTTCTGATATATGCCGCGGAAGGAGAAGCAACAACGGCATATGAGCTGCCCTGAGTATAATATGCCTTTGAAGCGTTCAGAGCCTCATCGGCTGTGGGCAGATATGTATGATAGGAGCCGGTGCGCTCATAATAGGTTTCTAAATTCTCGGCGGCGGGCTCTTCAACAGCGGTGTAAACGCCGTCGGCAAAGGTATAATATGTTTTGCCGTCAGCAAGTTCGGTGTCCTCGGTGGGGGCGTAGGTAAACACCTCAACATCCTCATAATAACTTCCGAGGTCTGCTGCAACGGGGTTTTCAACCTTTTCCCAGTTTGTAAAATAATGCTTGCTGCCGTCAATCTCGGAATCAGAGGTTGCGGCATAGGAATAGGTTGCGCTGGGAGTATAATAGGTCTTATCGGGATCAACTCTGGAGTCGGAGGTGGGAACATAGTTTGAGCCCGTCTGATATCCGCTTCCAACAACGCCCGAAAGCAGGTTGAAGAAATCGGAGGTCTCATTCGAGAAAACATAGGTTGTGGACGCGCCGTTATTAAGAAGGGTTGTTGCGGCGGCCTTTATCTCCTGGAGATAGAAGTTATAAAGCAAGCTGCTCAGATAACGGATATAGTTATCAAAGTTCATATAATAAGTTTTGGAGTTTGTTACGTCATATTCGCCGTAAGCGTCAAAACCCGGATATACGTTTGCAAGGCTTGCAAGCGCATCGGAATTCGCGGTTTCAAGGCCCTCTTTGAAGGCGCTCGCCTGTTCAATAACGGCGGCAATCGAGGAGGGATCGCTGGTTTTATAGTCGTCGCGGTTGCGAGTGCCGTTTCCGAGAGGGGTTCCGTTAACAAGCCACGCAACATAGTCCTTATAATTAACGACCTTAAGAGCTTCGACCGCAGCGTCAACAAATCTCTGATGAGCCTCATAATTCATCCTGCCAATGAACTCTTCAACGAAATACTGATCGCCTATGTCAACTTTAACATAAACGTCGTTATAGTCCGCTTCGAGAGCGGCTATCTGCTCGGTTGTCATAGCATAGAGCGAAACGGTGTTCACTTCGCCGCCGTCATTATACCACTTATCAAAATAGGGCTTGAAGGCGGTGCTGCCAACATAGGTTAAATAAGCCCCTATATTCTGAAGGTTTGTTTTAACGCCTGAGGAGATGTCAACCTTTTCGCCGCCGGCCTCAATTTTGCTGTTTTCATAATAGGCTCCGGTCTCGGCTCCGTTTGAGGAGTCGCACTTAACTGCCTCGGCAGTAAGCTTGATAGTATAGGTCATTTCGATCTTATACCCTGCGGCGTCTATCTCGTCAACGGTGTTAAACTGCGAAATTATTGCGGCGTTCTCTTCGCGCGTTGCAACAACGGTTATGGTCTGCGCGGTGAGATTCGCCTCCATATCCGAAACAGTGCCGTTCCAGATGCTGTCAGGAGTATAATCGCCGTATTTTCCCGAAACGTCAAGAATGCGGTTCAGGAAATTCACCTGATATGTATTGAGCGGCATATTGTATGGCGAACGGGAGAGCGTTTGCTTAATTGTTTCACGCAGCTCGGCATTGTGTTTTCCTTCGCCAATAAGCTTTATCAGCTCTCCGATGGCTGCCACAATATTATAGGCATAGCCGTTAACGGTACCGTCGGTCACGGTGACGGTGCCGTCGGAGGATGTTATAGCCGACCAATCTTTGGTGCTCAGATAGCCGCCGTTTACGGCAGACGCAAAAGCGTCGCTCAGATTCTGCCAGGCTTTTTCCTCGGCAGAAGCGGCTTTAGCTTTCGGCGCAAGGCCCGGCAGCGCGGCATAAGCGCAGCTCAAAACCATCAGAGCCGACAGGAATACGCTAATAACTTTTGTTGAAAGCTTAGCCTTTGTTCCCATAAAGTAACACTCCTTCTTGTTTGCGGTTTTTCGCAAAAATTATAGACAAACCCTTTTTTTGTCCCATTTTTAGGGATACTATGGGTATACTATATCATCCCTATTATACAGCACCCAAAGCAACGATGTCAACAATTTGATGACTTAAATATGAACAAAACTTGAACTACAAAAATAGGTAAATTGAACAAAAAATCTCTGCAACTGGACACAATTTGGTCAATTTGTTCCTAAAACCTGCTGAAAACTCGCCTTGTCCATTGGATACGAAACAAAATAAACTTGACAATTTATAACCCTATCCCTTATTATATATATTACATTATATATAGAGATGTGTTATATCCGATATGAGCAAAAAATCATCAAAAAAAACAAAAAAGCCCTCGCTCAAACAGAAAATCACGGCGTTTATCGAAAAAAAACGCCCGCGGCAGTTTGCCCTGAATGCCGGCAAAACTGCTCTGGAAAAAGCTGACACTTTTATAAGATATAAATACAGCGCCCTGTTTTTGGCAGTTATTATGCTGGGACTTATGCTCTTTACATACTCCATTACAAGCTATAATTACCTTTTTAACAATTTCCCGATGTATGCAACGAGGACGGTGCAGTTTTATCTGATAGATTACAGCGTCGGCTTTGTTTCCCGCGCGCTCATAGGGCATATAATTTCGCTTTTTACAGATAAAGTGTCCTTCGTTTTTTTCCTCGCGCTGACTAAAGCCGTTTTATGGATATCGCTGATTTTGCAGGCTCTTCTGGCGGCGGCGGCATTTAAAAAAGCGTGGCTCAAAAAAAGCCCGCTTCTCTGCGTTTTATTTGTTTTTTTTGCCCTCTCGCACCACACTGTTATGCCCAACGTTATGAACTACGGCATACTTGACACCTATAACCTGCTGCTTGCTGTCTTCTATATTTATATTTCCGACAAAAAAGGCGCGTTTATCTTAACGCCCGTTATTTGCTTTACCGGAATTATCCTTCATTATCAGTTTGTTCTTGCTTATCTCACAATGATATTCTCCGTTGAGCTGTATTATATTGTAAAGAACAAAAAAGGCAGAGCCCTCCGCGCGGCGTTTTTTTGCTTTACCGCAGCGGGCAGCATTGCCCTTACGGTGTATCTTATGTTCTTTTCAAAATACGGAGTAAAGATGAGCGCGTCTGAGCTTTACGAATATATGCTCTCAAAATACCCCGACGCAAGAGCAACCGGGCTTTTTGAAGAATACTTTACCTATTATATTTACGGCGATTATCAGGGGGTGAACTACTCCGCTCCCGCGGATTTTATAAAATTCCTAGTAAGCTACGCCGCCGAAAGAATAAGACTGAAAAAGGTTTTACTTTATTCCCTGTCAACCTTCCCGGTTTTCGGAATTATCCTGTATTTCTGGATATACATATTAAAAAGAACCGATAAAAAAAGCCGGCTACCATATCTTGTTTTTATGCTCCAGCCTTTAATGCTGATAATTTCCGTTATAGCGTCAACCGACACCTCCCGCTGGGCGGGCGCATCGTTTTTCTCAAATTTCATGCTGCTGTTTGCAGTTCTTAAAAGCGATGAACCACTGCTGTGTGACGCGGCAAAAAAGTGCGTAAGCTCCGCGCCGAAAAAAATCGCGGTGTTACTCATTCTTTTTCTGAGCTTCGCTTCAACTGCATATATTTATTATGTGCACTGAAAAAGTTTACTCCCGGTCCTTAACATCGAGGATATAGCCGGATTTGCCGGTTTGAATATCAAAATCAAAAACACCTGAGAGGAACTCAAGATAATCCGAAAAGGACTGTCCCTTTATAATATCGCGCTGCCTGAAAAAGAAATTATCGTAAAACGGAATATAAATACGGCTGGGTCTGTTTTCGGGAAAAATCGCCCAATAGTCCGCTAAACGCTGGATTTCATCCTCATACCACGCGCTGAAAACGCCGTAGGGCATATCGGTTTGCAAATAAACAAACGGCTCAAGTCCGAGAACGGCAAGCTTGCCTTCCCGGGCGTTTTTCTCAATTTCATAGCAGTCCTCAAGGGTATTGTTGTAAATTCGGGCAATATGAGGAGAAGTTTTAAGATTTTTATACGGCCCTTTGGTCAGCTTTTCGGGCTCAAAGCTGCCGCCGCCCGAAAAAACATATTCTATCGGCTTGCGAACCGTTTCCATAACAATGAAAGAGCCGTGCCAACCCACAGCGCATACAATAAACATACACGCAAACAACCCCGCCGCCGCAAAAAATCCTTTTTCGGCGAGCTTTTTTTTGTTTTCAATCCGAATGCTCTTTGATTCAGCAATCAATCCTCTGAGCAGCCCTATAAAGCAGTATACTCCTGCGATCTGCGCTATCATTCCTCCCGTTCCGAGATCTGCCTCGGACGAGAGATCAACCATTGCGCTGTATAAAAAGGCGATGATCAAAACCGAAAACAGCCGCGCGTTTAAGCCGCGGTTTTTCTCCTTATAGAGCAAAAACCAGATAAGCGAAATAACGGGAAGGAGAAAGCCATGGCTTGTAATATAAATATGAACTCCGGCAATCCCTCTGATAAAGCAGGTGTGGATATAACACCATACCATACAAACGCAGGACATAGCAAAGAGAGCATATCTTATTTTCTTATTTTCCTTTTTTATAAAATAAAACACAGCCGACAAAACAGCGCAAAGCACCAGCAGCGAAACGGGCAGATGGCCGTAATACGAGACGGCGGTATACAGTTTTCCTATGTCAAAAAAGGATTCGGCATTATATTCAACCCCGGTAAACAGATACGGAAGAACCTTTTTTATTTCGGCAAGGCTGCCCGAAAAACAGAGATAGCTCATAAAACAAACAAAAACAACAAAAGCCCCCGCACTGAGATAAAGGAAGGTTCGCCTGTTCAAAAGAAAATCATAATCCCCGAGATATGTATTCCTTTTTTTCAGAGCCTCGCTCACAATAACGCCTATCGCATATAAAACAAAAACGAAAATAAGCATCGGCTCGCTGAGTATACCCGCGGCCAAAATAACTCCGGACATGATGAGCTGTACCGGTTTTTTCTTTTTCGTATCGGCAATAAGTATCAGGCAAAGAGCCATAAAGGACATAGAAGCGGAGGTAAAATAGCATATCGAAAAAACCGTTTGCGGGATAAGAGCGCAGAATATAAACGCGGATATAACTCCCGCCCACTTAAGCGGACGAAGCTTTCGGCACATATAAGCATAAAAGATAAGATCAATGCCAATAAAAACATAGCGCATAAACAGAATTATCCCGTCCGTTGAGCCGGTGAGCTTTGTAAAAGCCCAAACGGGAAGGACGCTCAGAATATGAGAAAACTGAGTGAGATTCCATTCGTCAATTATCAACCTGTCTCCGTTAATTATGCGCTGCGCAACAGTATAATAAAAGGATTCGTCGGGAGACGGCACTCCCAGCCTTGCGGAATAAAAAAACAGAATAAAAAGCGCCGCACCGAGAATAAACGCCGCTGTTTCGCAGGAATAATATTCTGATTTCTTTGCGGAACATTTTTTCATCAGCAGAACCCCTCTTTTTTCTTATACTTTTTTGTCCTATATAATAATTATACATAACAAGGAGGCTTTGTCAATAATACGGAATTCGGGATTTCAGGGAAATCTCAAGCAATTTTCGGATCATATATGCCCGAAGGTTCCGAAATCTAAAATCTAAGCTCTAATATCTAAGCTCTAATATCTAAGCTCTAATATCTGATTTCTGATCTCTTATCTCTTATTTGATTCCGCAGTCCGAATTCCGAAACAAGAAAGCGGCTGCGGCGTGTCCGCTTTCGATCACGCCATCGCCGCTCCCTGCAGGGCAAAGTTCGGCGGGCGTTAAAATCTTTTTATTTAATAGGAAACGAGAAGTTTTCTATTAAATGAAAAAGCTGCCCCTTTCGGGACAGCCGGATTTTTTTATTTAAGCTATTCTTACAGCTCAGCGAAATATTTAATGGTGCGAACCATCTGGCTGGTGTAGGAATTTTCGTTGTCATACCACGAAACAACCTGAACCTCATAGAGGCCGTTTCCGAGATCGATAACCATGGTCTGGGTGGCATCGAAGAGTGAGCCGTAGCGCATACCGATAACGTCGGAGGAAACTATCTGATCCTCGTTATAGCCGAAGCTGGCGGAAGAGGCAGCCTTCATAGCGGCGTTGATGCCTTCCTTGGTTACGTTTTCGCCCTTAACAACAGCGGTAAGGATGGTGGTGGAGCCGGTGGTTACGGGAACTCTCTGAGCGGAGCCGATAAGCTTGCCGTTGAGCTCGGGGATAACAAGGCCGATTGCCTTGGCAGCGCCGGTTGAATTGGGAACGATGTTGGCAGCGCCTGCGCGGGCACGTCTGAGGTCGCCCTTTCTGTGGGGGCCGTCAAGGATCATCTGATCGCCGGTGTAGGCGTGGATTGTGCTCATAATGCCGCTCTGGATGGGGGCATAGTCGTTTAATGCCTTAGCCATGGGAGCAAGGCAGTTTGTTGTGCAGGAAGCGGCTGAGATGATCTGATCATCAGCGGTGAGGGTGTTTTCATTTACGCTGTAAACGATGGTCTTGAGGTCGTTTCCGGCAGGAGCGGAGATAACAACCTTCTTTGCGCCGGCGTTGATGTGAGCCATACTCTTTTCCTTGGAGCAATAGAAACCGGTGCACTCGAGAACAACGTCAACTCCCAGCTCGCCCCAGGGGAGCTCGGCGGCGTTGGCCTTTGCATATATGGTGAGAACTTTGCCGTCAACGGTGATGGTGCCTGCTTCGTCATCGGCGGATACGGTGTGAAGGCCTTCGCCTATAACGCCGCAATAGCCGCCCTGAGCGGTATCGTACTTAAGAAGATTTGCAAGCATTGAGGGCTTGGTGAGATCGTTGATGGCAACAACATCATAACCCTCTGCGCCGAACATCTGACGGAAAGCAAGACGGCCGATTCTGCCGAAGCCGTTAATAGCAACTTTAACTGACATAATAATTTTCCTCCGTTATATAATTTTTAATTTTCATAATAATTATATCCGAAAAATTTTCCATTTCAAGCAATTTGTTAAAAATTTAACTTAAATCATCCATTTTTGGATATTTAAATAAAAATCTTTCGCTCTTTGCCGCCATTTCGGGCAATGTTCATTCCAAAATTTCACCTTCAAGGCAGCAATCCCTTATATGATCCCTCGGCTGATAATAAAACAAAGCCATTCCTCAGTCATTTTTTCAAAGCGCAAAATTTAAGATCTTCGTTTGGAGCATAAACATATTCGTTTGCATTGCCCTTTCCTTCAAAGCGCGCCTCCCGGCGCTTCGCCTGCTCCGGCATACTGATACAGCAAAACCCAAAAGAAAAGTCCTTATAAGATCCTGAAACCCGGATCTCAGGCGAGAGAATAACTTCTTTTTCCTCCGAGATAAACGATAAACCCGCTCATAATCTCACATATTAACAATATTCTGCGGTTTGCCCTCAATGAAGCAGGAGATATTCTTTTCAAGAATGCCCATTAAACGGGTGCGGGTTTCGAGAGAAGCCCAGGCTATATGCGGAGTTATAAAAACATTTTTTGCGCTGAGAAGCGGATTATCCGCCTTTGGAGGCTCGGTTGAGAGCACGTCCGCTCCGAGGCCTCCGAGCTTACCGGAGTTCAGCGCGTCGGCAACATCCTGCTCGTTTAATTCCCCTCCTCTGGCATTATTAACAAGAAAAGCTCCCGTTTTCATTTTTGATATAAAGTTCTTATTAACCAGCCCGTTCGTTTCGGGGGTCAGGGGAGCGTGGAGCGAAACAAAATCGCATTGGGGAAGCATTTCGTCAAGATTTTTAAATTCCACCGGAGCATCGGGGTATTTTTCGGGGTGTGCGGTGTTAACAAGCACCCGCATTTCAAATACCCTTGCAATTTCGGCAACCTTTTTTCCTATGTTGCCGTAGCCTATAAGCCCTATGGTCTTGTTTTTAAGCTCGCACAGCGGCGAAAGAAAATAGCTGAAATCGGGGCTGCCTGCCCATCCGCCGGATAAAACGGACTCGCTGTGAAGGGCCACGCGATTTGCGTATTCAAGAATAAACGCAAAGGTCTGCTGAGCCACGGCAAAGCCGGAATAAGACGGAACGTTCGCAACCATTACGCCGCATTCGGAGCAGGCGGCGCAGTCGATAACGTTATAGCCCGTTGCAAGCAGCGCTATAAGCCTGAGCTTCGGTAAATTTTCAACAACTCTTCTCGTTATCACTGTTTTATTGAGAATAACTATCTCGGCTTCCTTTGCGCGCTCGATAACCAAATCCTCCGTGAGAGAGCGGTCGTAAACCGTAAGCTCGCCGTATTTTTTAAGAAAATCCCAGCTCAGATCTCCGGGATTGGCGGAAACAGAGTCCAAAATTACGATGTTCATTTTTGATCCTTTCTTTTTATCATTGCTCGCTTAGCTCACGGGATGCGGGATGGGGGCAAGGAAAAATCGCAAGCGATTTATGATCATAATGTAAATCTTCCGTTAATCCTTAAGCTTCAGGGTTTCATCAATGTCTGAAAGCCCATACTTTCCTATTGTGTGTTCAAGCATATAGAGCAGGTCGGCGTTTTTGCCGTTTACCTTGATTTTTTTATTGATAATGTTAAACACGGGCTTCAGCCTTCTGAACACGCCCATAACAGCGTCATATTCGGGAGTTCCCTTAACGTAAGGGGCGTTCCCGGTGAAGGCGTTTCTCACGATATCTCTTGCAAGGTCAACAAAAAGTCTGTCCTTAATGCTGCCGTCACAGCGCACGAAAAACTTTCTGCACACCTTTCCAACGGTTGTTTTATTGAGATAAGCGCCGAATTTAGCAACGAATTTTGACGTATTATCATTGGTTTTCACCTTGAGCTTGCCCAAAAATCTCTCGGGGTCATCGCGCATGGAGGTGAGATAAGTGTTTATCATCATATCAAACTGGCGGCGGAAATATTCATCCTGGGTAAGCCCCTCAAAATCCCATTCAAAGTCGGGAGTGGGGTAAGTCTTTATTTCAGCAACCGAATAATTATCTTTCAGAGTTATAAGCCTGAAGCCGGCGGGGCAGCCTATGAGAGAGCCGGTGCACACGTCATAAAACTTATTTCCCTTTTCAGTTATCTTTTCGTTTATCGCCATATTGTGCATATGCCCCGTAAAGCAGAGATGAACTCCCTCGTCGGCAAGCATGGTGGTTATTTCGTCGGCGTTTTTCATAACCACTTCGCCGCCGAGCAGAGCGAAAATCGGAACTCCGGGGAGGAGGGGATAGTGGTTCATCGCAATCATCGTTTGCCCTTCTTCCCTCGCCTTTGCCGTTTGCTCCTTGATCCAGGCTATCTGCGACGGGGTGTATGTATGTCTGTGGTGTTCATCGCCGTCGTTATTCATCGCAAGAAGTCTCAGCCCCGGAGCGAGCTGAGCAACATAGGAAAGCCCTTCTCTGTCCACCGCAATGGCGTCCGAAAATCCGAATTCATAATAGAGGTCAAAGAGCTCTTCCCTCTTTGTTCCCTCGGGGGCAAGTCTTCCGGTTTCATCAAAGGCAAAGGGATGCTCGGTGCAGTCGTGTCCGGCGGTTATAACGTAAACCTTTTTGCCGTGAGCCTTTAAGTCCTTTAAAAGCTCGATAAATTCAAGGTGGCTCTCCTTTTCGCCGTTAAACGAGAGATCTCCCGCTATTAAAACGGTGTCGGCAAGGTCGGTTTCATTAAAAAACTTAAAAGAAGCCTCGTTTATTTTCTGAGTTTCGGCAAAGCACTTCTGCTCATACCTCATAAATTCCTTATAGGCTTCTCCCCTGCAGCCGAGCTTTTCGGCAAAATAGTGAGTGTCGGTCACGAGCAAAAACTTAAATTCGTCCATTATGAGTTTCTCCCTTCTTTAACGCTGTTATAGCAACGCTCAACCGCAAAGCTCCTTCTCACGGAAGTATAGGCGTTGCACATTACATTTATTTCACTTTGAAGATACGGCTCGCTCACCGCAATAAGACAGGCATTCCTGTATTTTTCAAAGATGTCGGGATCAGAGAGGATATCAACGCGGTAAACAAGATAAATTTTATCGTCAAATATCATCGCCTGCGCCTTACCGGGCTCAATTTCTTTCACAAATGAATAAAATCCCTCGGGATAAAACGGGTTGCCGTCCAATATAACAACGGTTTCAAGCGACTGCCTCACCTCATCGTTTCCGCTGTTTACAAGAGAAGCGTAAACATATTCTATCGAGCCGCCTATGTTTATCTGATTTGCGGCGGTATCGTAACGATCCATAATGTTCATGGCCTGCTCATTCGTAAGCTCCGTGCGGTTGCCGTAAACATCGGTTCCGAAAAGATTGCCCGAAAGAGCCTTAAAGGACGCATATTTCTCCGAAAGATAGCTTTTGAGCATATCATCCCCCAGTGGCATAACCCCGCCCTTATCAAAAAGGGCGTATCTGAGCGATTCGGTGTAGGCAAGGCTGGTTTGAATTTTCATAAATGTCTGCTTTGAAACACCGATCTTTTCATAGTGCGCCCCGAAATATCTCCAGAGAGCGTTCCCCCGCTCGCTCAAATCGGCTATCTCGCCCGCCGAGAGCGAAAGCCCCCTCGCCTCAAACGCGGAATTCACCGCAACATATCTTATGCATTGCTCGGTGGCATAATTAACAATATCGCTTTTATCCCAGAGAGAGTCGTCGCCGAAGCCCTCGTCAAGATAAAACCTGAATATTTCATCGCTTATCGGAGTTCCGTTTACCGTTAACGGATCGCCGTCCGCTTCCTCGGAGCAGGACGAAAAAAGACAAAGCACCGCCGCTGCCGCCAGCAGCAAGCTCATCAGCTTTTTCACTATCCCACCCCCGAATCAGACAATATATATTAAGTATACCACATAAAAGGAAAAGCTTCAAGAAAAATTTAGGAATAAAACCTTTATAGCTTGACCTCTATTTCATTTTCTCCCTCTGAGGGCGGAATTCGGATAATAACCGCCTGAGAATCTCCGATTTTTTCAATTTCAGCTTCATTTTTTGAAATTATTTCGGCCGGGGCGGCGGGAGAATATATTTCAACCTGTTTTTCCGAGTTTCCGTCGGAGGTGAATTTCAAGGTGAAGGTGTTTGTTTTTCTGTTAAAATTATATTTTTCTATTTTTCCCGGAACCGCCGCCGGATAGGGTCTTGCAATGATCCTCATTATTTTTTCTTCCGCAAGCTCCGGCCAGAACGCCCAATAAGTATGGCTCCAGCGGTTATCGTCAAAATACTCTAGCAGGTGTTCAAGATGCGGATATTCGCCGCACCCGGGCACCATACCTCCCCATTCGCCAACGATAACTGGAACCCCGAGCCGCTGCTGAGTGCGTTTATGTCCGTTAAAAATAGTTTCAACGCGCGCGTTGCTTGCTGTGTTCGTCATATAGGAATCCACCGTCAGATCGTAGCCATGGGGAGAGAAGACAAGATTTTCTTCAATTTTTCCGTTATCGTAACGTATTCGCTCAGTTGAACAGGGAACGGATATATTTGAATAATAGCAAGCCTCCATAAAAATAATGCCGTTGTCTGTAACGGAGCGTATTTCACCCGCGATCTTTTTTAAAAACGGATAGTATTTTTCCGTATCGAATTTGCGGATAAGCTCATCCGCGCCTGACGTTCCGCTGCGCAAAACCTCAGGATCGTCGAGGACGGCGAGAGCTTCGGCTGCGAGGTCGCCCTTTATTATATTTTTAAGCGCCTGAACCTTATTAACCTTTTTGGACAATATCGTTTTAACGGCGCTGCCGAGCATTTTCTTAAACGCCCTGCCGCCGTCAGAGCCGGGGAATGGCTCGTTGAATACATCATAACCTAAAATATTTTCCTTATCCTTAAAGCGCAGAACCACATATTTCCACATATCCGCAAAATAGTCCTGAAGACCTCTGTTTCCCACCTTATCA
Organism: Oscillospiraceae bacterium; assembly: GCA_022508845.1. Classification (GTDB taxonomy): domain Bacteria; phylum Bacillota; class Clostridia; order Oscillospirales; family Acutalibacteraceae; genus RUG806. The sequence continues at coordinate 18,579 of JAFLUL010000014.1, read as the reverse complement.
TTTGCCCAGAAGTGGTCAAAGGCCCGGTGAGTTGCCTTGCCGAAATAGTAGCCCTCAGCCCAGATGACCTTTGGCTGCTTGAACTGATAGCCGTCTGTGAGCGTTGCCCAGGGCGGGGCGCCGTCGTCATAGCCTCTTACCGCGCACCATACGTCCTGATGCATATCAAGATAGACGTATATACCGTATTTATTGCAAAAATCAATAAAACGCTCCATCTTATCGAGATACTGATCGTTATAAACTCCGGGCAGCGGCTCAATCGCCGACCAGATAAGACCCAAACGGACAAGATTAACGCCCAATTCTCCGAGGCGCTTAAACATATCCTCCGTCCAGTTTTCAGGCACTCTTCCGTCCCCTGCCTTACACACAAGATTCACGCCGTTAAAAATACGCTCTCTGCCGTATTCGTCAACAAGAGCTGTTCCCCGTACCGAAATTTTTTCCATATTTTATTTCTCCTTAAAATTGATATTTTCTCTGAGATAATACTGCGCCTGAGCATACCAGAGCTTGTGATAAATTCCCTTTGCGTCCGATAAAAGATCCTCGTGACTGCCGGTCTGCACAAGCCTTCCGCTGTCAAACACCGCTATTTTATCGCAAAAGCGGCAGGAGGAAAGGCGGTGGGAGATATAAACCGCCGTTTTATCGCCCGCTATATCGTTAAACCTGCTGTAAATTTCCGCCTCGGCAATAGGGTCAAGAGCGGCGGTGGGTTCGTCGAGTATCATAAAAGGCGCGTCCTTATACAGCGCGCGGGCAATGGCTATTTTCTGCGCTTCCCCGCCCGAAATCAAAACGCCGTTGTTTTCATAGTCCTTGTATAAATAAGTGTCAAGTCCCTGCGGCATACTTTTAAGCCGCTCTGAAAAGCCCGCTTCGTTCAGAGTTTTTTCGGCTCTGTATGTTTTATATTTCATTCTTGACGCAACGTTTTCTCCCAAAGGCGCAGATAAAAGCTTAAAATCCTGAAACACAACGGAAAAAATTTGCAGATAGTCGTCATAGCGGTATTTTTTAATGTCGATGCCGTTTAATAAAATCTCGCCCTCGGTTGGGTCATAAAGACGGCAGAGGAGCTTTATAAAGGTTGTTTTCCCCGAGCCGTTTCTGCCCACAACGGCAAGGCGCTCCCCAACCCTGAATTTGAATGAAACATTTTTTAAGGCAAACTCCTCGCTGCCGGGATAGCGGAAGGATACGTTCTTAAATTCTATCTCATAACTGCGGTCGGCTCGTTTTTCGGTTGTAAGAGTGCCCTGATACATCCGGTTCGGCAGGTCGAGATATTCAAAAGTCGTTTTCAGAAAAACGGCGTTGGTTTTCATTTTGCTGAGCACGGACAAAAGAGAGGAAAGGCTTTTTGAGAGGGTCGTTATTGCCCCAACATACTGGGCAACGCCTCCGATCCCGAACGCTCCCGCTCTCGCCTTAAGGCAAACAAACACATAGATAAGCCCTGTGAAAACGCTTCCTACCGACGCGCTCAGGGCGTTCCAGCCGCCGAGAGGTCCCTTTGCGGCCTCAGCGAGCTCGCAGCCGGGCTTAAAGGACTTATCCTTTTCAAAATAACTGGAGCATATCTCCTGCTGGTTATACATTCTTATGTCGAGAGCGCGCTCGGTTTCCCTTGCCATAAAGCCGAAGAAGCCGAAAAAGCGGTTGCCGTGGGTTGCCTGCTCGGCATAGCGCGCGTGATAGCGGTCGCCCCTGCTGAGAAAGAGCGGCGGCAAAGCGGTTCCGAGCAGCAAAACAAAAATAAGCCCAAAAATAAACATCGAATTATTCAGCACAGTCCATTTTCCCGCATCGGCAGGAACCTTTTGAACAAACAGCCCAACGCTCAGCGCAACCGAGCCTATTATTCCTATAACGGCGTTTGCGGCGGAATTAAAAAGATTTATAACCATTATAAGCCCATATGAAGCCCAGCCCTCGTTTTGCTCAACCTGAGCGCGAAGATCATGGGTCTTTTGCTCGTCCATAACGCAAAAATCAAGCTCATAAAATTTATCGGCATATATTTTTCGCGTGTTGACCCATATCGCATCCTCCGTATAGTCCTTCCAGCGGAAAAGGATCGCGTTTATCAGAATAAGCACGGCGGAAACAACCACAGTTAAAACAATAAGCTTGCGCAAAACGGCAATATCTCTTTCCCCCGCAAGCTCTTCTATGATTCTCGCCGAAAAGAACAGCTCAACGCACGGAGCCGCCGCGCTGAACACCGCGCTTAAGAGGGATGAAAGGAACATCCCCGGATTTTTTTGCCGCAGCAGAAGAAAAGCTCTGATATGGAGATTCAGCGTTTCTTTAAGGGAGATATTTTCATCTTTTTTATTCTTCATCTTCCTGCCCTCCCTCGCGGTAATACTTGCTCTGAACTCTGAAAAGTTCGGCATATCGCCCGTTTAGCCGAAGCAGAGCCTCGTGGGTTCCCTCTTCGGCGATACCGCCGTTTTCAATAAAGAGAATCCGATCGCAAAAGCGGGTGGATGCTAAACGGTGGGAGATATAAACTGCGGTGCGCCCCGCGGTCATACCGTTATATTTTAGGTAGATATCATTTTCCGCTATAGGGTCAAGAGCGGCGGTTGGCTCATCGAGAACCAAAACCGGAGCGTCCTTATAAAGCGCGCGGGCAAGCAGCAGCCGCTGGGTTTCGCCGCCCGAAAGCTCAACACCGTCAAGCCACACCCTTCTGCCGATATGAGTTTTGCCGCCGCTGGGCAAGCTTTTCACCTTTTCGGTAAGACCCGCTTTTTCAACGCAGGCCTCCGCCCGGCTCAGGTCAATATCGGTATCGGATGACGCAATGTTCTCCGTTAACGATACTTCAAGAAGCGAAACCTGCTGAAAGACGGCGGAGAAAAGCGAATAGTAATCATGGCGGTTAAAAAGGCGGATATCCCTGCCGTTTAACAGCACCTCGCCCTTTGTTGGATCATAAAAACCGCAAATGAGCTTAACAAGCGTTGTTTTTCCCGCCCCGTTAAGGCCAACTATCGCCAGCTTTTCGCCGGGTCGGATTTTAAGATTAAAGTCGGTCAGGATATCTTTATCCGCGCCGGGATAGCGAAATGATACATCTCTGAGCTCTATTTCATAGTCCTGTCCGTTTTTCGGCAGGGGTTCTCCGTTTTCAAACCTGAAAGACTCTGGCAAATCCAAAAAATCGCGGACATTCTGAACTCCGTGTCCAACCCAGACAATTTTTCCGCAGGCCTCGCAAAAGCCTTTAACCGCGCTTGTAAAGCCGCCAACGGCTGAAAAATACAACAAAAACTCGGCGGCGGGCATACCGTTTTTCAGGGTGACGCTTATAAGATAATAATAGGCAAGCCCGTTTCTGAGAACCGTTAAAAGAACATCCAGTATGTTTGCGGACAGATTGATTTTTTCGCGCTTTAAGATAAACGCCATATAAAGGCGGTTTGTGCTCAGGTATATGTCTTTCAGCCAACCTCCCATGCCGAACAGGCGAACGTCCTTGGCAAAGGCAAGATCCCGGGATTTTTCAACTATATACCACATCTTCGATTGGAGCTTGCCCTTTTCTTCCCGGTGGCGCCACTCCCAATCCTGTATCCACAGCCCGAAAAAGTAATTAACCGCGGTGGTAATTCCCACAACGGTGAGCAAAACCGGATTCGGCGCGGCGGACGAGAGCATAAAAACGTAAATTATAAGCCCCGCGCTGTCACGCAAAAGATTTCCGAGAAACTTCCAAACAGCCTCGGTGCTTGAAGAGTTGCCGTCCACCTCCAGGCCTGCCTTATTCCATTTTTCCCGAACTTCGGTATCCTCGGTATTGGGAAAAGAGGTAACGCACATTTTTCTGTGGAGCATTGAAATAACGCGGCTCCTTACGGCGATTCGCCCGAACATAGCGTTCGTTTCAATATAGGCGCACGCGGCGTTAAAAACTATAAGGAGAAAAGTGAACAATAAAATTGCCCGAAAGAGCTCTCCCAAAGGGGCGGCTTCCTCCACTTTTCCCAATATAACGGGCGACACCAAAAGCCCTGCGAGATTTCTTCCAAGCTCCGAAAAGGCAAGCAGCGGAACAAACAGAAGAACGCTTTTTTGCGTTTTCAGGGCAATTCCTATCATAAACGGGATACCGCGAAACGGCAGAGAAAGCTCGCGGAAAATTTTTTGCAGCGGTTTTTTCATTTCATTCACCTCACCGCTATCCTATCATAAAACTCAGCCGTCGGCGTTTTTCGGGGATGAATTGTTCATTTCGGGGGATGAAAGAGAGGTGGGAAGCAAAATTTCGGTTGTAAATGCGCCGTCCTCACTGTTTCGGCTGATATAGCCGTCCAAACGCTTAATTATGGTGTCTATGCGCAGAAGCCCGAAGCCGTGGCCGCTGCCCTTGGTGGAGAGGAATCTGCCGTTTACCTTTGTCCGCTTTTTTGAGTTGGTGAAATTTGTAAACGAAATATAGAGCCGGGTGTTTTTCATATCCATATAAACACGGATCAGCCTTTTTTCTTCCGGCAGAGAAAGGCTTGCTTCAATGGCGTTATCAAACAGATTGCCTATGATAACGCATAAGTCCAGCTCGGACAGCGGCAATGAAAACGGAATATGCGCGTCCGCCCGAACGGGGATATTTTTGGATTTTGCAAGAGCTATTTTGCTGTTGAGTATCGCGTCAGCCATAGCGTTGCCCGTTTTAACAACGGTATCAACGGTTGACAGATCCTTATCCAGCTCATCAAGATAGTTTTTTATCGCGTCCAGATTTTTTTCGGCGGCATAGGCCTTCATGGTTTGAATATGGTTGCGGTAATCGTGCCGCCAGCCGCGGATCTGCCGATACATATTTTCAACCTCGGCATAGTGAGTTTCAATAAGCTCCCGCTGATAGGCGGCAATTCGCTTATCAATAAGAGAAGAAAGGAAGGGCATAGCATAATACTCCTTTTATGTTCGCTGCAGTTCAAAAATGGGGGATGAAAAACAGCAAGCAATTATTTTTTATTCGGAATTTCGGAAAATCGCAGGCGATTTCCGGATCATATTGCCGCCGTAGGTTCTGAGATATTAACTTTTAACTCTAAACTCTAAATCAATAACGGCTCTGTTCAGCGATTCGTGCATTCCGCGCGGCAGGGGCAGGGCGGTGCCGTCGAACAAATAAACGTCGGTTTTAGTTATGCGCTGAATATATAAGAGGTTAACTATATACGAACGTCCTATCCGAAAAAATCGGCCGTCCAAAGTTTCTTCTATTTCCCGCAGAGGCTTTTTTACCGTATAAGCTCCCTTTGCCTGAACCGTTACATAGTTTTGCCTTACTTCAAGATACCTTATATCCCGAAAAGCGATCCTCACCGATTCGCCCGAATGCTCCAGATTCAGATATCGCTCGTTTTCCTTCATCTTCTCCAAAGCGCGGTCCAATACCTCAAAGAGCTTATCTCTGTTTATGGGCTTCATCAGGTAATGCAGCGCGGCAACGTCGTATCCCTCGGATATATATTCGGAATAACCGGTTATAAAAACGATCTGCATATCTTTATTTTCCTGCCGTATCGCTTTGGCAAGCTCAACGCCGTTCATTTTGCCCATTTCGATATCCAGCAGCAAAATCTGAGTATCCTTATCCTCCTCATACCTGAACAAAAACTCTTCGGCGGAGGAAAATGCGTTTATCTGAACCTGCCGCTGTCTTTCCCTTGCCCAGAGCATAACGGCAGAGGCTATATAGCCCGAATAAACCTCGCTGTCATCGCAAACAGCAATTTTCAGGCGTGTGTCTGTCATTTGCGCTCCCTCCGGCTAAAAAAACTTCAATAATATTATATCATTATGTATTTTTTAGTCAATGAGAAAGCAAACTTAATTCGGAATTGCGCATTCCGGATTTTTTATAATTCCGAATTGTATTGACATCTTCCCTCCCGCTACTTTATAATATTTTCCGAAAGAGGGATGTTTTTTGCTGAAGAAGGCCTATGTTGAAATAACAAATATCTGCAATTTGTCGTGCGAATTCTGCCACGGCACCTCCCGCGCGCCGGCTTTTATGGATCCGCGGGATTTTCGCGTTATCGCCGAAAAGCTTCGCCCCGTTACAGGCTATATTTATCTTCATATTTTAGGCGAGCCGCTTTTGCACCCCGATCTCGGCGAAATTCTCGATATTTGCGCGCTTCTTGATTTTAAGGTTACGATTGTTTCAAACGGCACTCTGATAGATAGCGCCGCAGATATTCTTCTTTCATCAAAATGCCTTTATAAAACCTGCTTTTCACTGCACTCATATGAGGCAAACGAGCATAGCGTTTCATTGGAAAAATATCTTGAGAGCATTTGCAGCTTTGCCGATAAAAGCGCAGAAAACGGCGTTATAAACGTATTAAAGCTCTGGAACGGCGGCGGAAAAAGCGTTCTCAACGGCAGAATTCTCGAATACCTACAAAATTACTTCGGCTGCCAAAAAACAGACAAGCTCAAAAGCAATATTTATCTTGACTTTGCCGATAAATTTGTTTGGCCGGATCTGTCCGAAGAGCAAAAAAATCCCCGGTTTTGTATGGGGCTGAGAGACCAGATAGGAATTCTTGCGGACGGCACGGCGGTTCCCTGCTGCCTTGACGCAGAGGGGGAAATTAAGCTCGGCAATATCCTGACGGACGATATTAACGAAATTCTGAACTGCGAACGGGCGACAGGCATAAAAAACGGCTTTTCGCAGGGAAAAACAAATGAAGAGCTTTGCCGCCGATGCGATTTTGCAAAACGGCGATTCGGATAAAAAATGTTCGCTTCTGCTCACGGGACATTCCTCGCTCCGTCCCCATTCCGCGTTCTGAAAAGGAGACTTTATGTATTTACCTGCATATGTTCTGAAAGCCCTTGAAATACTTAAAATTAACGGCTATGAGGGATATGCCGTTGGAGGCTGCGTTCGGGATTCCCTGCTGGGGAGCGCGCCGGACGATTATGACATTGCGGTTTCCTGCACTCCCGAAAAAACAAAAGAGTGTTTCAGGGATTTCAGGGTAATTGAAACGGGCATACGCCACGGCACCGTTACGGTTGTTATTGACGATCATAATCTTGAGCTTACAACCTTTCGTCTTGACGGGGAATACAGAGATATGCGCCGCCCGGAGGGAGTGAGCTTTACTATGAACCTTGCCGAGGATCTATCCCGCCGGGATTTCACCGTGAACGCCATGGCTTTTTCGGATGACGCGGGTCTTATTGACCTCTTTGCAGGCAAAGCCGATCTTGAAAACAGCATAATCCGCTGCGTGGGCGAGCCGGACGTTCGCTTCGGCGAGGACGCTCTCAGAATTTTGCGCGCGCTCCGTTTTTCATCCGTTTTGGGCTTTTCAGTTGAAGAAAAAACCGCCGCCTCAATAATCAAAAACCGAGATAATCTGAAAAAAATATCCTCCGAGCGTATTTTCACGGAACTTAAAAAGCTGTTGGAGGGCAAAAACTGCCTCAGCATTCTGATAAATTACAGGGATGTTCTCATTTCGTGCATTCCCGAAATTGAAAATATTCCGAACAGGGATTATATCCTCTGCGCCGAAAGCGCCGCCTTATTAAAAAACGCCCTGCTCTCCTTTGCCTCTCTTATGCTCCCGCTCGGCAGCGAAGCCGCCGATAAGATATGCCGAAACCTTAAAACCGACAACTCATTCAGAAAGTCCGTCGTCTTTTTAACGGAAAACGCAAAAAGGGAATTTTCGTCCGCGGGCGAGGGGGTTCGCTTTATCGGAGCTTATTCAAGGGAAAAAACCGAAAAGCTCTGCGTTTTAAGGGAGGCCTTCGGCTTTGATGCTTCCGTTTTGAAAGAGGCTCTTAAAAACACCGGCGCCGCTTCAAAAATAAGCGACCTTAAAATAAACGGCGAAATTTTATTGCAGCTCGGCTTTAAGGGAAAAAAGATAGGCGAAGCTCTGAACAGGCTGCTCGTTGCCGTTTCAAACGGAGAGATAGAAAACACCGAAAACGAGCTTAAAAAATATATCAAAAAAAACTCTTGACAAACTTATTTTTATATGTTATATTATCGCCTGTAAAGTTTAAGGCTTTACAGGTATTTTTTTTGAAAGGAGCGTTTTTATGGCAAAAAATCTTGAGATAACCGTTCTGCTCGATTTTTACGGCGATATGCTCACCGCAAAGCAGCGCGAATTTCTTGACTACTATTATAACGATGATCTCTCGCTTGCCGAGATAGCCGAAAACGTTGGCATAACGCGGCAGGGAGTGCGCGACGCCATAAAGCGCGCCGAATGTCAGCTCACCGAAATGGAGGAGCGGCTGAAGCTTGCAAAGCGCTTTAAGGAGATGCAGGAAGGGCTTAAAGAAATAATGGACTGCGCCTCTCAGATAAGCGCCGAAAACCGCAAAAGCGGACTTTCAAGGGAAATAAACGACCTTAGCGTGAGAATAAAATCAATAGCTATTTCCCTGTCGGAGTGATCGGCGGCCGGAGATCAGCGGTTTGATGATAAAATAAAAAACCGGTTTCGATTTTCCCGGAATTTTGAATTCCGAATTTAAAATTAGTTTATTTGGTGGTGACAAAATGGCATTTGAAGGCTTATCCGATAAGCTTGACGCCGCTTTTAAGAAGCTGAGAAGCAAAGGCTCATTAACGGAAGCGGACGTTAAAGAGGCAATGAGAGAGGTTCGTCTTGCGCTTTTAGAGGCGGACGTAAGCTACAAGGTGGCAAAGGACTTCACAAACCGCGTCACCGAAAAAGCAATAGGCGCAAAGGTGACCGAAAGTCTCACCCCCGCGCAGATGGTTATAAAGATAGTAAACGACGAGCTTACGGCTCTTATGGGCGGCACAGCAACGCGCCTCAACACCGCTCCCCACCCGCCAACGGTTGTTATGATGTGCGGACTTCAAGGCTCCGGTAAAACCACACACTCGGCAAAAATAGCCAAATTTCTCAAAGGGCAGGGGCACCGTCCGCTGCTGGCAGCGTGCGATATTTACCGTCCCGCCGCCATAAAACAGCTCCAGATAGTGGGCGAGCAGGCCGGGGTTCCCGTTTTTGAGATGGGGCAGATAAACCCTGTAACAATAGCCTCTGAGGCGATAAAACTCGCAAAAGACCAGGGCTACGACTATGTTTTTCTTGACACGGCAGGACGTCTTCACATAGACGAACAGCTCATGCAGGAGCTAAAGGAGATAAAAGCAACAGTCCACCCGCACGAGATACTGCTTGTTGTTGACGCTATGACAGGACAGGACGCGGTAAACGTTGCCTCCACCTTTAACAGCGAGCTTGGAATTGACGGCCTTGTTTTAACAAAACTTGACGGCGACACAAGAGGCGGCGCGGCGCTCTCGGCAAGAGCGGTAACGGGCAAGCCGATAAAGTTTGCCGGAACGGGCGAAAAACTCGACGACCTCGACACCTTCCATCCCGACCGAATGGCATCCCGCATACTCGGCATGGGCGATGTTCTCTCCCTTATTGAAAAGGCCGAAAACACTCTGGACGAGAAAAGAGCCGAGGAGCTTGAAAAAAAGCTCAGAGCAAATAAATTTGACCTTAACGACCTTCTCTACCAGATGGAAGAGATGAAAAAAATGGGCTCGATGAAGGACTTGCTCGGTATGATACCGGGTATCGGCAAAAAGATAAAGGATGTGGATGTTGACGAGCGGGCATTTGATAAAACGAGAGCTATCATTCTCTCGATGACGCCAAAAGAGAGAGAAAAGCCCGATATAATCAATCCCTCGCGCAAACGCCGCATAGCAGCCGGCTGCGGAATGCAGGTTGAAGACGTAAACCGCCTTTTAAAGCAGTACCGCCAGATGCAGGAGCTTTTTAAGAAGCTCGGCGGCAAGGGCAGCAAAAAGAAAATGCGCCGTATGATGCCCGGAGGAATGATGCCCGGAGGAATGCCGTTTTAATGCGGAATTCGGAATTATTTAAAAATTTATAATTTTCCCGAAATTCCGAATTATTAAAATCTGTACTTTAACACCATTGTGCGCAAGCCGGAGTGTGTTTTAGATAAAAAATATTAAATATGGAGGAAATACAAATGGTAAAAATTCGTTTACGCCGTATGGGCGCAAAGAGAGCTCCCTTCTATCGCATCGTTGTGGCCGATTCAAGATATCCCCGCGACGGCAGATTCATTGAAGAAATAGGCTACTATAACCCCATGACCGAGCCGGCCGACGTTAAGGTTGACGCGGACAAGGTTAAGGAATGGATCAAAAACGGCGCTCAGCCCACCGATACCGTTAAGGTTCTTCTCAAGAAGAACGGTGTTATCGACTGATTTTTTTGGAGGAAAATAAAATGAAAGAACTGCTTATGAACATTGCAAAGGGTCTTGTTAACGATCCCGACGCCGTCAGCGTTACAGTTGACGAGCCAAACGAAGAGGGCGTTGTTGTGTATCATCTGCACGTTGCCGAGAGCGACACAGGAAGAGTTATCGGCAAGCAGGGTCACATTGCAAAGGCAATTCGCGTTGTTATGCGTTCCGCAGGCGTTCGCAACAACGAGAAAAATCAGGTTGAAATAGACTGATAACAAACCATTGAAAAACCGGTACGGCAACCGTACCGATTTTTTTATAAAGGAACATCAAAATGAAATATAAGCTTATAATTTTTGATATGGACGGAACCATACTCAACACTCTCCCGGATTTATCGGCGTCTTTGAACCACGCGCTGAAAAAAAACGGACTCCCCGAAAGAAGCCTCAGCGAGGTTCGCTCTTTTGTTGGAAACGGCATAAGAAAGCTCATTGAAAGGGGCGTTCCCGAGGGAACAAACAAAGAACTGACCGATAAGGTTTATTCGGACTTTTCCGAACACTACGAACAAAACTGCGCAAACGCAACCGCCCCCTATGACGGAATAACCGAGGTTATAACCGAAATAAGAAACCGGGGAATGAAAACGGCGGTTGTTTCAAACAAGATAGACAGCGCGGTAAAGCAGCTCGCAGAAGAATATTTCGGTTCTCTCTTCGATATGTGCGTCGGAGAGAGCGATAAAATAAAAAAGAAGCCCGCGCCCGACGAGGTTGAGGCGGTGCTGAGAGAGCTGAATATAAAAAAAGAGGAGGCTCTTTTTGTGGGCGATTCAGAGGTGGACATTGAAACCTCCAAAAACGCGGGACTGCCCATAATTTCGGTAACCTGGGGATTTAAGGACAGGGAATTTCTTTTATCCAACGGAGCAAAAACGCTGATAGACAAGCCGCAGGAGCTGCTCAAAGAAATCTAAATTGCCGGCTCCTCCCGCGGGATATTGTTCGCTCCGCTCGCAGGATATTGTTCGCTTTGCTCGCGGGATGGGAAATGGATGAAAGGAAAAATCGCAAGCGATTTTTAATTATACTGTAAATTTATAATTTTATATTTCAACGGAAATATCAATATAAATTTTCTCATCAATTTATAAAGCTATACTCTCCCATCCCGCGGCCGAGAGGAACATCAGCAAAACGAGCAAAAATTACTATTGACCCTCAATCCAAAAAGATATATAATAGCCGCAGAGAAAAAAATCGAAAAAAGGCGAAGAAAAATGGAAATCAAAAAGTTTATTTCGATAATTACCGCTGCGGCCATACTTTTTGCCGCGGCATTTATGCTTCCCTCCTGCAAAAAGGAGCAGACAGACAACACAACAACCGAAGGCAGCTCTGAAACCGAAACTCAGGATATTGACGTGCCCGGGCTGACCGACCCGCTCACGGGGCAAACGGGATATGACGAAAAATACGAAAACAGCAAACCGATCGGCATTGTTGTTGAAAATCATCCGAAGGCAAGACCCCAATGGGGCTTTACAACGCCCGATATTGTTATGGAATATGAGGTTGAGGGCGGAATTTCGCGTATGCTCTGGCTCTATTCAAACGCGGATAAAGTCCCCGAGAAGGTGGGGCCTGTCAGAAGCGCGCGTCACGACATAGTTGAGCTGGCTATCGGAATGGATATGCTCTTTGTTCACTGCGGCGGCAGCGATATGGCTCTTAATATGATAAAGCAGCACCGGGGAACGCTCAGCGAAATTGACGGACTTACCTACGACGGCTGCTTTTACAGGGATAAATCCCGCGGCGTTTCAACCGAGCACACGCTTGTTTTAACCGGCAGCGGCTTAAGGCAGTCTATTGCTGATTTAGGCCTTGAAACACAGGTTGATCCTGCATATAAAAAGCCTTTCAGCTTTGAAAAAAGAACTCTTAACGGAAACGACTGCACTTCTATCCACTTTGAATATTCAAGCAGCTATAAATACGACTTTACCTTCAACGAAACCGCCGGCAAATACAACCCGAAAATAAACGGCACTCCCTGCACGGATGAAAACAGAAATGAATGCTCCTATACAAACGTTTTGATCCTCTATGTTCAAATGGCTGATATGCACGATTCCTCCGGACATCAGGATCTCCTGCTCCAAAACGGCGGCAAAGGCGTTTATATCTCCGGAGGAAAGCTCGAGGAAATAAGCTGGACAAAAGGCGAAACCACCGATAAGCTTCAGCTTTTAAGCGCAGACGGCTCCCCCCTCACCCTGAATCCCGGCAATTCATATATCGGGTTTGTAAGAAGTACGCAGCAGGGAAAAAGCATATACTAATACTATATCCATAATTTATAATCCGGAAGCACTCTAACTCCGGAAACGGAGACAGGCTTTTTCTGTTCGCCTATATGGGCTGTTCCGTTTTTGAATATACATCTGAAAACCTCCTTACTTCAAGGGTTTGATTTTTCAACAGAAGCTGTATATTCCGCAAAATAAACGTGAAAATGCGGCTTATGGCTCTGCTCATTATCCGAATATATCATATTAATTGCAATATTATAAAATTCTGCTTAATTCCGGCAAGGCAATCATTTCTTCGTATTATTATACACGAACAAGCCGTTTTTTCAAAACACGCAGCAAAAAAAGGACGTTTGCTGTCCTCTTCGGTTTCAGCAAACGCCCTTAATTTTTTTAAATCAATAGAGATTTAATGTTTCAAGATTAACCGCTGCGCGAAGGATAAGGCGCGCATCCGAGGCGGTTATTTCAGCCTTTGAGCTGTCAACAAGTCCGGCTGTTTTTTGCAGCGGAGTGGGATTTTCAAGATCAACGGCAATTCTCAGCGCAATGCGCGCATCCGAGGCGGTTATTTCGCCGTCGCAATCGCAGTCTCCCTTAACTATTACGGTAAGAATCGTTCCGTTCGTCTTAATGAGCGTCATACCTGAGCCTGCTTTTTCATCCGATTTAAGAAGAGAGCCGTTTGGTTTCAGCAGCTTTGAGCCTTTTCCGGCGGTCTTTATTATCTCGGCGCAGGTGAGCTCCGGCCTGACATACAAATATCCGTCTTTCTCCGTAAGCTCGGAGGCGCCGAGATCACTGACGCTGAGTTTTGGAATGCTTTCGGTTCTCTTTGTACCGCAAACGGAGCAGGTGAAGGTTTTAACGCCCTCTTTTATCTCGGTTGCGGATCGGGTTACAATGCCATTGTTCCATTTGTGACCTGACGCACTCGCGCCGGCAACCGATATTGAGGCGGTGTAGGTTTTGCCATAGAAGGAAGCGGAGGCGGTATAAACGGTTTTGCCGTCTGAAGTGCAGGTTGCGGACGTTACGGTTTTTGTTATTTCAGCGTCAACAAATTGAATATGCGCGCTTTCGGACTTGCAAACAAACTTCGCTTTTGCGGAGGAATAATCGCTGTTCCAAATCCAGAACGGTTCGTCGAATTTATGAACCATACCGCTGTCGGGGGTCAAATAAAACCAAACGGTGTCTTCGTTTCCGCAGGCGTCCGTTACGCGGCAATAAATCTCGGAACAGTCATAAACAGAGGGGGTTGTAAACTGTGGGCCTGTTCCGTTTTCAAACGCGCCGTTATTTTCAAAGCCGTAGCTGCTTCCCCACTGATATGAAAGAGGCGCATCCGATACGGCGTTAACCGAGAGAGTTGCCGAAATCCCTGCTCCAACAGTAAGCTCGGTTATATGGGGCGAATTTATTTTGAATCCGCTCAAAATGCTTACAGAAAACAAAACATATTCAAAGTTTCCGTAATCATCCGAAACAAAGCATACGTAATCGGCGCAGTATTTCAGGTTTTTAAGCGTAATATCCTTTGAGGTGCCGCTGAAGAGCTTTTCTATTACATAGCGCTCCGAATCGGCGGACTTTTGCTTTTTATACCACTGATAATGGATTTTTCCCTTATTTACCGCCGCGTTGACGCTTAGGGTAAGGGAGGAACCGGGTTTAACGCTGAGCGAGGTGTTTCCCGCAGCTGAGGCGGTAAAACCGCTGTTCATACTCACATAAAACCAGATTTCCTCAATATTATTATAGTCATCGTAAACAAGGCAGCAATAGCTCGCGCCCTCGGAGGGGGAAACGAGAGTTAAGCTGTTTTTTTCTTCGCCCGAAATGAGCTTGCGCTCCCAATCATAATCCCCTCGCGCAGTATATACCTTATATTCCTTATACCATTTATAGTGAACTGAGCCTACTTCGGAAGAAGCGCAAACGCTGAGAGTTTCATTGCTGCCGGGAACAACATCCCTGAATTCATTCCCCTGAATTTCAGCTTTAAGTCCGCTGTTAAGATGAACCTCAAACCACACGTCTTTATGATTCCCGTGGGGATCCGAAATAATGCACTTGATATGCCCGGACATCTTTGCTTTTGCAATGCTCAGAGAATTTGATTTTCCGTCTTGAAGGATCCTCTCTTCCCAAAAATATTCTCCGTTTTTATCGAAGGATAAATATTCCATATCCCACTGATAATTTAGCTCGCCCGAGTTTGAATAGGCATTGGTTGTTAAAACAAAGCTCTCGCCGGGTTTTACCTCTATATCGCCGGTAAAGTCCTCAACAAATATTCCCTCGTATGCTCTGAGCAAAACCTTAAACGAACCCTTGCTCCCCTCAAAGAGAGCAGCCGAAAGATAATATTTTTTGCCCTTGATGAGTCTTGCTGCAATGCTGAAATCAAGGCTTTCCTCTTCTTCCTTATCATCGCACGAATACATCAGTTCCATGTCGCTGTTATAAATATAGCCGCAGGGGTCAACAGCTTCAGACACCGAAATAAACTCATAAACGAGAGTTTTTTCGGGGATAAAGGAAAAATAAACCTGTTTCCCTTCGCTGCCGATGTTAACCGTCTGCTCTTTGCCGAGGGAGATTTCCCCCGCCGCGAACGCCGAAAACGGGATCAAAGCAGCTGTTCCTAAGAACATAAAAACGCTGAGAAATAATGAAATGAATTTCTTAAAACGGTACATTTTTTCTCCTCTGGCAGGAACACAAGAAATATAATTTGATTCAGAATGCGTTATCCGGCATTCCGGGAAAATCGCAAACGATTTTGGATTTTTATATTGCAAACCGCAGGTTCCGAAATATAAGCTCCAAGCTCTTATTTAATTCAGAATCACGCTTTCCGAATTCCGAATCAGATTTTAAACCTCATCTTTGCGTTTATCTTTTTCATAAGATCAATGCTTACCTTTACAACCTCACGGTCATAGGTCAAAAGACCGTTGGTTTCGTCCTCAACGTCAGATACCTCGGTATAAACAAGAGCCGAAAGTCCCTTGCGCTCTATGAGCGGCTCCAATCTGCCATAGAGCTTTTCGAGCGCGTTTTCAAGCTGCTCACGGGAGGAATATTTTCGGTAGCCGAACATTTTTTCGGTGTTATAAACGTGACCCTCGGTTTTCATAGAATAGCCGCCGAATTCCGTGAGAGCTATGGCTCTGCAGTCATTTTTATCCCTTTTTGGGAAGAAAAACGGGGTGAAATAAATATGAAAGCTGTTAACATCGCCGCCGCCCTGGTCGTGCCAGCCGCTGGCATGGTCAATTATGCGGGTGGGATCGTTTTCGCGGAAGAATTTTTCGGCCTTAAGCGCGTCAAACTGTCCCCAGCCCTCGTTAAAAGGAACCCACAGGCAGAGGGATACGCAGTTATAAAGCGAATCTATCATTCTTTTTGCATCAATATAATATTCTTCTCTTCCCTTTTCGTCCTCACGGGAGAATAATTTATAGCTTTTCTCTGTGTCCTTTATATTGCCGAGCCTTCTTGAATTTGTTGCAAGATGAAAAGCCGGGAGAACGGCAGCCGTTAACTGATTTACCTCGTTTCCGCCGTTTATCATATCCTGCCAAACGAGCATACCGAGACGGTCACAGTGATAATACCACCTGAGCGGCTCAATTTTTATATGCTTTCTGAGCATATTAAAGCCCATCTCTTTCATCACGGCAATATCATAAATCAGAGCCTCATCCGACGGAGCGGTATACATTCCGTCGCTCCAATATCCCTGATCGAGCAGGCCGTTCATAAAATAAGGCTCGTTGTTGAGCATCAGGCGCGCAACGCCCTTTTTATCCTTGCCGACTCCGAATTTTCTCATTCCGAAATAGCTCTTAACTTCGTCCGAATCGGTTTTAATAACCAAATCATATAAGTAAGGCGTTTCGGGGCTCCAGAGCTGAAAATCCGAAAGCGAAACGGAAGCTTCGCCGCCCAGGGTTTGCCCCTCGGCCTTTATTTTTCCATTATCGAGAACCGAAATTTTCGCCTCGCTCTTTTCGCCGTTGATATTAACTTTTATATTAACAAGCCCGTTATCAATATCGGGGGTTATTTTAACGCTCTCAATAAAGCTCTCGGGAACTTCCTCAATCCATACCGTCTGCCATATGCCCGACTGCGGAGTATACCATATTCCGCCGCGCTTTGAGGTCTGCTTGCCGCTTGCCCCGCTCCCGGTTTCGCTCGGGTCGGTCACGGTTAAAGTGAGTTCGTTTTCGCCGCTGATTATTGCCGGGGTGGCGTCAAAACAAAACGGGAAATAGCCGCCGGTGTGGCTGCCGAGCGAAATGCCGTTTAATTTTACCTCGCACGCATAATCCACCGCGCCGAAATGCAGCAGCGCGCGGCTGTTTGTTTTGGTAAAGCGGAAATTTTTTCTGTAATAGAGAACGTCGTTCGGCGTAACGGTTCTGTTAACGCCGCTGAGAACCGTTTCGGGGCTGAACGGAACGGTTATCTTGCCCTCATAGCCCGAAAACTCAGAGTTTTTCGGATAAATTGCATAGTCCCACTGCCCGTTGAGACAGATAAAGGAATTTCTCTCCATCTGAGGACGGGGGTAATCGTTTAACGGGCATTCGCTTTTAAGCTCACGCCCCCAGCGGGTGAGTAACTGAGTCATAAAATACCTCCCAATTATGTATGATTCGGAATGCGTAATTCGGAATTATATTAAATATATAATTTGACAGCAAAAAATTTACTCTGAAATTTCCGTTAAATGATGAAATTTGAAATTATATCTATTTAATCAAAAATCACTTGCGATTTTTCCGAAATTCCGAATTCCTAATCGATTTTCGCCGTAAACTCCGCCAAAAGCTTTGCGGCGCTTTCAATATCCGTTACGTCCGCAATTTCAACGGGCGTGTGCATATTTCTTATCGGGACAGAAACAAGTCCCGTGAGAATTCCCGATTTTGATATAACTATATCGTCGGCGTCGGTGCCGGTTGAGCGGCCGAGCACCTCTATCGTGTGGGGGATGCCGTTTTCCTCAGCGGCCTTTTTGAGCATATCCGAAACTTTTCTCTGCAAAACGGGCGACACTCCTATCATCGCGCCCGAGCCTAAAGGGGCTGAGTTTTCGTCTTTAACTCCGGGGGCTGAGGCAAAGCTCACGTCAACGGCAATGCCGTACCCGGCCTCTGACGCAAACGCGGCGGTTTTTGCGCCCATACCGCCAACCTCCTCGCGGGAGGAAAAAACAAGCTCAACTCTTGCCTTTGAGCCTTTTTCTTTTAATATTTCAGCGGCTCTTATCAGAACGGCAGCTCCTGCTGAGTCGTCTAAATAAGGCGCGCAAACTATATTTTCGCCCATCTCATAAAATGAAGCGGTTATCATTGCCCTGTCGCCAAGGGACACTATATCCTTTATCTCGCTGAAGGGAAGGCCGCAGTCTATAGCCAGCTCGTTTATCGGAGTGACCTTTTTAGAATCGCCCTTAGCAAGATGAGGCGGAGTGCTTATAATAACGCCTTTGAGCTCCCTTTTGCCGAAAACGCTTACTCTCTGAGCGGGGCAAACACGGGCGTCTGAGCCGCCAACCTTATCAATTCTTAAAAAGCCGGTTTTTTCGTCAATTCCGGTTATAATAAAGCCTATTTTATCAAGATGCGCCTCCAGCATAATCCGAGGGCTTCCCTCGGGATTCATAACGGCAATAAAGTTTCCAAGGGCGTCGCTCTTTAATTCCGGCCCCGTTTCGGCAAGACACCTGCGGAGCGATTCTCCCGCCATAGCTTCGTCACCCGAAACGGAGGGCGAAAGACATAATGTTTTCAGTATTTCTTTGATGGTCATTTTGGTCTCCTAAAAAATTTTTATCAGATTCAGTCGGACTGTTTCAATTCGGAATTCGAAATCATGAACTGGGAATTCCGTGAAACGCTTCGCTTTTTTATTTAATAGGAAACTTCTCGTTTCCTATTAAATAAAAAGATTTTAAC
>JAFLUL010000139.1 GCA_022508845.1 Oscillospiraceae bacterium | reverse complement strand
ATTGCTGATTCTTCTTGTTACTCTCATATCTGCAAGCGCAACCCTTCTCATAGCGTATTTTATCCGAAACTCTGCTGAGGTTCATAATAAATTTATTCCAGCCAAATCCATTGACCCCATAGTTGAGGAAGTGTTTAACGGAACCGAAAAAAAGGACGTTAAGATAAATGTAAATAAAACCGAATATCCCGTATACGTTCGCGCTAAAATAATTATAACCTGGAAGTTTGTTCTTGATGATGATATAACGGGAAGAAAAAAAGGTGATATTCTTTTCATCAGTCCGGAAGAAGGAAAACTTATTAAGGCAAAGGATCCCGCCAATCCCGACAGTGAGGACGAATACAGCGGAGATTATATTATTGATTGCAACCTGTTTGCAACAGGAAAAGAGAACAGCTGGAGATTAGCTGAGGATGGATTTTATTATTATGTTGATTCCAAAGGGGAGCTGCAGGCTGTTGAAAGTGATCGCTCCACGGAAAACCTGATAAATTACGTAAAGCAGGTAAACCTCGAAAATGCTCCGGAGGGGTATTCTCTCAGCGTTGAAATTATTGCGCAAACTGTACAGGCAATAGGCTCAACCGACGAACCGTTAGAGAAACCCGCATATAAAGATGCTTGGGGAGATAAGGCACCGTAAACACCAATAAGTTAAATATTAAGGCGGAGAGCTTTTGGCTCTCCGCCTCTTTTGTTATTGATTTAATTATTCAGCTTCCAGTTCTTCAACCAGCTCGCCGAAAAGCTTTAACGCGTCATTTACGGGCTTAGGAGTGCTCATATCAACGCCGGAAATTTTAAGAAGGGAAATGGGATCGGTTGAGCATCCGCCGGAGAGGAACTTTTTATAGTCCTTTACGGCCTCTTCGCCTTCGGTTAGTATGCGGTTTGCAATTGCAACGGCAGCCGAAAATCCAGTTGCATACTGGAAAACATAATAGTTATAAAAGAAGTGCGGAATCCTCGCCCATTCAAGAGCTATTCCTTTATCAAGCACCATATCGGGGCCGAAATAGAGTTTGTTCAGTTCATAGTATTTCTCGCTGAGCATATCTGCGGTTAAGGTTTCGCCCTTTTCGGCCATTTCACCCATAAATAGCTCAAACTCGGCAAACATTGCCTGACGGAAAATGGTGCCTTTAAACTGGTCCAGGAAATGATTTATGAGATATGCTCTCTGCTTTTTATCGCTTGTGCGGGCAAGGAGGTATTTCATAAGAAGAACTTCATTGCAGGTTGAGGCAACTTCCGCAACAAAAATAACATAGTCGCTTGTTGAAACAGGCTGATATTTGCAGCTGTGATATGAATGAAGCGCGTGACCCATCTCGTGGGCAAGAGTAAACATTGAATCAAGGTTATCCTTATGGTTCAGAAGAACATAGGGGTGAGGGAAGGAATTCCCCGATGAATATGCGCCGCTGCGCTTACCCTCGTTTTCATATACGTCTATCCAGCGGTTATTAAATCCCTCTTTAAGCAGCTCAATATAGTCATCTCCAAGAATACCGAGAGCTTCAATAATAGTTTCCTTTGCCTGATCGTAGGTTATTGTTTCAGCCGCGTCTGCAACAATGGGAGTGTATACGTCATAAATATGAACTTCCGGAACTCCGAGGAGCTTTTTCCTGAGCGCAACATAGCGATACATTTTGTCAAGATTGCTGTGGACTGCCTCTATGAGGTTATGATAAACCTCAGTCGGAATTTCGTGGGAATCAAGTGACGCTTCAAGAGTTGAGGAGTATTTGCGCGCGTTTGAATAGAAAATAAGCTGCTTAAACTGAGCGTTTAAGGTTGAGGCTATTGTGTTTTTATATTCCGCGATGCGGTCATAGTAGGCGTTAAACACCTTTTCTCTGAACTTCTGGTCAGTGCTCTCAAGCAGAGGAACAAATGAACCGTTCGTTAAGGGGTGGGAAACGCCGTCGGCGTCTGTAACGTTGCTGAATTTCAGCTCTGCGTTGCGAAGTGTGCTTCCGATATTGTCGGGAGCGTCTGCCATTTCCGCGGCGGAGGCTAAAAGTGTTTCGCATTCGGGAGAGAGGATGTGCGCCGCTCTTCTTCTTATAAGATAAATGCTTCTGCGGTAAGTTTCAAGCTCAGGCTCGGCTTTATAAAATTCATCAAGAGTTTCTTCAGGAATATTCATTATTTCGGGAATAGCAAATGCTCCCGCGCTGCTTATGGCGGCATAGGTTCCCATAGCTTTACCTCTCATATCCTGATAGAAGGTGTTGGCTGTATCTTCGTCACCTTTGCAGGAGGCGTAGCCGTAAAACTTTGAAAGTCTGACCGAAAGCTCATCCTGAAGCTTAAAATATTTAAGAAGGTTATTGGCGCTTTTTTGTAATTCTCCCTTAAAGCCCGAAATTATTTCCGGGAGCTTGTTTAAGGCATCATATTCTTCCTTCCATTTTTCATCGCTCTCGAAAACGTGGGTCAGATCCCAGGTGTTTTCTTTTTTTACTTCACTTCTTTTTAGTACCTTTTCCATATATTTTTCTCCTTTAGAAAGAT
>JAFLUL010000138.1 GCA_022508845.1 Oscillospiraceae bacterium | reverse complement strand
AAATAATAAAGGAATTAGGAGAACGTTCCTTTGAAATCCTCGAAAACGATCCCGATAAGCTCGCTGTTATAAACGGAATCTCAAAGAAAAAGGCGCTTGAGATCTGCTCTGAATTCAAGCGGCAATACGCAATGCGAACAATTATGCTTGAGCTTGAAAGCTACGGCATAACTCCCGCAGAAAGCTCCTCCATATATAAATATTTCGGCATAAATGCCGTTAATATCATAAAAGAAAACCCTTATATCCTCTGCGGAACCGTAAACGGATTTGATTTTACGCGCGCCGAGAAGCTGTGCGCGGATATGAAAATCGATCCTCCGAGCGTTTTTAGAAACGCCGCAGGGATACTTTATATAATAACTCACAATCTCTATTCAAACGGCCACACCTGCATACCTCGCGGAAAAATCGTTGAGCCGAGCGCAAATCTTCTCGGCATAAACGCCGAAGAAACAGAGCTTTCGGTTCAAAATCTTATTTTTGAAAAACGCCTTTTTTCGGTGGAGATAAACGGCGAGGATTTTTTGTTTTTGCCGGATATTTATAACGCCGAAAGGGAAATATCCGAAAGGCTTTTGCGCGCGGTAAGATTTTCGCCGTCGTCTTCAAAAAAAATCAGCGGTATGATAGCCGATATTGAAAATGAATTTGAGATTGAGTATGCCGCAAAGCAGGTTGAAGCAATTTCCACCGCCTCGGAAAAAGGACTTCTCATCCTGACGGGCGGTCCCGGTACGGGCAAAACAACAACCGTTAAGGGAATAATAGGAGTTTTGGAGCGACAGGGCATTGATATAGTTTTATGTGCTCCAACCGGAATGGCTTCAAAGCGAATGAGCGAGGTAACAGGAAAGGATGCTAAAACCATCCACCGTCTTCTTGAAGTTGAGTGGTCTGAGGATGATAGACCCGTTTTCAGAAGAAACGCCTCCAATCCTCTCAGAGCGGGAGCTGTGATAGTTGATGAAGTGTCAATGGTGGATGTTGAGCTTATGGCAAGTCTGCTTGACGCAATTCCGCTGGGCTGCAGAGTAGTTCTCGTGGGCGACAGCGATCAGCTTCCGAGCGTAGGCCCCGGAAATGTGCTCGGGGATATTATAGCTTCCGGAGTTATGCCCGTCGTTTGCCTCACGGAAATTTTCCGTCAGGCGCAAAAAAGCCTTATAGTTACAAACGCACACAGAATTATAGCGGGAGAACCTCCCGTCCTTGACAGAGCGGACAATGATTTCTTTTTTATGAAGCGCGAAAATCAGCTTTCCGTTTCTTCAACCGTAACTGACCTTATTTCGCGGCGGCTGCCTGACGCTTACGGCTTTTCGCCCATTGACGATATTCAGATCCTCTGTCCGTCAAAAAGAGGGGAGTGCGGAACCTTTATCATAAACAAAAATCTTCAGGCTGCTCTCAATCCCCCCGCAAAAAACAAAAGCGAGCTGAGAACTCCGTCAGGCAGGATATTCCGCGAGGGCGACAGGGTTATGCAGATAAAAAATAACTACGATATATTGTGGAAAAAGGACGGCGAAGAGGGAGCCGGAATATTTAACGGAGATATAGGCATAATTAAAAAAATAAACTACCTGCTCGGTGTTATGAACATAGACTTTGACGGCAGAACCGCCGAATACCCGAACGACAACCTCTCTGAGCTTGATCTTGCCTATGCCGTTACGGTACATAAGAGCCAGGGCAGCGAATATCCTGCAGTTATTATCCCGCTTATAGATTGCCCCCTGCCGCTGATGTATAGAAATCTGCTCTATACCGCTGTAACGAGAGCAAAGAAGATCCTCATTATCGTGGGCGATGATGAAAGGGTTTACCGTATGACCGCAAATAATAAGCAGGGGCGCAGATACTCCGCTCTCGGATATTTTTTGCGCGAGAGACAATAATGGGGCATTAAAACGCAAAAATTATATTTACAAAAAGTTTTTGCGGTGTTATAATAACTTAAATATAGATTTTTTCTGAGGATGAAAGCAATATGAGAAAAGAACTTGAAAAAATATATGACCCTAAACAGGTTGAGGACAGAACCTATAATTTTTGGCTTGAAGGGAAATATTTTCACGCCAAGAGATCGCATAAGCCAACCTATACGATAGTTATTCCTCCGCCCAATATAACCGGACAGCTCCATATGGGACATGCCCTTGATAACACCCTGCAGGATATCCTTATCCGCTATAAGAGAATGCAGGGCTTTGACACTCTCTGGGTTCCCGGAACGGATCACGCCTCCATAGCAACCGAGGCAAAGATAGTTGAAGCGATGAGAAAAGAGGGCGTCAGCAAAGAGGATATAGGAAGAGAAGCATTTCTTGTTAGAGCTTGGAACTGGAAAAAGCAATACGGCGGCAGAATAATCGAGCAGCTTAAAAAGCTCGGTTCCTCCTGCGACTGGGACAGAGAACGCTTTACCCTTGACGAGGGCTGCTCAAACGCCGTTAAAGAGGTCTTTGTTCAGCTTTATGATAAGGGACTTATTTACCGCGGCAACCGCATGGTAAACTGGTGTCCCTGCTGCAATACATCCATTTCGGATGCAGAGGTTGAATATGAGGAAAAGGATTCAAACTTCTGGCATCTGCTCTATACAGTTAAAGAGACGGGCGAAAAGCTTGAGCTTGCAACGACCCGCCCCGAGACTATGCTCGGCGATACTGCAGTT
>JAFLUL010000137.1 GCA_022508845.1 Oscillospiraceae bacterium | reverse complement strand
CTTTCGATTACGCCATCGCCGTTGCCCGCAGGGCAAATTTCGGCGGGCGTTAAAAAAGATAACCGCCTTTCATCCAACAAAAGTGCGGCGGTTATTCTTATAACACACAGAGGACTGACCGTTTATCGGACAGCTCTCTGCCTTTCATTTACAGTATATCATTTTATAAACGTTTATCAAACGATAAACCTGATTTCGGGTTTCAAACCGCCAAATTCACTTCTCCGCTTATAATCTCCTTCGTTCCGTTTTCGGTGAGCAATATAAGCGCGCCGCTCTCAGAAACGCATAGAGCCTTTCCGGAAATTACCGTTTCGCCTGAAACGATTTTAACGGGCTTATCTCTTAAATAAAAGCGGCTGTTTATTTCCCGAACATACTCCTGAGTTTCTCCTGAGAGGGCATTTTTTTCATAGAGCTCTTCGTCCAACGAATCAACTATTTCATACATAAGGACTTTTTTGTCAGGAGGAGCTATGGCGTTTTGAGCCAGGGATGTCACGATATTTTTAAGCTCATCGGGAATATCCTCATCCCTCATATCGCAGTTTATTCCTATTCCTACAACGGCGGTGCCGTTAACGTTCTCGGTCAATATACCGCAGAGCTTTTTTCCGTTGAGATAAATATCATTGGGCCACTTTATATACAGCTTTTCGGGAGTGAGCTTCTGAAGGGCCCTGCAAACGCAAAGCCCTGCTAAAAGCGTTATAAACGGAGCGTTCTTCGGGTTTTCACCCAGAGGGAACGAAGCGGAAAAATAAAGCCCGCCCTTCGGAGAAAAAAAACTCTTGCCGGTTCTTCCCCTTCCGCCGGACTGCTCTTCGGCACAAATAACGGCATACACGCTCTTTTTTGCCGAGCGCACCGTTTCTTTGAGGTCTGAGCTTGTTGAAACGGTTTCATTTTTAAAAATATAGTCTCTTGAAAACATAAAGCCTCCGCTTGCTTTAATTTTAATGCTGAACGGATGATCCGAAACCTTTTTTTATTCGGAATTAAAATAATGCCCGTAAGCAGCGAAGCTTACGGGAGCTTTGGTCATTATTCTTCGATCTGGCTGAAAAGCTCCTGCAGAGCTTTTATATCCTTTGCCGAAAGGGTTATGCCCTTTCCCATTTTTTCATGTTCCGGGCCCCAATCGCGTATGTCATATTTGGGCTCTTTGCCGTTCCAGCTTATGAGATTGAGTTCCTTTGTCCATCCTCCGGAGCCTTCTGAAATAACACCGATATGTTTTTTTATCTCGTAAGAAAATTCAGGCATAGCTATTATCCTTTCTTTAATTATATTATAATTATATTATATATAATAAATACAAACTGAAAAAAAATCAATAGGTAAATTAAAATTTTTTTTAAAAGTTTACCGTTAACCTTTAATATGGAGGACGTTAACGCTTTAATTAACGGTTTCTTCATAAATATTTACAAAATAAACGCGGCATGCTATTATATATACGCAGTGATAAATTAACAGCTGCACTTATATAATGATTTAATGGGGAATGCGGGATTTCGGAAAAACGATCTGATCATTCCGGATCAAGCATTACTAATTATAATGAGAAGGAGGCTTTACTATGCCGGGTTCAGCAGGAGGACATTCGGGAGGCTTTTCCGGAGGCGGCCACAGCGGCGGTTTTTCGGGCGGAGGCCACAGCGGCAGCTTTGGAGGAGGATCGCATTCGGGCGGCTTTTCGGGCGGAATACACACCCACTCAGGCGGTAATCGCGCACCTATGGGCGGTATGGGCGGTATGGGCGGAGGATTTTATCCGCATCACAACCCCGGCCGCGGAAGAAACCGCGGAGGCGGCGGCTGTCTTACGGGAATTTTAGGAATTATCCTTATCCCTGTGGCAGTTATATTTATCGGCGTTTTTGCTGCTTTCAATATTTTCGGAAACGGCGGCTGGTTCAGTTCGAACGCTCCGAGCTATAATTATTCTCAGAGCGCCTCAGAGGTGAGCAGCGAGCTCATTACCTATGAAAAGCTGTCGCCCGAGCTGTGCACTCCTATTGATGACTGCGTTGAGACCGACATAACCGGTGTTTTGGACGAAGAGGGAGAGGCGCAGATTCAAAAGGCCATAGATTATTTCTATGATACAACAGGCGTTCAGCCTCTGTTTTTGCTGCTGGGCGGCATTGACGGCAACTCTTCGCCCGACTACGAGGATATTGACAGCTATCTCTATATGAAATATGTAACCACGTTCCCCAACGACGAGGGACATATAATTATTTTAATGCTGCTTGACGGCTACGACTATGAGACCTGGTATATCATCGGCGACGACGCATATTTTGTTACAGACGACAATGCCTGCGAAACTATTCTCGACTATATCGACTATTATGCCTCATCAAGCACGGACGTTGCAGAGGTTATAGCCAGCGCGTTTACTGATTCCGCTGATGATATTATGACGTACGTTCAATACAATTATGATTACAGCAATAATTATAACGATGACTTGGATTTTGACTTCAACTTTGATGGTATATCGAGCGCCGTTTATCCGAGAATAGCGGGAATTATTCCGATTGTTTTAATCATAACGGGGGTTATTATCATCATCAGCATTTCAAAAAAGAACAAGAAATATCCCCGTTCAGGCTCTCAGAATCCCTCTTCGCAGGGAGAAAACCCCTATCGTCAGGTGAACACGCCCAACGCCTCAACAGGCAGCTTTAATTCATCGTCACACACCCCTAAGAGAGCGGCTTATCCGGTAAGATGCCCGAACTGCGGCGCAACGGCCTATCCGAAGGACGACGGAACCTGCGAATACTGCGGAAGCAAGCTGCCGGA
>JAFLUL010000136.1 GCA_022508845.1 Oscillospiraceae bacterium | reverse complement strand
TTATCATAAATTTGTACAAACCAAAACCCCCTCATGATTGAGGGGGCAGGGGGGGTTGATTCATCGTAGATGATT
Source organism: Oscillospiraceae bacterium (assembly GCA_022508845.1). Classification (GTDB taxonomy): domain Bacteria; phylum Bacillota; class Clostridia; order Oscillospirales; family Acutalibacteraceae; genus RUG806. The sequence goes on along the minus strand of JAFLUL010000136.1, from coordinate 2,787 downwards.
TTTTATTCTTAAATGCTGCCATTTTTCATTTCTCCTTTCATTTTTTTATTTTGTTGAATAAAATTTTTCATGGAAGAACTTTCGGTCAATTCTTCCTGCTATTGTAATACAGCCGGTTGCTTGTAATTCTTTGTTCAGTTTGCGGATGAGTTTGTATGCGTAGGGGATAGATACTCCCATTTCCTCAGCAACTTCGTCAACACGCATAAACATTGTTTCTGACATATTTTTTCTCCTCTCTTTTAAAGTTTTTCTGTTCTAATCAAATGTGACATTCCTAAGCATATTTATTTAGTACATTGCTATTATACTAAACAATTTGGCTTATGTCAAGTGGTTTTGATAAAAATATTAAACATTTTTATTTAATTTTACCTTGACAATTCTTAAACATATATGCTATACTGGGTGCATAATGAAATTGCACCCAGTACAAGGTTCTGTCAAGCAGGAGAGGGTGGAGATTTTCGCAGAAAATACTACCCGATGCTTGACAGATTCTTACACTGTTGTCAATACAAAAATCAGGAGTGAATCACTATGGCAATTGGTGAGAGAATACATTTTTTTCGTAATCTGCGAGGAATGACGCAGAAGTATCTCGGTATGCGCGTTGGTTTTCCGGAAAGATCCGCAGATGTCCGTTTAGCACAGTATGAAACGGGAACTCGTACACCCAAAGCCGATTTGACAAAAGCATTGGCAGGTGTTTTGGATGTTTCTCCGCAAGCGCTTGCTGTGCCGGATATTGACAGTCAGCTTGGTCTAATGCACACTTTATTTACACTTGAAGATGTTTACGGTATTACTATCGGAAAGCTCGATGGGGAGATTTGTCTGCGGATAAAGAAAGACAAAGGACGTACGACAAATGATTTACTTCAAATGTTATTCGCCTGGCAGGAACAGGCAGCCAAACTTGAGGCAGGCGAAATCAGCAAAGAAGACTATGACAAATGGCGTTACAATTATCCGGAATACGATACAACTCATACCTGGGCGAAAATCCCGCCGAAGGAGATAAGCGATTTCTTCAACAATATGTAAAATAGCATATCAGAAATCAAATACAAAAAAGGCATTGCCGACTGCAAAAGTCAGCAATGCCTTTTAGAATTATTAAGATAATTATACCTGCAAGCCACTTGAAACACACAATAAATGTGTTTTTCAGTCTGCTATCATTTTGCTATCAAATCGGAATTTTTCAGGCAAGAAACCACGTATTTTCGCGGTTTTCTGGACTTGCCGAATTATTCCCACTCAACTGTTGCGGGGGGCTTTGAGGTTATATCGTAAACAACACGGTTTATTCCGCGGACCTCGTTTGTTATTCTGCTGCTTGCCTTTTCGAGAACCTCATAGGGCAGGCGGGTCCATTCGGCGGTCATAAAATCGTCGGTCGTTACGCTTCGGAGGGCAACTGTATAGCCGTAAGTTCTTGCGTCGCCTATAACTCCAACGCTTCTTGTGTCGGTTAGTACGGCAAAATATTGGCTTGAATATTTGCTGCAGCCTGCTTTTTCCATTTCTTCTCTGAAAATAGCATCCGCTTCCTGCAATGTCTTTACCTTATTCTCCGTTATTTCTCCTATTATTCTTACTGCAAGTCCCGGCCCCGGAAACGGCTGGCGCCAAACAAGGGGCTTCGGTATGCCCAGCTCCTCGCCGACTTTTCGAACTTCATCCTTAAAAAGATTTCTGAGAGGCTCTATTATTTCATCGAAATCAATAACATCAGGAAGACCGCCAACGTTGTGGTGGCTTTTTATTGTGTCTGCCTTGCCGCTGCCGCTCTCAATTATGTCGGGATAGATCGTTCCTTGCGCGAGGAAGGGAACCTTTCCGAGTTTTTTGCCCTCCTCCTCAAACACACGTATAAATTCTTCGCCGATTATCTTGCGCTTTTCTTCCGGCTCTGTTATTTCTTTGAGCTTATCAAGAAATCTCTGCTGAGCGTTTACTCTTATGAGATTCATTCCGAATGTTTGGGCGAAGGTGTGTTCAACAAAATCTCCCTCGTCTTTTCTTAAAAGTCCGTGGTCAACAAATATGCAGGTGAGGTTTTTGCCTATGGCTTTGTGGAGTATAACAGCTGCAACAGATGAGTCAACACCGCCCGAAAGAGCGCATACCACCTTTTTATCTCCGATTTTTTTCTTAAAACTTTCTATGCTTTCTTTTGCAAAGTCATCCATTCTCCAGTCGCCGGAGCAGCCGCAGATTTTATATAAAAAATTTCTGAGAATTTCCCTGCCGAATTCGGTGTGTGTTACTTCGGGATGGAACTGAACTGCATAGAGCTTTCTTTTTTCGTCTTCCATAGCGGCGGTTGGGCAGTTTTTAGTTGTTGCGGTGACCTTAAAGCTGTCAGGAACTTTTTTTATGTAGTCCGTGTGGCTCATCCAGCAAATGCTGTTTTCGGGAACATCTTCAAAAAGAATGCACTTTTTATGAGAAAACTCTGTTTTTCCGTATTCGCTTATTTCTCCTGCTGAGCATATTTCTCCGTTTTCCATATATGCCATAAGCTGACAGCCATAGCATATTCCGAGCACCGGTATGCCCGCGTTTAATATGTCGGGCGAAAAATGGGGGGAGCTTTCGTCGTAAACGCTGTTTGGTCCTCCGGTGAAGATAACGCCCTTATAGTTTTCCTCTATAATAGCTTTTGTTGTTATTTCCGAAAAAGGAATTATTTCAGCATAAATATTTTGTTCGCGCACTCTTCTTGCGATCAGCTGATTATACTGTCCGCCGAAATCAAGAACAAGAATTTTTTCCATA
>JAFLUL010000135.1 GCA_022508845.1 Oscillospiraceae bacterium | reverse complement strand
GGGCAACGGCGATGGCGTAATCGAAAGCGGACACGCCGCAGCCGCTTTCTTGTTGAATCGCGCAACGGGTGCATAAAGAAATAAAGCAGGGCATCTCCCTATGAAGTGCGCTTTGGCGGATAATGAATTGACAGCGAGCTTTCCCTTTGAGCAAGGCGAGTGCTTTAAGCCTGCTATGTAGTCATTTTAATAAAAACAAGGCATCTTTTGATGCCTTGTTTTTTTGCAGTATATAAAACTATTATTTGTCAATGAGAACCATCTCGGGATTAGCAAATATCTCATCAAGCTTTTTAAGGAAGGGGCTTACTTCGCCGAAATCGAGAGCTCTGTGGTCAAAGCAAACTGCCATGGGTAATATGGTTCTTATTTCAAGCTTTTCGTTTCCGTTTTCATCGGTCATAACAGTAGGCTCTCTCTGAATAGCGCTGAGTCCTATTGCGCAGATCTGCGGAGGAATTATCATCAGCATATCAAAATAGCCTTTAACTCCTCTTGTGGCCGCGCCTATGTTTGAAACGGTTAAAGTGCCTTGTTTTAAGTCTTCGTATACTATCTTATCGCAGTCGGGAATAGCGTCATATTCTTTTTTTGCCTTGCCCTTAAGGGGAGAAACCTTGTGGCGCGGATTGGTCTTTGAACCGTATAATTTTAACAGGCTGTTTAAGAAATGCCCCTCTCTTAAACGTCTCAATGTGTCGTTTATCGAAATAGAATAGAGCGCTTCGGTAAGATTTGTTTTTTGAAGCTTGCGGTTAATGTCATCAGTGTATTCAGCCATCTCTTTTAAGGACTTGTTTCCAACATCCTTCATAGTTATTGTCATCATATGGCCGTCGGGAAGTGTCCACGGAACGGAAATATCGATATTGTCCAAGTAGGTTATTTTGCCTCTTACAAGCTTTTTTTCATAGTGCATATGGGCGTTCATTTTCGGTGCAGCCTTAATGCCCTCGGAAATAACCTTAAGTATAGCTGTGTTAAGTGATAAATTATAGGGAGTTGCTTCATTGAACTTGCGATATTCCTCTAAAAAGTCTGTAATGTCTGCTTTATAAACAAAGCTTACATGCGGAATGCTGGTCCAGCTCTCGGTAGTCATTGTGGCAACTATCTTGCGCTGGATATTAAATCGTTCAACATTGTTTTCAATTGCGGTCATAGAATTACTGATCTCCTTTTTTTCATTGAAAGCAATTATAAAGGAGAAAATTGGAGATGTGATGATATGTTTATTAAATTTCTGTTTAAATATTTTAACTAAAAAATGAAAATATATAAAAAAACGTAACAAAAAAATAACATTGCAGATAACTATAGCCGGCGCTGTCAAAAAAGGACATCACCGGCTTGATTTTTTTAGTTAAAACGCAAAAACTAAGATTAACGTTATTGAAAAAGTATTTTTTTCAGTATTTTTCGGCCTCGTCAACGCTGAGAACAAAAACCATAGCTCCTCCAACTGTAACAGGAGTTCTCAGTTCTCCGTCGGCAAGACCTCTGCCGAAGGATGCGGTTGTTGCAACCTCGTGAGTGCGTGTTTTTGAAAACTTTGAAATAATCTCTTTGGCTCTTGCGACCTTGTTTTCTTCGGTTCCTATAAGGAAGGTAGTGTTTCCGACCATAAGAAAACCGCCGGTTGTTGAGAGTTTTGTAACTGTGAAATTTTCTTTTGTAAGAGCGGATGCCACCACTGCGCTGTCATCGTTATTAACTATTGCTATTATAAGTTTCATATTGCTGTCCTTTCTGCTTAAAGCATTTTTTCAATCATTTTAACGCTGCGTTTGTCCATTTTTCGGTAATCGGGAATTTCATATCGGTTATCGCTGGAGTCGGTTATCATAACTCTGCCGTCATATAGCGGTTTAACAGTTGAAATATGGTTTTTTACCTCAAACGTCAGCGTGCCGTGGTCGGTTTCGGCTGTCCACATCCAAATTTTGAAGGTGTCTACCATCTTTATAAATTTTGTTATTTTCGGGATCATATAGTATTCTTCAAGCGCGTCCTCAACCGCCTTTTTTGATTCAGGCAGCAGGTTTTCCGTGTCGCGGATTATTGCAACCTGATTTCCCTCGCTGTCAAGAAGGGTTATATATTTGTTTCCGCCGCTCTTCGGGAAAAGCCTGTGCGGCTCAAGGAAGGTGAGCTTTTCTTTTGTGTGGTAAAATTCCGCGTCTATATAAATTCCGTCGTTTTGAGTTAATTTTACTTCGGGGCCGTCAATATATCTCAGCATTCTTCTCCCTCCTTATTCAAAATTCTCAGCTTGTTTCTGGGCTTCAACCTGTTCGCCCATTGATTGAATCTGAATGAGCTTATAATATTTGCCCTGCAGCGCCATAAGTTCATCGGGTGTGCCGCATTCAATTATTCTGCCTTTGTCAACAACAACTATCTTGTTTGCTTTTCTCAGAGTTGAAAGTCTGTGGGCAATCATCAGAGTTGTTCTTCCTCTTATCAGATTTTCAATTGCTCCCTGAATCAGGTGCTCAGTTTCGCTGTCAACCGAGGCGGTTGCTTCGTCAAATATGAGTATTGATGGGTTTCTCATAACGGCTCTGGCAATTGAAAGCCTCTGCTTTTCGCCGCCCGAAAGGCCAATGCCGCGTTCGCCCAAAAGAGTGTCGTAGCCGTCCGGCAGTCGGGTTATAAATCCGTGGGCGTTTGCTATGTCGGCAGCCCTGAAAACCTCCTCAACGTGCGCTCCGGGCTTGCCGTAGGCGATATTGTTGAATATTGTGTCTCTGAACATCAGCGGTTCCTGCTGAACAAAGCCTATCTGATCGCGGTAGTAGCTTATGTCTATGTCTTTGAGGTTTTTACCGTCTATAAGTATTTCGCCGTCATATTCGTCGTAATAGCGCATCAAAAGATTTATGAGAGTTGATTTTCCTGAGCCGGTTGTGCCA
>JAFLUL010000134.1 GCA_022508845.1 Oscillospiraceae bacterium | reverse complement strand
TTATATCCCTCATCCTTTTGTCTTTTGCTATTATTGTTACTTTTTCAGTAAGAAGCTATTATTATAACTCTGTTCGTCAAAAACTGCAATCAATGGGACAGAGCGGTGCTATAGCCGAATATTTTAACGGATATATTGACGTTTCAAATGAAACCTTTTCAACCCGTGCAATCGAATATGCCCATAATTTTTCCGATATAAATACCGCCTGGGTATGGGTTTATAACAAGGACGGGGAAATAGTTGTAACAACAACCGGTTTTGAACCTGACGCCGCCAATGACGACGATTATAAAAGCGCGCTGTCATCACCTTCCGGCATCGGTATGAGCGAGGGGAGGCTTGACTCGGGCGAGAAATTTATGGCTCTTACGGTTATGCTCCCCAAAACGGGAGGCGACAGCAACGGAGCTGTAAGATATCTTATTTCGCTTCAGGATATAAACAAAAAGGTCATTCAGGTCGGACTTGTTTTGTTGGTCATAGTTTTTGTTGCTATTGCCTTTGTTGTTATTTCGGGTCTGTTTTTTATAAGATCAATTCTTGTTCCCGTTAAAAAAATAAACACCGTAACGAGAAAAATAGCCGACGGTAACTATTCCGAAAAGGTTGAGGTTTCAAACAGATACGATGAGATTTCTGAGCTAAGTGAGTCAATAAACTATATGACAGATCAGATATCCCGCACCGATCGATTGAAAAATGAGTTTATTTCAACTGTGTCACACGAACTGAGGACACCGCTTACCGCAATAAAGGGCTGGACGGAAACGCTTATTACGATAAACGAGAGCGAAGATGAAACCCTAAGTCAAGGACTCAAGGTCATTCTTTACGAATCTGAAAGGCTCTATTCTCTTGTTGAGGATCTTCTGGATTTTTCGCGTATGGAAAACGGCAATATGCCGCTGAGAATGAAAAAAATCGACATACTTGCCGAGCTTGACGATGCTGTTTTTGTTCTAAGGGACAGAGCAATGCGCGAAGGCATTGATATATTTTACAGTACGCCGGATTTTCCCGCGCCAACAACGGGTGATCCCGATAAAATCAAGCAGGTTTTTGTTAATATTCTTGATAACGCCATAAAATACACTCCTGCCGGAGGAAACATATCCATAATAGCCGCTTTGGATGTTAAAAATCTTAAGATAACCGTATCGGACACCGGCTGCGGTATTTCCGAGGAGGATCTGCCCCACGTTAAAGAAAAATTTTATAAGGCCAACGTCTCCGTTAAGGGGTCCGGAATAGGATTGGCGGTCTGCGATGAAATAATAAGATCGCATAAAGGCAGTCTTAATATAAAAAGTAAGCTTGGCGAGGGGACAAATGTTGAAATGATATTTCCGTTATATTTGTTGAATGGAGAAGGTAAAAATGAAAAATAATAAAAGCTGTCCGCGTAAAACCTCGGTTGGAGGTCAGGCTCTTATAGAGGGAGTTATGATGAATGGCCCGAAGGGCTGCGCGCTTTCTGTTAGAAACAGCAGCGGCGATATAATTACCGAACAAATGGAGTTTAAACATATTAAGGATAAAATTAAAATTCTTGGCGCTCCTTTTATCAGAGGTATTGTTAATTATATTGAGACTATGAAATTCGGCTATAAAAGTCTTATGCGTTCCGCTGAGCTTTCAGGGCAGCTTGAGGCTGAAGAGGATACCGAAAATATGTCAAAGCTCGATAAATGGTTAAATGACCATATGGGGCCGAAAATGCTCGGTGTTATAACCGGAATCGCAACTGTTATCGCTATGGCTCTCGGTGTTTTTCTCTTTGCGTATCTTCCCACCCTTATAGTTGATCTTATGGATGAGCATCTTTTTTCATCAAAGCTTGTTGATTTTCACGCGCTTTTTGAGGGGATCATGAGAGCCGCAATAATAGTTTTATATATGTTTATTGTGTCAAAGCAAAAGGATATCCACAGAGTTTTTATGTACCACGGCGCCGAGCATAAGTCCATAACCTGCTATGAAAAAGGCCTGGAGCTGAATGTTGAAAATGTTAGAAGCTGCAAAAGGTTTCACCCCCGCTGCGGAACAAGCTTTATATTTATTATTGTTATAATCAGTATAATAGTTTCTTCAATTGTGCTTATTCTTTTCCCGGCCCTTGGAGATAAATCTCTCAGACTTGTGTGGATAGTTGTTAAAATCCTTGTTATTCTCCCGGTCGTAACAGGAATCAGCTATGAAATGATAAAATATGCCGGCCGCCACGATAATATACTTACCAAAATTTTTTCAGCCCCCGGTATGTGGATGCAGCGCATTACAACCGTCGAGCCCACCGATGATATGATTGAGGTTGGAATTGCCTCAATAAAAGCGGTTATAACCGACAATCCGGAGGACGACTCGCTTTGATATATACGCTTGAAGAGTTGAAAAAAGAAGGCTGCAAAATTCTGAACGGCAAAATTCAGGACGCTGAGTTTGACGCGCTTCAGATACTGCTGTTCACTTTTCAGCTTGATAATACATCTTTTTTGCTTCAAAAAAATTTACCTGCCGACAAACATAAATCTAATGAATATTTTTCGCTGATATTAAAAAGAGCAGCCGGAGAACCGCTTCAATATATTATTAAGGATCAAATTTTCCTTGATATGAAATATAAGGTTGGTGAAGGAGTTCTTATTCCGCGCCCCGAAACCGAAGAGCTTGCCGATTTATGCATTAACAAAATAAAAGATAAAGGATATGAAATAATATTTGATCTTTGCGCGGGAAGCGGCTGTATCGGAATATCCATTGCGGAAAGCTGTCCGAAAACAAAAGTTTATTTGTTTGAAAAATATGACGGCGCGATAAGATATTTGCTCGAAAATATTCCCGATCACCTTAAAAGCAGAGTTAGTTTTGTTAAAGCCGATATTTTTGATTTCGATTTTTCAATTTTGGATCAGCCGGATCTTATCGTTTCCAAT
>JAFLUL010000133.1 GCA_022508845.1 Oscillospiraceae bacterium | reverse complement strand
TCTATATCTCTGAGCGCGCCGAGCTGGGCTTCAAACATAATGTTTTTGCCCTGTTTGGCAGCCTCGCCCAAAAATTCGGTTGTGTCGCAGATATAGTCCTTAAACGCCATACCGTATTTCATAAGCCAGTCAAGCATATCCTGAGTTTTAATAGGCTCGTGGCCGTAGCCGTTTGCAATGGTGAGGTTTTTCCATTCAACTATTCCCTCAAGCTTTTCTTCGAGGATTTCGGGAGTGAGCAGGTCGCCCATTCTGATCGTTTTTTTATAGAATTTGTCGGCATATACGGGAGCTATGCCTCTTCTGGTTGAGCCGAATTTTTTATCGGCAAGACGCTCCTCCTCAAGAATGTCAAGGAGCTTATGGTAGGGCATACAAATTGTTGCCTTGTCGCTTATTTTGAGATGAGATGGATCAACGGTTATACCGCCGTCGCGAAGCCGCTGAACTTCGTTATAGAGATGCTCAACGTCAATAACCATTCCAACGCCCATAACGTTTACGGTCTCATCTCTGAGTATGCCCGAGGGGAGGAGATTGAGTATAAACCTTCCCTTATCGTTTACAACGGTATGACCCGCGTTATTGCCGCCCTGATAGCGAACAACAACGTCATACTGCTGAGAGAGCAAGTCAACCATTCTGCCTTTTCCTTCGTCGCCCCAGTTAATTCCTACAATTGCTGTCAACATAATATATACCTCACTTAAAAAATTATACGGTTATTTTAACGTCCACTCCGAGATATTCTTTTTCTTTTTCAAGGACGGGATAAACCTCTTCCTGCAAGAATTCCTCAGTCTGCTCGGGAGAACGTCCAACGAACTTGTTTATATCGAGAATTCTTTCGAGATCTTCGTTTGTAAGCATAAAACGGCTGTCGGCAAGCATTAAGTCGAGCAGGTTGTTATCTTCGCCGTTCAGCTTGATGCGTTTTGCAACATCAACCGAATACTGCCTTATTGCCTCGTGCATATCCTGCCTGTCCGCGCCGCGCTTCGCGCAGTCCATAAGTATGTTTTCGGTTGCAATAAACGGAAGCTCCTCTCTCAGATGGCGTTCCATCATCTTGGGATAAACCGTGCCGTTTGAAATAACGTTAATATAAAGCGATAAAATTGAGTCTACCGCCAAAAACGCCTCGGGAATGGATATTCTTCTGTTTGCCGAATCGTCAAGCGTTCTCTCAAACCACTGTGCCCCGGCGGTTATTGCGGGATTGAGAACATCGCAAATAACATAGCGGGAGAGGGAAGCTATTCGTTCGCTTCTCATTGGATTGCGCTTATATGCCATAGCGGAGGAGCCTATCTGCTTTGATTCAAAGGGCTCGTCAAATTCCTTGAGATGGGATAAAAGCCTTATGTCGTTTGAAAACTTTGCCGCGCTCTGAGCAATTCCTGAAAGAACGGAAATGATGTTGTAGTCAACCTTCCTTGTGTAGGTTTGTCCGGAAACAGCCATACAGCTGTTAAAATCCATATATCCGGCAATCAGCTTTTCAAGTTTTTTTACCTTATCGTGGTTTCCGCCGAATAGCTCCAAAAAGCTTGCGCAGGTTCCCGTGGTTCCCTTGCAGCCGAGCAGCTTTAATGAATCAAGCTGATAATCGAGAGAAGAGAGGTCCATTAAAAGATCCTGTATCCAAAGGGTTGCTCTTTTCCCTACCGTTGTGGGCTGAGCCGCTTGAAAATGGGTGTAGGCGAGGGTTGGAGTGTCCTTCCATTTTTCGGCGAAGTCAGCGGCGGCTTTAATTGTGTTTATGAGCAGTTTTTTTATCTGAAGAAGCCCTTCTCGCATAACTATTATATCTGTGTTGTCGCCAACGTAGCAGGAGGTTGCTCCAAGATGGATAATGGGCCTCGCAGTGGGGCACATATCGCCGTAAGTGTGAACGTGCGCCATAACATCGTGCCTGAGCGAACGCTCATATTCGGCAGCCTTTTCGTAGTCAATATTATAAATATTATTCTCCATTTCGGCTATCTGCTCTTCGGTTATCTCAATTCCAAGCTCCTTTTCGGCCTTGGCAAGAGCTATCCAGAGCTTTCTCCAGGTGGAGAATTTGTTGTCATCGCTGAAAATGTATTTCATCTTATCGCTTGCATATCTCACGCAAAGCGGATTTTCATAGGTGTTTCTCATAAATATACCTCTTTCCCTGCAATCAAAACACCATATATTGTATCAAACAGAACAGTAAATGTCAATTAAATATTAAAAACGGTTATTTACATTTTTTAATTTATATGATATATTTTTTTTAAATAAAGAGAGGATTGGGATTTATGAACGATTTAACCGAAAAAAAAGCTTCTTCAACCGAGGTTTTCAGCGGAAAACTTCTCAAGGTTTTTAAGGATGATATAATTCTTCCGAACGGCAAGGAGGCAATAAGGGAATATATTAAGCATCCCGGTGCTTCCTGCGTTGTTCCCGTAACGGATAATAACGAGGTTCTTATGGTTCGCCAGTTTCGCTATCCGTTTGATAGGGTGCTGCTTGAAATACCCGCCGGGAAGCTCGATTTTGCAGGAGAGGATCCGAAAAGCGCGGCTATAAGAGAGCTTAAGGAGGAAACGGGAGCCGAGACGAAAGATCTCATTTTTATGGGGGAATACTATCCCACCTGCGCATATTCAACCGAAATAATCTATATGTATTTAGCAAGAGACCTTTCCTTCGGTGAAACCGATTTTGATGACGATGAGTTTATCGAGCCGGAGAGAATTTCCTTAAAAGCTCTTTTTGATATGGTTATGAACGGTGAAATACGCGACGGCAAAACCCAAACCGCCATATTGAAAGCGTATAATATTGTTTATGGAAATAAATAATTTATTGAGAGGTAAAAAAAATGAAAAAAACTGTATCAGTTATCCTTGTAATATGCTGCGTTGCAGCGCTTTTTTGCGGCTGCCAAAAGCCCGAACAAAAGATTATCGGCACCTGGAACGGCTCTGCGAGCCTTCTTGGAATTGAAGCGGACTATTCGTTTACCTTTAATGAGGACGGAACGGGAAAAATGTCCGCAGCGCTCGATATCGGCGTTCAAATGACCTATACTATAACTGCCGATACTATCAGCATAACAACCTCAATTCTCGGAATCGATAACACTAAAGATTACGGCTATTCGTTCGGCAAAAACACCTTAA
>JAFLUL010000132.1 GCA_022508845.1 Oscillospiraceae bacterium | reverse complement strand
GCCACCTCATACCGAACGTTATTCCTCAGCTCATAGTTACAATGACAATGGGTCTCGGCTCAACCATTATAACAGAGGCAACTCTCTCGTTCCTTGGCCTTGGCGTTCGTTTCCCGTTTGCTTCCTGGGGAAATATAATAAACGATGTAAACAATACCTATGTTTTAACAACATATCTGTTTATATGGATACCCGCCGGCATATGCCTGCTTGCAACAGTTCTTGCATTTAACCTTGTGGGCGACGGTCTGAGAGACGCGTTTGACCCGAAGATGAAGAGATAAGAAAGGAGAGATATTTATGGCAAAGAAAAAAGCAGAAGGTTATCTCTCCGCAAAAGATTCGCGCAGAATTTCGAGAGCGAACCGCAAAATAACAAAACAGTTTGAAAAACAGCATAAAAGAAAGAACGTTGCCGAAAAGGAATATCTCACCGAGATGAAGGATAATGCAAACGTTCTTGAGATAGACGACCTCCACACCCACTTCTTTACTGACGTTGGAACAGTTAAGGCGGTTGACGGCGTTACGTTTGAAGTTCCGATAGGAAAAACAATCGGTGTTGTTGGCGAGTCGGGCTGCGGAAAGAGCGTTACTTCGCTCTCAATTATGCAGCTTCTCCAGCGTCCTCAGGGACAGGTAGTAAGCGGTGAAATCAGGCTGAATCTCGGCGATAAGGCCTATGATATAACCAAAATGCCCACTGAGAGGATGCAGAAGATCAGAGGCAACTATCTTTCAATGATATTCCAGGAGCCTATGACCTCCCTGAATCCCGTTTTCAAAATCGGCGATCAGATAGAAGAGGTTATCGCGCTTCACAGCGAGAAAAAGCTTTCTTCCTCTCAGCTTAAAGAGCGCACTGTAAGCCTTCTCGAAACCGTTGGTATAGCTAATGCCGAAGGCGTTTACAGTATGTATCCCCATGAGCTTTCGGGCGGTATGCGCCAAAGGGTTATGATCGCTATGGCGCTTGCCTGCAATCCGAAGCTCATAATAGCCGACGAACCAACAACGGCTCTTGACGTTACCATTCAGGCGCAGATCCTTGACCTCTTAAGACAGCTCAAGGATAAGATAAATTCCTCCATAATGCTCATAACTCACGACCTCGGCGTTATTGCCGAAATGGCGGATTATGTTGTTGTTATGTATGCCGGTAAGGTGGTTGAAAAGGGAACTGCCGAAGAGATTTTTGCAAATCCCGCCCATCCCTACACCATCGGACTTATGGCTTCAAAGCCCGTAGTAGGCAAAAAGGTGGATAAGCTCTATTCCATTCCCGGAAAGGTTCCGAACCCCGTTAATATGCCGAACTACTGTTACTTTAAGGACAGATGCGAGATGTGCGTTAACGGCTGCGAGGGAGAGTATCCCGGCGAGATAAGCCTTTCGCCAACTCATAAGGTGAGCTGTTACCGCTACAGCGATTTTAAAAAGGAGGGTGAATAAGAATGGCAAATAATGAAAATCTGAAAATTGAAAACGAGTTCACCCCCGTTGAATATGATCCTAAGTATATTCTGATGGTAAACGCGCTTAAAAAATACTTCCCCATAAAGGGCGGTATGATATCCAAAACGGTTGGCTATGTTAAGGCAGTTGATAACGTAACCTTCAACTTAAAGCGCGGCTGCACAATGGGTCTCGTTGGCGAGTCCGGTTGCGGTAAAACAACTGCAGGCAGAACGATATTGCGTCTTTCCGGCGAAAAAACAGGCGGACAGGTGCTCTTTAACGGACAGGAAGTTTATGACCTCTCCAAAAAAGAAATGCGTTCCCTGCGTCCTAAAATGCAGATAATCTTCCAGGATCCGTTTTCATCCCTTTCGCCCAGAATGCCCGTTGGCGAGATAATAGGCGAGGCGGTGAGAGAACATAACCTTGTTTCAAAGGAACAGTTTAACGATTATATCGACGAGGTTATGGACAACTGCGGCCTTCAGCCCTTCCATAAGGATCGCTATCCCCACGAATTTTCGGGCGGTCAGCGCCAGAGAATCTGTATTGCCCGCGCGCTTGCGTTAAATCCCGAGTTTGTTGTGTGCGACGAGCCCGTTTCCGCATTGGACGTTTCAATTCAGGCGCAGATAATAAACCTCTTAAAGGATTTGCAGGAAAAATATAAGCTTACTTATCTGTTTATATCCCACGACCTCTCCGTTGTTGAGCATATCTCAGATACAGTCGGCGTTATGTATCTCGGCAATCTGGTTGAATACGGCGACACGGCGGACATTTTCCGTAATCCTCTCCATCCCTATACTAAGGCTTTGTTCTCCGCGATCCCCGTGCCGGATCCAACTGTAAAGATGAAGAGAATCGTTCTCGAAGGAACCATTCCTTCACCCGCAAATCCGCCCAAGGGCTGCAAATTCCACACTCGCTGCGAAAACTGTATGGAGAGATGCAAAACAGAGGAGCCGGTTCAAAGAGAGATCGAACCCGGTCACTATGTTGTTTGCCATCTGTATGATAAATAATGCCAAGAGATAACAAGGATTTTGAGGACGACGGCCGTACCGTTGCGGATATGAGCGGCGTTGAGCGTCAGCGCGTTTTTATCCCGAGGCTTCCCAAAAAGGAAAAGCAGGAATGGGAGGCAAGGGAAGAAAATAACGATGAAAAGCTCTCGCGCGAGGACAGGCGAGCCTATATTCTCGGCTCAATGGGTGCCGCCGCGCTTGTTGCAGGAATTTTTATCTTTGCGGCGTTCATATTTATCTGCGTTTTTCTTGCGATTTACAAATAATTCGGAATTTGTAATTCAGAATTATTATAATGAAAGCTTTTAGCTTTCCAACAATAGGTTATAACGGTTAACAGCTTATCGGCTTTTGTTTTGCTGTTAACCGTTTATTTTTTAATCGTGGTTATATTTTAAGTAATTCCGCATACCGGATTACGAATTGATGCGAGGTGTTTTTTTGCTCGAAATTGTTCCTGTTGCCAAAATTTTTACTCCTTTTTCGTCGAAATTCGGCATACCGCGTCAGAGCGGACTTGCCGATACCGAGGGAAAAATAATTTTTGAACCTGAATTTCGCTCTCCCGAGGCTTTAAGAGGGATGGAGGGCTTTTCGCATCTGTGGCTGATATGGGGCTTTACCGAGGCAAAGCGGAATAAAAACACTCTCACTGTCCGTCCGCCGCGACTCGGCGGAAACGAGAGAGTTGGAGTTTTTGCAAGCCGCTCGCCTTACCGGCCTAATTCTCTCGGGCTC
>JAFLUL010000131.1 GCA_022508845.1 Oscillospiraceae bacterium | reverse complement strand
CCCGCACGGCGGAATGGGCATAGGCCTTGACCGACTTGTTATGCAGATGATAGGCGCGGAGAGTCTTCGCGATGTTATAGCCTATCCCAAGCTCAAGGACGCAACCGAAGCTATGACTCAATGCCCCTCGGCCGTTGATAAGGCTCAGCTCGACCTGCTCGGACTTGAAATAAAAGAATAAACACCGATAAAAGCCGGAGAAAATCCGGCTTTTAAAAATTCGGAATACGTTATTTGAAATTATTAAAATAATAATATAATAATTAAACTTATATTCATTTTCCCGTTAAAAAACAAACTTTATATAAATATAAATTATAATCAAAAATCGCTTGCGATTTTCCCGAAACTCCGACTTGCGAATTGACATATATGGGGGCTTATAATGGGAACAAAACTTATTTTTAATAACGGCCGATTTAAGATAATGCAGATAGCGGATGTGCAGGAATTCAAATCTGTTTCTCCCGACACGGTAAAGCTTTTGGAGCTTGCGATCCGAGAAGAAAAACCCGATCTTATCATTTTCAGCGGCGATCAGATATACGGCATTCATCCGCTTATATGGGGAAAGTCTCCGGACAAAAACGTTAGGGACGTTATCTCTCAGCTCCTCGCCCCCGTTCAAAAAGCCGGCGTGCCATTTGCCGTAACCTTCGGCAATCACGACGCAGAGAGCGGCGTAACAAAGGAGCGTCAGGCGGAGTTTTATGCCGAAATTCCCGGCTATATGCCCGGAGAAAAACGCAGCAAGACTGACCCCGGAACCTTTTTTTTGCCTGTTTACACAGAGAACGGACAGGAAAAATTTGCCGTTTACGCCTTTGATACCCACGGCTCCTCCGCTTCGGGCGGCAAGAGCGGAGTAACGAATGATCAGCTTAAGTGGTTTGCCGAAATGCGCGAAAGGGAAAATAAAGCTCTCGGGGCTTTGCCTCCCGCCATTGTTTTTCAGCATATTCCCGTACCGGAATACTATAATGTTTTAAAGAGGGTAAAAAAAGGAACCCGCGGATCGGTTGAGGCCTATGGAGAACATAAAAACAAATTTTACGTTTTGCCTGAGGAAATAAAGCAACAAGGCGGATTTATGAAAGAATCCCCCGCTGTTACAGAGGAAAACACAGGTGAATTTGATGTTTTGCGGGCTGACGGGGGCGTTAAGGCGCTAAGCGTTGGCCACGATCACAACAACAGCTTTGTTTGCGACTATCTCGGAATAAAGCTCATCTATACTCAGGGCGCGGGATTTCACGTTTACGGCCCTCATCTTAAAAGGGGCGTAAGACTGTTTACGATCGATGAAACAGACCCCTCGGCATTTATTACCTACACTCGCACCTGGGAAAGCCTTACAAGCAGTCTCCCGAAAAAACCGCTTCTGGAATTCTTTTTAACTCACACACCAACCGGTATGGATCAGGCTCTAACTATCGTTAAGCGCGCTTCTCCGTTTGCATTGGCCGGCTGTGCCGCGGCGGGATGCGCAGCGTATTTAGCGATAAAACAGGTAAAAAATAAAAAAATTTCAAAAATTTTCTAAAAAGGTATTGCATTTTGAAAATTTTGGGTTAAAATATATTTAGCACTCAAGAGAACAGAGTGCTAAACAAACAGCAAATTCAAATCTCAGGAGGGATTTTCAGTATGAAGCTTAAACCTTTAGGCGACAGAGTAGTTCTTAAATTCACACAGGCTGAGGAAACCAGCAAGGGCGGCATTATTCTTGCCTCCTCCGCGCAGGAAAAACCCCAAACAGCCGAAATAATTGAGGTTGGCCCCGGCGGCATAGTTGACGGCAAAGAAGTCAAAATGGAAGTCAAGGTCGGCGACAAGGTAATTCTCAATAAATACGCAGGCACCGAAGTTAAGCTCGGACAGGAAGAATACGTTATCGCCAAGCAGAGCGACATTCTCGCAATAGTAGAATAATTTAAAGGAGACATCAGTTATGGCAAAACAGTTACTTTACGGTGAAGATGCAAGAAAGGCTCTTCAAAGCGGTATAGATAAGCTTTCAAACACAGTTAAAATAACTCTCGGCCCCAAGGGCAGAAACGTAGTTCTTGACAAAAAATACGGCGCTCCCCTTATAACTAATGACGGCGTTACAATTGCAAAGGAAATTGAGCTTGAGGATGCTTTTGAGAATATGGGCGCTCAGCTCGTTAAAGAGGTTGCAACAAAAACAAACGACGTTGCCGGTGACGGCACAACAACAGCAACCCTCCTTGCTCAGGCTCTTGTTAACGAGGGTATGAAAAACGTTGCCGCAGGAGCAAATCCCATGGTTGTTAAAAAGGGCATCCAGAAGGCCGTTGACGCTGCAGTTGAAGGTCTTAAGGCTAATTCAAAGCCCGTTTCCTCCTCCGCGGATATAACAAGAATAGCAACCGTTTCTTCCGCAGATGAAACAGTAGGCAAGCTCATTGCAGAGGCTATGGAAAAGGTTTCCGCAGACGGCGTTATAACCGTTGAGGAATCAAAGACCGCCGAAACAAGCTGCGATGTTGTTGAAGGTATGCAGTTTGACAGAGGCTATATCTCCCCCTATATGGTAACGGACACCGACAAAATGGAAGCCGTTATAGACGACGCATATATTCTCATAACCGATAAAAAGATTTCCAATATTCAGGAAATTCTTCCCCTTCTTGAGCAGATCCTTCAGTCCGGCAAAAAGCTTGTTATCGTTGCTGAGGATGTTGAGGGCGAAGCCCTTGCAACCATCCTTGTTAACAAACTCAGAGGCACCTTCACCTGCGTTTGCGTTAAGGCTCCCGGTTTTGGCGACAGAAGAAAAGAGATGCTTCAGGATATCGCCATCCTTACAGGCGGCGAGGTTATAACCTCCGATCTCGGCCTTGAGCTTAAGGACGCAACAGTTGAGTGTCTTGGCAGAGCAAAGCAGGTCAAGGTTACAAAAGAAAACACCATTATCGTTGACGGCGCAGGCGACAGCGATGAGATAAAGGCGAGAATAGGCCAGATCAAGAACCAGATCGAAGCCTCCACCTCCGATTTTGACAGAGAAAAGCTCCAGGAGCGTCTTGCAAAGCTCTCCGGCGGCGTTGCCGTTATTCACGTTGGCGCGGCAACCGAAATCGAAATGAAAGAAAAGAAGCTCCGCATTGAGGATGCTCTCGCTGCAACAAAAGCAGCCGTTGAAGAGGGCTATGTTGCTGGCGGCGGAATCGCTCTTCTGAACGTTTCTCCCTGCGTTAAGGCTCTTCTTGACTCCACCGACAACGCCGACGAAAAAACCGGCGTAAACATCGTTCTGAGAGCAATTGAGGCTCCCATTCGTCAGATAGCTGCAAACGCCGGTCTTGAGGG
>JAFLUL010000130.1 GCA_022508845.1 Oscillospiraceae bacterium | reverse complement strand
GGTCCGAGTGGCGAGACTTGAACTCACGGCCTCTTGACCCCCAGTCAAGCGCGCTCCCAACTGCGCCACACCCGGATGTTCATCTGAAGAACACGGGTATTTTATCACATATGTTTTTAAAAATCAATACCTATTTTTGATTTTTTTTATTTTTCTGAAAATTTTTATCTTTTTACCAAGCTTTCAAATAACAGTTGACACGTAACTTTTAAAATATTATAATTACATCATAAATAAAAGGAGTGTGAACAAATGAAAAACATACCCGATGTTAAGCTCGGTATTATTGCCGTGTCAAGAGACTGTTTTCCGATAGGTCTTTCAATAAAAAGAAGAGAGGCCATTGTTTCAGCCTATAAAGGCGAAATTTACGAATGCAAAACAACAGTTGAAAATGAACTCGACATGCTGAAAGCCGTTCAGGAGGTTAACGATGCACAGTGCAACGCGCTGGTGGTTTTCCTCGGAAACTTCGGCCCCGAAACCCCCGAAACGCTTATAGCAAAGCATTTTGACGGTCCCTGTATGTATGTTGCAGCCGCCGAAGGCGATGGAGATCTTATCAACGGCCGCGGCGATGCTTACTGCGGAATGCTCAACTGCTCTTATAATTTGGGAATGAGAAAGCTTTCGGCTTATATCCCCGCTTATCCGGTTGGAACGGCAGACGACATATCAAAAATGATCGCTGAATTTGTTCCCATAGCAAGAGCCGTTATCGGCGTTAAAAACCTTAAGATAATAACATTCGGTCCGCGTCCTCAGGATTTTTTTGCCTGTAACGCTCCGATAAAAGGCCTCTACGAAATAGGCGTTGAAATTGAAGAGAATTCCGAGCTCGATTTGCTTGTTTCCTATAAAGAACACGAAAACGACAAGAGAATTCCCGCGATATGCGAGGATATGGCTCAGGAGCTTGGTGTTACCGGCAACAACTACCCCGCCCTTCTTCCCCGTATGGCTCAATTTGAATTAACCCTTCTCGACTGGGCTGAGGCTCATAAAGGCGCAAGAAAATACGTTGCTTTTGCCGATAAATGCTGGCCCGCATTCCCCGAGCAGTTCGGATTTGAGCCCTGCTATGTTAATTCCCGTCTTGCTTCCAGAGGTATACCTGTTTCGTGCGAAGTTGATATTTACGGCGCTCTGAGCGAATACATAGGCGCGTGCGTATCGGGCGATGCCGTTACGCTGCTCGATATAAACAATTCCGTTCCCGCATCAATGTATGAACAGAGTATTAAGGGAAAATTCGATTATACATTAACCGATACATTTATGGGCTTCCACTGCGGAAACACTCCATCCTGCAAAATGTGCTCCGACAGAGCCGTTAAATATCAGCTCATTCAGCACCGTCTTTTAGAGCCGGAAGGAAGCGAACCTGACTTTACAAGAGGTACTCTTGAAGGCGATATAGCCCCCTCCGATATAACCTTCTTCCGCCTTCAGTGCGACAGCGAGGGAACTCTTCGCAGCTATATTGCAAACGGAGAGGTCCTGCCGGTCAAAACAGGCTCATTCGGCGGCATAGGTATTTTTGCCATACACGAAATGGGACGTTTTTACCGCCATATTCTCATAGAAAAGCGTTACCCGCACCACGGCGCGGTTGCATTCGGACACTACGGAAAAGAGCTGTTTGAGGTGTTCAAGCTTTTAGGTGTTAAGGATATTGCCTATAATCAGCCGAAATCACTTCCATATCCAACAGAAAATCCGTTTATCTGATTTTTTAATAAACTCTAATAAATGGGGCGATTGCCAACATCTGAAAAGGTTGGCAATCGCCCTTTTTTTTATAAAATATGAACTAATATATTATTAGAGCCTGAAGCGCTGTCAAGAACAATGCTTTACATCAAAAAGGTTGCCATAAAGCTATTTTACTTTACAATTCTTTTCGTTGTTTTGCACAAAAATTGTTAATAAATTATTACATAGAAAAACTTGTTATTAACAGTTTATACATATTCTGATAATATTTCTATCAACTTTTTAGTGTTTCATATATATGTATAGAAATGTACCGTAAAACTATACATTAAATAAATAAGGAGATGTTTTTGCGAATGAAAACAACAAAAAAAGTACTTAGCGTTTTTTTGTCACTTCTGATGGTTTTAACAAGCATTTCAGTAGCTTTCGTTTTTACAGCCTCTGCTGACGAAGATCCGCTTGCTGTGCTTGCTGAGGCGCTTAAAAGCAATACGGTAAAGAATCTGCAATATGTTTCAACCGGTACAGGAACAAGCGACACTGCAAGCACAACAACTATTACCCTTAAAACCTATGAGGAGTATAAAGAAATAGCTTCACTGCTCCAAAAAATTGACGATGCCGTTAAAGCCGGAGAAGTGTATAAAGGTCATATTGATTGTATTGACAGCACTCAAACCTGCGTACATTTCGGTATGCTCAAAGACGGCTTGCGCGATGCTTTGGTTCCGAGTTATTTGGAAGAGCAGGACTATATAGATTATAATGTTGCAGCATTGCTCAGCAAGGTTTTCTATATGCCTAGAGCCGCTTATACCCATGGCGGATATACTTCCGACGGCATTACATATCCCGGAAACAACTCAAGCTCAAGCAAGGTTAAAGCTTCAATAACCAATACCGTTAGCGTAAAAACGGATGATTATGCCGGCTATATTGCCGACAAAGGTTCATATGAAAACAGTATTGATGTTGTTCTTTCAACCACATATACTCTTACAATGAAAAGCATAAACTATCAAACGGGATCGTTTATTAAAACAAACCACTATCACAATGCTATTGACACCTCCAAACCTCCCGTTGTTGCTTCCGTTGTTGATACAGACAGAACCAACACCCTCAAGGGATTCAACAGCTATCTTGAAGCGATTGACTATCCGTATTATACAATGGATGTTCTCTTTGCAATGCAGAAAAACGGTGAGCTTGACGGTGAAAACGGCAAATATACCGAATGGCTTAATAAGTATGCAGAGATAAAAGGCGTTGTCAGCGAAGATCTTTTCCCGACCTTCTTTGCAAAATCTCAGGATTTCCTTGACCTCTTAAAGAAATGCGCTTCAGCAGCAAAGCTCGAATGGTTTGAGGAGCAGGCAGAAGGTTGGGTTACCTGGGCCGCCGCTCATCCCGATTACGGCACATTCAACTATCCCAAATTTGATTCGCTTCACGATGAAGGAACTCTCGAAAGCGATTATCAGGAATTTATAGTTTATTATAACGAGATTTTTGAAAACGGAACTCAGGATATGCTCGATTATCTTGAAGCAAATTATCCGGGCTTCAGCCAGAGCTACTATGTTAACTTCACTGATAACGTTAAAGCTTATGTTCTCAGAGACTATAAAGAAATAGCGGACAATGTTTTTGAGCTTTACAACAACACTCACGGCGATCTTTCTGAAGATGAGCAGGTT
>JAFLUL010000013.1:18866-38367 GCA_022508845.1 Oscillospiraceae bacterium | reverse complement strand
CTCGAACACAAAGGGTGTTCCGTTTGCATCGGAATCCGAAGGGCGATTATCGAGGAGCTTGGTGCCTATGATGGTTGCCGCGGTCATATCCGGCTGATAGAGGTTGAAAAAAGCCGCGTTGGATTCATCGCTCGGCCCAACGAAAGGCCGAATCACTCCGGAGGTTCCCTCCTGGGCGATCAGCACCCAGCCGTCGGGCGTATTCTCCCAGATCTGGTAGGCGGTGCCGGCGGGAATATGTTCAAAGATCGCTTTTTCGCCTCCGTGTAAAACGAAGTCGAATTCGCCGTCCACGATGGTGAAGTGAGTATCCGCCGGCTCCCACACGGGGACAAGGGTGATCTCATCACCGTCGGCGTACGTATTTTCAGGAATCTTAGCGGTGTAGGTCGTCGGATCGTACGGATAGATGGTTTCCGTGCCTTTGACCTGCCAACCGACAAACTTGTTTCCGGGTCGTGTAAACCGGTTTTGCGGAATAACGTATTCCCGGGAAGCGACCACCTTCTCGGTAGGCATCGCACCGGAGGCGTCGTCGGGATCGAAGTGGACCTTGTAGGTCTTATACTGCCAGACGTAAGTGCCGGCGCCCAGCGACAGATTTCGGAAACCGTCCCGCAGCTCCTCCGGCGAATATGCCTCAGCACCCTCCATATCGAGTTGCCCCTCGAGCATCCACTTGCCGGTCGTTTTGGAGTCCGGCGGCGTGGGCAGCAGAATGACCTGGTTGGAGGCGAAGAAGTTATCACCGAGCGTTACTCTTTCAAGGGACGAACAGCCTTTGAACATATTGTCTACCGAGGTCATCGATGCGGTATTCCAGCCGCTCAGATCCAGTTCGACCAAGCTTGAACACTCGGAAAACAGGTTGTTCGCCGTTGTCACACCGCTCACATCCCAGCCGCTGAGATTTAATTTTTCAAGCTTTCTGCTGGAACTGAAGAGCGCGGGAATCTTGACCGCGGAGGACAGATCCAACTTTTCGGCTCCGGTGATCGACGTACAATTCTGGAGGTTGTAGAATATACCGTTTGCGGTCGTATTTACTTTGACGCCGTCTTCTATAACAATGGATAAGATTTGGCTTCGGTACGGCTGCCATTCGATCGCGATTCCGCTGGTGGTGCGCTGGATCGTGTTGAGGGCCGTAAACATGCCGGATTCGCCGTTGGTGGGATAGACATGCAGCGTATATGTATCGTCGATCTCCCAGGTTACGCTGCCGTTTCCGCTTGTTCCGCTGTAGAGAATCTCGGAGCCGTCGGCCGTGAGCGAAACGTTGGATGTTAGATCGGGCAGAGCCTCGAGGGGATCGGGGGCGAGTTTTTGCAGATCTTCATTGCCGCGGCTGTCCCTGGACGGGAAATCACGGGGCTCAGCGCCAATGATGCAGAAATCGTATTCGCCGTCTTCGACCTTGTCGCCGCTCAGTTTAACGTGGAACCGGAACTCCTGCGTCGTGTCGCCGTTGTCAGTATATTTGGAGACGGCGAGTTTGCCGTCCACCAATTCGTTTGTCAGCACCGGCGTAATGATGGGGAGCGTATCCCGCACGGGGCGCGTCACTTTGCCTTCTCCGCCGCAGGTCTCGCAGCCGGTTACCGTGATCTCGCCGCTGTCTTTGTCCTTGATCTCAATCTCGCCTTTGCCGCCGCAGTCGGAGCAGCCGACCTCCGCTGCAGCAGTGAAATCGGCGGTGCAGCCGAATCCACTGCAGGAAGTGCAGCCCGCACCATTGCAGACATCGCACAAGGTGAACAGTTCGGTCAGATCGTGGGCTGTCTGCTCAAAACTTAGGGTACCGTTGCCATTGTCGACAACGGTGACCCTGTAACCAAGGATTGCCTCGGTATACACAACACTTGGGTCGGGTTCGTCACCCGCCGTCTCGCGGAGATAGTACCAATAGGTCTTTCCGGCGTGGGTCTCGTTGTAGGCGATGGGCGAGAAATCAACAACGCCGCTTTCGTTGTTTGAGGCTCTGTCTATTGGGACGAAGTTTTCATCGTAGAGGATGAAATCAAACTCTTTGTCCTCCACGCTCCGAACATCCAGCACCTTCCAGGCGCGGAATGGGAGGCTGCCCTCGGCATGGTAGGCGTTCTTAAAGGGAGGGGTAGGCTCCCCGTCAACTGTAAAGGTGACCGGTTCGCCGCCAATACCGCCTTTATAATAGGTGACCACGCAGCGAATGGTGCCGTCGCCGTTATCGGACAGATCAACCTTGACGGTATAGACGGCGCTATCGTAGGTATAACCGGGGGCATTGGCGGGATACTCGGTGATGGTGTAATAGCGGGTAGCATTGCCGTTTTCGTCCAGGTCGGCGTTGGTGTAGTTGATCTGACGGAAGGAAACTTTACCGTCCCCGTCGTTGTAAGCACCGTGCACCGGCACGCCTTCTTCGTCCGTCAGCTCAAAACGGAACTGCAGCGCTTTAAGATCGCGGCCGGTGAGTTGTTTCCACGCTTTAAACTGCACAGATCCTTTTGTGATGTAGTCGTTGGTAAACTCCGCCTCGGCAGCCTGCCAGGAGATGATCTCGCCGGTTTCTCCGGTTACACCGGACTGCTCGAAGGCCTTGGAGATTTCCTCACTGACGGTATACTTTACGCGGGTGGGGATATCCTCGATGACGATGTACTGACCGCCCTTTAAGGTAAAGGTATCCCCGTGTCCGATAAGGCCGGTCTCGCCCGTGGGCGTGCCGTCCTCGTTGCAGACTTTATACGGATAGCGTTCGGTGATCATGCCGGAGCCGTCCATGGGATCGAGTCGAAGGTGGAAGGTAAAGAGCGCCTCCTTCGACGCCTCCGACAGGGTGTTTCGCGTAAG
The DNA here is from genome assembly GCA_022508845.1 of Oscillospiraceae bacterium. Classification (GTDB taxonomy): domain Bacteria; phylum Bacillota; class Clostridia; order Oscillospirales; family Acutalibacteraceae; genus RUG806. The sequence goes on along the minus strand of JAFLUL010000013.1, from coordinate 35,532 downwards.
TTTGCGTACAATCAGGTCGCCCGTTGGATGGTAAATATTGGTCAGCGTGAAGACGTATGAAACGTTGCCGTCCTCATCCTCGACTTTTTCAAAAGTGGTGGCACCCGAGCGGTAATCGGCTACAGGAACCTCCTCCAGCGTATACTCGATCTCATTGCCGTGGTTGTAATAACGATCGAGATCGGTGAATTCGCCGTACCAGACGCCGTTGTTATCCTGACGGAGGGTCAGCGTTTGGCCGGTGAAGACACCGTTGGCCAGCAGGCGCACCGTGACCGAATCCGGACGGGTGAATGGAAGTTCCTCGTTCTCCCATAACTTGGTGACCGGGATGCTGATCTTCTCCGGCTCGTGGGTGTTGGTCAGCTCGAAATAGACAACGCCCTCGGGAATGTTGTCTTCGGGGGACACGAGCCTTTTGTTGACGGACATCTCGTACTCGTCGTCAAAGTTGTATTTATAATCGGCATCGAACACCAATTCGGCAAAGGTATAAATGATTCGATCGCCGGTCTCTTCGTCATAGATGGGCATACGGCTAAACGTGCCCTTCCAGTCGGTGGTCTCGTCCAGAATGACTTCCTTACCCTCCACAGGTACGCCGTCGGCCAACAGACGGACCCGCAGCCCCCGGGGACGCTTGCCGTCCGCATCGTCTGCGTCGTTCCAGAACTTCTCAACTTCAATGATCCGCGTATAGATGCCGACCTTGGTATAGTCGTTGTGGATATAGTCGTGTGTAAGTTCGCCGAGGAAGGACTGCTGGCAGTCAAGATAGATGTTGTTATACGCGTGGGCGTTTTTGAAGGGGTCTGTACCGTCGGTATCTTCAAAATTATTTTCGTTGTCTTTGAAGTAATCGGGGTGCTCCGTATCCTTTTCAAAGGGTGCGCGCATATTGAGGTAGATGGAGATCGCATCGTTGGGCTTTAAGAGGAAGTCGCTGCCGTCCTCTGCTTTGCTTAAATCAAAGGCTATGGCCTTAACGGCGGCAAGCCCTCCTTCCGGAATATCCGTTGACCAGACGCCGTCATCGGCCTTGAGCCTGTCAAGAACGACGCCGGTCTCTTTATTGGCGTTGTATTTGGCGAGATCCAGATTTTCGGCCGTGCTGTAGTAGACGACCGGTTTCACACCAGCAAGAATGACTTCCGACAGATCAATAGAGGACAGGGTGCCGTGCCATTGGTTGTCGCCGAAATTGTTGCCGTCGTCCTTATTGGGAACATAGTTCTCAAGGGTATCCAGCAGGATAATGTCACGGGTGGTGGTATCCGGGGCGGAGGTGACGGTCAGGCGGTAGGAATACGCGCCGCCCTCCGGAACATTGACGTTGTTGCGTAAACCGCTGGTCCACAAACCGGTACCGGTCACCGACACATGCTTTTGCAGAGTCGTAAGCGCGGAGAGCTCAATGCCCTCGTGCTTGAGCTTGGCGCCCGCATATACGAATGCGGGCGGCTCCGTGCCGTCCGGATCATCCGGGGAGGGATTGTTCTTTTTATTGAGGTCGGTCATCAGATCGGCATCGTTGCCTACCCCGGGCATGGAGGTGATGTTGCCACCGCCCCGTGGGTCATCCGGCTCCCCTGACCAACCCGGAACCGAGCCGATCACACCTTCATCGGCCTCGTAAGCAGCGGTGTTGTATAAATCGTCCAGGGAGAGGTTGGAGTTGAGCAGCGAATCCCATCCGATGTAGGAGTCAAAGGTCACGTTGTGGATCAGGTAGTAACCTTCCACCGGCCAATTGCTGTTAACACCCTCCGGGGGATCGGAGTTCTCGTTTTTATAGGGGATCCTTCGGCCAAACACTTGGATAGGCATCTCAGCGAGAACAACCAGCAGGTTGCGGCCGGAGCCCTCGTAGTTCTCCACAACGTACGCGTCGATCAGTTTATCTCCGGGATCGAGTTCAATGGATTCCAGCACCGGCTCCACGCCGATGGGCAGAAGGTCATAGTACACGCCGGAGCGGGTGATAGGCAGTTCTCCGGCATCGATCGCGCCGAGGAGTTCCATCACACCGAACAGGTCGTTCGCTTCCGCACCGCCTTTGGAAATCACATTGCTCTGCTGCCGCAGAGTCAGCTTGCTGGTCAGAAGCAGACGGCGGTTGGAGACGTCGTTTTTCAGCAGCGTAAATTCTTTATCCAGCTTGGTCGCCACCCGGTACTGCCGGCCATGCAGATAGCCGGTGGTGCCCACGGACATTTCAGGATACTGTGCACCCTCGGGCTCCTCATCGCCGATGTACTCCGCGTAGGAGTGGGTGCGGTTGTAAAGGTCAAAGCGGATGTAGTCGCTTTCCTTATAGGCGTCGGCGAGCATTTCCAGCACTTTTTCCGAAGGCTTTACGTGCAGGTAGACGTAGTAATCAAATTGCACTATCTCCGCCTCGTCGGATTCAAGCACCAGTTTGACCCCGGTGACGCCGCATGGCAGGTTAACACGGCTGTTGATACCTTCGGTGGTGCCCGCCGTTACAGTAACGCCCGGATAGATCGGCGTTATAACCGGCGTCAGGAGGACGCCGGTCGACATCACGCCGGTGCCGGGCAGATTTACGTTGTCAGGCTTGATGCTCTCCATCGAAGCCAACTGTTCCCACTTGCCGTCGATCATACCGTACAGATAGGTGGTGGGCGGCAGGATCTGCTCGCGCTTGTACCAATCCCGATCCGGGTGGCGCGTCTCTTCCGGGTAGTTCCAGACGATGGGCGTCTTAAGATCCACGGCATCAATATCGATATCCTCTACGGTCAGATCGTCCCGTCCGTTGAGGTAATATTCGGTATCCTCTTGTACGAATCGGTTTTTCTTATAGCCCCCGCGCATTGAGGGGAGGGAGACTGAAAGACTGGTGGATACGCTGTACCGCACCAGGATGGGGGAGGCCGTATCGCGGGCCAAACGGTTCAGGGAGACATTGTCACGTCTGCTGGTCAGGTCCGGGTCGGAATAGGTGTATTCAACGCCTTTTTTGATCCAGGAGAGATCGGATTCGACCCAACCCTCGGTATAGGTGTTGTCGTAATAGTAGGTATGGGTCACCGGGTCATAGTCGGCACGGGAGCGGTAATACGCCCAGGATCTGGTGTTCTGGACGCCGTCAAACCACTCCTCAAAGGTACCTCTGTTGTTATTGAGCTCCTCCGAGACCCAAAAGGTGTCGGTCTTGCCCTCGTCCGACCATTTGTAGGTCCAGTGGTTCGGCCACTCGGTGCCCTCGGGGTCGGTGGAGTCGGCGGCGGTCAGCGTAACGGTTTTCCAGGCATATTTATCCGAATATCCACTGCGATATATGTTCAGCGTCAGGTCTTTCGGGCGGAATCCGGCGGCGTTGTCGTTATCATCCCAATATTTGATAAAGGTATACTCGGTAGGAGTCTTTGTGGGCACCGCAGCCTCGGCGGTCTTGGTGGACTCGACGTGATCGTCCTTGCCAATGGCCGAGATAGTCTGATGGTTGGGCAAATCAACGGGCGTATCCTCGGGGAACGCCGACCGCAGGTAGGCTACCCATATCCACGCCGTTTTCGGGTTCAGATCATAGCCGCTGAACAGCAGTGCGTCCACTGCTCTGCCATCGGGCGAGGGATAGACGCCGTCGGGGTGCTCGTCCGTTGCAAGGGCGTAGGACGCGCCAAGCATGACCGCACCGTAGAGGGGTTCGTCACCATCGAGTTCGACTTCATCGTGGACATACATATCAAAGGGCTGGTTGCCGTAGGGCGTGCCGGCGATTGTCCAGCGGACAAAGGCGTAGTCACTGTAGTTACCGTCTAAGTTTGCAAGGAGTGCCGCGGGGATACCGGTCTCGCTGACCGGGTCTTTTACATCCCACCATACGTCGTAGGCTTTCTTCGCGGTGTTATAAGCGGTTTTTTCGGCGACCTCGGCTCGGATGTAGGTGTCCAGGTGCGCGTAGATCTCATTGCTCTGTTTGACGATAGCACCGCTCGTAGTTGCCACCGTGATGGTGGCGCTGATAGGATTTGACAGCTGATTATCAAACATCTCGTGGGGGATCACGTTGCGGAATGTTCCCTGGATCATGACCTTGCTTGCCGCCGCGATGGTTTTAACGTTGTAGATCACGATCCTGTCGCCATCGCGAATCCAAACAAACTCAGCGCCCTCGTCCGGATCCTCCGGGATCGCAAGAGTTAGATAGCCCGGTTCGGTCTCGCCGTCCCGCTCGTGCCAGAGGTACGCCGGAATCTCGATGCGGATGGAATAGGGCGCATACGGATCGTGTCCGGAAAGGGCAAAGTCGCACTGGAACAACTGGTTCTTAACCGCATCGGTTTCAGGCTGGAGATCCAGCAGACCGAAGTAGGCGGGATCCTCCGCACCGTCGCTGGCGGTCAGCCAGCGGACGTAGATGCGTTCCACCGTCGTGTTGTCCAGGGTGTCCGGTTCCTGCGCAGGCGGGATGCTGTAGTCTACGTTCGGGTCGGTGCCCGGCAGACCGGAGTGCACCTCGTCGTACTCCCCCGTGCCAAGTGTCCGCGAAAGCGGTCTGGTGGAACGGGAGCGCTTCGAAATTTCCGCATTGGTGATGCTCAATACGTCGGGCGCCTCTTGACGGACGCCTCCATCCTCTTCAAAGAAAGCGTATTCTGTATAAGCTCCGTCATCCCCCGCACTAAGCGAATCATTCTCGAACAGCGGTAATGCGAGTGTGTTCGAAAGGAAGATTTGAAGGAGCATGATGAAGCTGAGCATCAATGCTCCTATTCTGCTTAATCTTTTTTTCATGGTTTTTCTATCTCCGGAATAAAAATGTTTTTAGCGACGCGCGTGTGCGCATATATACGCGTGTATTTAAATAATATTATTATTTTACCAAATCTTACTGATAAATGTCAATAATAAAAATAAAGCAAAATCAATGATCGCCTTTTTTGCGTTTTTACAGTTTCGCTAACTAATACTTGATCGGAATCTATTTCGGCCACACATACTAAAATGAATCGCACCTGCGGCACATGAAGAATGATGCAGGACTTCGCCCTATAACGCGTGCCTACGGCACAAGATACGGAGCACATCACATCACTTTAAGCTGCACACACAATACGTCACTGCGAGCGAATCGGTAAACTTCACTTTAATGCCATCCCCGGAAACTGTATATCTGAAAAGATTTGAACTACAATTTAAAATTTCTGAAATCTAACCGTATATATGGGTTGTTTTTGGTACATTCCTTGCGCTATAATGAAGATAAAAATGAATGCGGGCAAGCGATTGTGAGAATTTTTACAGATCAGACGGCTTTTTTCGGTTTACCGGAAAAAGCCGGGTATTGGTGAAACCAGTAATACTGATGGCAGCATCTGCGAAACAGCAATCAAAGAATTTATTGTTCCTGAAAATGTATTAGTAAAAATGCTGAAATGTAAAGGCCAAATAATCACATTAGGAGTAAAATATGGTGTATACATCACGTTATGATTCTCCCATGGGTACTCTGTTATTAGCAGAGCGTAACGGGAAGCTGATAGGCGTCTGGATGGAGGGTCAGAAATATTTTTGCAGTTCGTTGCATGAGCAAATGCAGGACTTTGATAATTCTCCAACTCTCCGGCAGGCTAAACAGTGGCTTGACCGCTATTTTACCGGAGAAAAGCCTGCTATTCGTGAGCTGCCCCTCGCGCCTGTTGGAACCAATTTTCAAAAAGAGGTCTGGAAAATTCTGTGCGAGATTCCCTACGGAGAAACTACCACTTACGGAGAAATCTCGAAGAAACTTGCCGTTCTCCGGGGACTTGAACGTATGTCTGCTCAGGCGGTAGGAGGAGCCGTAGGGCATAATCCTGTTTCCATTATTGTTCCCTGCCACCGGGTCGTTGGAAGCAGCGGCAGCTTGACAGGATACGCCGGCGGCCTTCAAAAAAAGATCTGGCTGCTTACGCATGAGGGCGTAGATACAAAACGGCTTTTCGTGCCAAAGAATGGGACAGCACTGTAATACGCCTAACATTTACATTTTGCGGGAAACATCCAAATTGGTCACATTTGCAAACAATGCGGGCAAAAACAGATAACTTGGCAAAATTGTTGTTATTTTTTTGATATTGTGGTAAAATTATTCCATTCAAGCTTGTAGAAAGACGGTAAATTATACATATGAAAAAAACCTATATCACAACAATGCCGGATCATATCGGCGCATTTTTGAAGGCAAGCAAGTGTTTTGCCTCATTGGGCGTTAATATAACACGGGTGAGCTATAACAAGGCCGTAGACGCTCACACTCTCTTTATTGACGTTGACGGCACACCGGAGCAGCTTGCAGGGGCAGATGAACAGCTTACGGAAATCGGCTATCTGCAAACAGACGTTAACAACAAAAATATAGTTCTGCTTGAATTTCAGCTCAAAGACGTCCCCGGAAGCGTTACAGAGGTTCTGAATCTTATCAGCGAGTTTGATTTCAACATATCATATATAAGTTCTCAGGAAAATGAAACGGAATATCAGCAGTTCAAGATGGGTTTGTTTGTAGATGACGCGGGGAAAATTACAGAGTTCCTTGCACGAGCGGAAAAGCTGTGTCCTGTTCGTATAATCGATTATAACCACACCGAAAAAGTTTATGATAACAGTATTTTTTATAGCTCCTTCGTTTCCGAAATAGCAAAAAATATCGGGCTCTCGCCGGATATGAAGGACAGATTGTTAATAAACACCAATCTTGCTATGCAGACTCTTGATGAACAGGGACTTTCTCCTTACCGAACCTTTGACAGCATAGGGCGTTTTGCGGAAATGCTGTCTTTATATAAGGGAAATGCTTTTTCTCCGAGAATAACTGAGCACAAAATTTCTCAAAAGACACAGCTGATTTTGATAGAACCGCCCTGCGGAAGCAATACTGCCATTTTAAAAAGCGGAGATCAGGTCTTGTTTATTGACAGCGGATATGCCTGTTATCGGGAGGAAATGGAAACTGTTTTCCGCAAATTACTGCCAAACTATGATGATATGAAAAAAACCGTCCTTGTAACACACGCAGATGTGGATCACTGCGGGATGCTCCCGTTATTTGACCTTGTGCTTACGAGCAAGAAGAGCGCCTCGTGTCTGCGCGCGGAGAGCGAAGGAAGAAACGGCTTCCGTGAAGAAAACCCGCTGCACAGGCCATATATAAACATCTGCAAAATACTCACACAATATGCGCCTCCTTCCCCGGAAAAGGTTGTGGGAATGTGGGGAGAAGATAGAGGCGAGCAAACTGAATTGCTGACACAGATCGGATTTTTCGATTTTGCCGATCTTCACTTTGAAATATTTGAGGGCAAGGGCGGTCATCTTCCCGGCGAGATAGTGCTGATAGATTACCCGAATCATATCGTTTTTACAGGCGATATTTTCATCAATATTAAAGGCTTTACTCCCGAACAGAAGAAATATAATCAATATGCGCCGATCTTAATGACATCCGTGGACACAGCTCCTGAGGTGTGTGTAAAAGAAAGAGAAGCTATCTTTCAAAGACTGGGTACGGGAAATTGGCAGATATTCGGCGCGCACGGATGCAAAATGGACTATTCGGTAGGCTGCGGTTAATGCTGCAAACATATATTAAATATGCGTGCGATACTGAGCGGAGCTCACGCCGGTATACTTCTTAAATGCGGCGGGGAAATAATTGATATATGAAGCCCTGCGCAGTTAATTGCTGCGTATCCTCAGGATCAGGCTTAAGACTGTTTTCATACACATATTTTGCCGCGGCAAACACGGCCTCAAAAACCGGCGCAAAGGTAATTTTGGCGGAGCAAAACGCCGGCGCGGCAGCGGCAATTGCGGTTTAATCGATCTGAAAACGGGCGATGTTCCGGCGGAGGAAATAAGAGAAAATATCGGATAAACTTATAACAGTTTCACTAGGGAAAAAGAATACAGGCTTTATTTGACAAAAACAACTTTGTTGATTATAATTGAAACTATCGCAAAAAAGGAGAACAAATATATGAATTACACTTGGTCACTTGACGTACTTTACAAGGGCTATGACGACCCGAAATTTGCCGAGGATATGGAATCTCTTGACAAAGCGCTTGCAAATATGAACAAATTTGCAGATGAAATAGCTTCCCTGCCGCCCAAAGAAGCCCTGCTCGAATATATAAAGCAGAGCGAGAATATGCAGCATCTCATAAGCAGGCTCTTTGAATTTGCAAGTCTGCGCGCCAGCGCAAACACCAAAGACACCGAATCCGCGTCCGTCAGCGGCAGACTTATGGGAAAGCTCAGCTCCACCGCTAAGGCGAGAACAAAAATAGAAAAACACATAGCCTCTCTTGAAAATCTTGACGAGCTTATTGAGTCGGAGCCTGTTCTTAAGGAATACGAATATATGCTTCATAATATGCGGGAAGAGCAAAAACACAGGCTGAGCGATGAATGCGAGGAAATAGCCTCTCTTTTCAATATCAGCGGCGGCAATGCCTGGGAGGATCTTCACAGCTTTTTGACCTCCTCCGTTACGGCTGATTACCGCGGAGAAAAGCTGAATCTATCTTCGGTGCGCAATCTTGCTTACAGCACCGACCCGGATGTTCGCAAAGACGCTTATAACGCTGAAATTTCCTGCTATGATAAGATCAAAGATTCGGTGGCATTCGCTCTAAACAGCATCAAATTGCAGGTTATAAACGAAGCAAAGCTGAGAGGCTTCAGCTCTCCTCTCGATCAGGTGCTTTTTAATTCTCATATGACGAGAGAAACTCTTGACGCTCTTTTGGATTCAATGCAGGAGCATATGGATATTTTCCGCAGATATCTTAAAATCAAGGCGGAAGCTCTCGGACATAAAAACGGTCTTCCCTGGTATGACCTTTTTGCGCCTATGGGATCCTGCGAAAGAACCTTTACCGTTGAAGAGGCAAAGGACTATCTTTTGAATATTTTCCGCGGATTTGATGATGATCTTGCAAATATGGTTGAGCGCGCCTTTAACGAGGAATGGATAGATTTCTTCCCGCGTGAGGGCAAAGTTGGCGGAGCATTCTGCGCAGGACTGGAAAGCGCAAAGCAGAGCCGTATTCTAACAAACTTTGACGGCGCTCTTACGGACGTTGTAACGCTCGCTCACGAGCTTGGTCACGCTTTCCATAATCTTAACATCGAAGCCCATCGCCCGCTCAACAACGACTATTCTATGCCGGTTGCGGAAACCGCATCCACCTTTAATGAAAATATCGTTATGAATGCTGCAATAAACGCCGCTCAATCAGATGAAGAAAAGCTCTTCCTTATCGAAAGCCAGCTTCAGGACGTAACTCAGATAATCTGCGATATTTATTCAAGATATCTTTTTGAGACCTCTGTGTTCCAAAACCGTGAAGAGGATTTTATGTTTGCCGACAGGCTCTCGGAGCTTATGCTTGACGCTCAGAAAAAGGCCTACGGAGACGGACTTGATCCCGATGTTCTGCACCCGTTTATGTGGCTCTGCAAAGGACACTATTACAGCTCAGGACTGTCTTTCTATAACTTCCCCTACGCCTTCGGCGGCCTGTTTGCAAGAGGGCTTTACGCAAAATATATTGAGCAGGGTAAGGATTTTGTTCCGGTTTACCGCAAGCTGCTGTATACAACGCCGATTGCCACCGTTGAAGGCGCCGCGCGCGTTGCCGATATAGACCTCAGCGGAAAGGAATTCTGGACAAACAGCCTGCTTTCCTACAAGAAAAATGTTGATGAATTTGAAAGGCTTGTTAAAAAAAGCAAATGATATTTATAAATTGCTGACGGTATAGGCATTGAAAACCTTTTTTGTCCCATGGGCAAAAGAGGTTTTTTGACGTATTGGCTTATATGATAAGCGTTTGCGGTTGTAATCGGGAATAATGTATGTTAAAATGAACATATCTAAAGCTTAGGAGAAAAAAAATGGCTTTCACAATAAAACGTCTCACTCCCGATCTGATTTCCGACTATATGGATTTTTTTGACAATCGCGCTTTTTCGGACGGCTCGCCCTTCTACCCCTGCTACTGCTGCAACTACAATATGCCCGATGACGAATTCTGGGCTCACTGCGAGGGCTTGGAGGACACAACCGAAAACCGCTGCCGCGTTCAGCGCGACTGCGCTGAGATACTAATAAAAGACGGACGGCTTCAGGGATATCTCATTTATGACGGCGAAATTTCCATAGGCTGGTGCAACGCAAACAACAAAAAAAGCTACCGGCATTTCGGCGACTTTAATATGGACGATGATCCGAAGGACGCAGCCATAGCGTCCGATTCCCCCGGAAAAACCAAATCCGCGGTCTGCTTCGAGGTTGCTCCTGACTATCGCCGCAGGGGGGTTGCAACGATGCTTCTTAAGCGGGTCATTGAGGACGCGCGAAATGAAGGCTATGATTTCGTTGAGATATATCCCTCCGCTCAGAAAGAATTCAACTTTTTGCAGTATACCGGACCTATGGGGCTCTGCGAAAAACTCGGTTTTGAACGCACCGCTCAGCACGGCAATACGGTAGTTATGCGCAAAAAACTCAAATTTTAGTCACAAAAAATGGTAGAAAAAGTAATAAATGTGTGTTAAAATATTAAAAAACACAGATAAGGGGTTTTTAGTATGAGATGTGCAATCTACGGCGCAGGTTCGCTCGGTACGGTTCTCGGCGCGTATCTTGCAAAGGGCGGAAAGAACGTAGAGCTTGTAAACCGAAACAAAGCGCATATAAACGCACTTAAAGAAAAAGGCGCTCATATCAAAGGAACGGTGGATTTTACCGTACCGGTAACAGCTGAGCTGCCCGAAGAGATGAGCGGCGAATATGACGTTATTTTTTTAATGACAAAACAGCTGCATAACGAAGAGGTTTTGAACTTTTTAAAGCCGATGCTCTCAGCAGACGGAGTTATCGTTACGCTTCAAAACGGAATTCCCGAGCCGGAAATAGCCGAGATAGTAGGCAAGGAGCACACCATAGGCTGTGTTGTTGAATGGGGAGCAACCCTCTCCGCTCCGGGAGAAAGCACGCTTACAAGCGATCCCGACAGCCTATCCTTTCATATGGGCGGTATGGACGGAGTGTCCCAAAAGCAGATAAATATGGTTAAAGAGCTTTTGGAAGTAATGTGCCCCGTTCACTATGAAGAAAACCTCATCGGCGCAAGATGGTCAAAGCTGCTTATAAACGCAACGTTCTCGGGACTTGGAACAGTTGTAGGAGGAGTATTCGGCGACGTAAGCGAGGATAAAGCCGCGCGCAAGGTTGCAGTCCGCTGTATGAAAGAATGCATTGATGTTGGGCAGGCAGCAGGAGCGGTGTTTACCCCGGTGCAGGGAAAGGATATAACAAAGCTCTTCTATTATAAGAGCGCGCCAAAAAGAGCGTTTGCTCAGCTGCTGCTCCCGATCGCTATGAAAAAGCATCGCGCAATTGAGCCTTCAATGCTTCAGGATATTAAGCATAATAAGCCCTGCGAAATAGACGCCATAAACGGAGTTGTTTGCAAATGGGGCAAAAAATGCGGAGTTCCAACTCCAATCAATGACCGAATTGTTCAGATAGTAAACAAAGAACAGTCGGGAGAGCTTCCGCTTTCAAAAGAAAACATTAGCCTGTTTGACGATCTTTTATAAAAAAAGTTCCATATAAGGAGGAGGACAATTATGGACAAAAAACTGGAACCCCTGTTTACCCCGTGGAAAATCGGAAACTGTGAAATCAAAAACCGCATTGTTATGACGTCTATGGGCGGAACTAACCTTTTTGGCTGGATGGAGAAAAACCATTTTGACAAAGAAGGTGCAAAATTCATTTTAGAGGTTGCAAAAAATAATGTCGGTTTGGTATTGCCCGGCTGCCAGCCTGTATATAATCCGATGCTCGGACAATGGCTTCACAAAAACAAAAAAATGTATAACGACCTTTCAAAATGGATGCCTGAATTCCACAAGACAGGCGCAAAGCTCTTTGTTCAGCTCACCGCAGGCTTTGGCCGTTCATTCACCATCAGCGAGATGATGGAAATGCTCTACACAAACAAAACTCTGCGGGTTCTCTCAAAACCCGTTATGGATCTGGACAAAATAACAGCATCTGCAAGCCCCTCCCCCAATCGCTGGTCGGATAAGGTGCCCTCAAGAGAGATGACAAAAGAGGAGATCCACGAATTTATCTATGCGTTTGCAAAGAGCGCGAAAATGCTGAAGGACGCGGGCGTTGACGGAGTTGAGATTCACGCCGTTCACGAAGGATATCTCCTTGATCAGTTTACTCTTAAATATGTAAACCGCCGAAATGATGAATACGGCGGCTCTTTGGAAAACCGCTATCGCTTTGCCTCAGAGATAGTCAGAGCGATCAAAAAAATGTGCGGAAAGGACTTCCCGGTTTCCCTGCGCTACAGCATTGTTTCCAAAACCAAAGGCTTCAGGCAGGGCGCTCTTCCGGGCGAAGAATACACCGAAGCCGGGCGCGATATGGAGGAATCCGAGATCGCCGCAAAGTTTTTGCAGGACGCGGGCTACGATATGCTCAACTGCGATAACGGCACCTATGACGCCTGGTACTGGGCTCATCCTCCCGTTTATATGCCCGAAAACTGTAATCTTGCCGATGTTGAACATATAAAACAATTCGTTGACATTCCTGTAGTTTGCGCGGGAAGACTGTCGCCTGAAGTTGCCGCGGCTTCCATAGCGGAGGGAAAACTTGACGGCGCGGGATTTGCCCGTCCGTTCCTTGCAGACCGTGCCTGGGTAACAAAACTTCTTGAGGATCGCCCGGATGATATTCGCCCCTGCATTCTCTGCCACAACGCCTGCTTTAATATGTGCCATTATAAAGGCGTTCCAAACGATCAGGATCTTCTCGACAGCCTGCATCTTGCCCGCTGTGCCGTTAACGCCGAAACGATGCAAACCGGAAAGCACTACATAAAAAAGACCTCATCGCCAAAAAAGATTGCCATAATCGGCGGCGGAATAGGCGGAATGGAGACCGCGCGCGTCTTAAAACTGCGCGGACACGAGCCTGTTATTTATGAAAAGAGCGATGTTCTCGGCGGAACCTTTATTGCCGCCGGTGCGGAATCATATAAGGGCAAGCTGAGAGAGCTGCTCTCCTGGTATCGCCGACAAATGGAACAGATGAGCATTGAAGTTCATCTGAACACCGAGATTAAAGATATCGCTCAATTTGCCGGACAGGAGATAGTAATAGCAACAGGCGCAAAGCCCAGAGTTATAAAGAGCATTCCAGGGTATGAAAAAATGATCGAAGCCTGCGACTATTTAACAGGCACACCCGTTGGCGAAAATGTTGCCGTTATAGGCGGCGGCCTTACCGGCTGCGAAATAGCCTATGAGCTGGCGCTGCAGGGAAAACAGCCCATTATTGTTGAAATGAAGGACGATCTTATCAGCCAGAAGGGTGTTTGCCTTGCAAACAGCTCCTATCTGAGAGAATGGTTCGAGCTGAATAAAGTTCCTGTTTATCTGGAAACTTCCCTCAAGGCAGTTCGGGACGGAAATATTCTCTGTGCGGCAAAGGACGGCAAAGAGTTTGAAATTGCCTGCGACAGCGTTATAAGCTCCGTTGGATATGTTCCCGCCCCCCTTGCAAAGGAGAACAAACTCGTTCATTTGGTTGGCGATTGCAGCGAGGTTGGAAACCTTCGCACTGTGGTTTGGCGCGCATATGAAACGGCAATGAAAATTTAAGGAGGAAGGAAAACATGCAGTTAAATCAGGAACTTACCGCCGTTTTGAACGGCGAAAAGGGCAAAACTCTTCAAAAGGTATTGCAAACTATGATGCGCTACGGCGAACTCTTCGGCGCAGATTCGATGGTGCCGATTTCGAGCAAATATAATCACTTAGTTACATCATTCGGACTCAAAGCGCTTACTCCCGTATATAATCTTCTTGATCAGCTCATAAATGAGGCTGCCATCTCCAAACAGAAGTTTTCTGCGGATCCCCGTCCGCTCGATCCAAACGTTCCCAGCTCGTTTTTGCAGAACTTTGTTTTCAATCATTTTATGTATTCAAAGCAAGAAAGCTATGAAGAACAGCTCCAAAAACTCGGACTTCTTAATAAGGACGCTTTCACCTGCACTTGCTATATGGATGAGGTGGGAAATGTGCCGCAGCAGGGAGAGGTTCTCTCCTGGTCGGAATCCTCGGCGGTAGTATATGCAAACTCCGTTTTAGGCGCGAGATGCAACCGTAATTCAGGCATCATTGATCTTATGGGCTCTGTTTTGGGCTATGTTCCCTATTTCGGTCTTCTTACCGACGAAGGACGCAAGGCAACCTGGATTGTTGAAATACGCACTTCAAAAATGCCTGACGCGCAGCTTCTCGGCTCAGCCATTGGTATGAAGGTTATGGAGGACGTTCCATATATTGTTGGACTTGACAAATGGCTTGGAAGCCTTGATGAAAACGCCAAGACCTATCTTAAGGATTTCGGAGCGGCAACCGCATCAAACGGCGCGGTGGGACTTTATCACGTTGAAGGAATAACCCCCGAGGCTGTTCAGCAGGGCAAAGAGCTTATAAGCGATGGCGCCAAAACCTATGTTATAGATGACGCGGAGCTGGAGCGGGTATATAAAAACTATCCCGTTATCTGGAAAAAGAAGGACGCTTCTCCAAAGCTCTGCTTTATGGGCTGCCCGCATATGAGCCTTAATCAGCTTATATCGTGGACAGAAAAGGTTGAAAAAGCTCTGGCCGGCAATTACAGGAATAAGGTTGTTATCCCCACCGTATTTACAGCAGCACCCGGAGTTATAAAAGAATTCGAAAAAACGGAATACGCAAACCGCTTAAAGGAAACAGGAATTATTCTTTCATATATCTGCCCGCTTATGTATATGAACAATCCTCTCAGCGGCACTATGCCGGTTATAACCTCCAGCAATAAACTGCGCACATACACCACCGCACGTTATTATACCGATGAAGAAATTCTTATCCAAATCACAGGAGGTGTGGTAAAATGAAAAAATTTAAGGGCCGTATCGTTTCCCCCGGCAGTGTAACAGCTCCTGCTTTAGTAAGCCACGGAGGATTAAACACTCTTGCGTCATTCCAAAAAGCCCTGCAGTTCGGTGATAAAAAGGCCACCTGCGGAGATCAGAATAACGCAGACCTCTATGGCAAGCAGATGGCGGGAAAAGCTCTCTGTCTGCCCCGCACCATTGGATCAACAACCGGCGGACTTGTGCTTTACTGCGCCTGCGCTATGCACCGCCAGCCTGCCTGTATGCTGTTTTCCGAGCCTATCGACTCTCTCGCGGCAGCCGGAGCCGTCCTCGCGGATGTTTGGCTGGAGGACGTAAGTATGCCGGTTATAGATTCCCTTGGCGAAGAATTCCTCAACTATGTTAAAGATGATATGACTGTAACCGTGGAGCAGGACGGAACCGTTACGGTTGCATAATCCCGCCAACACAAAAAATCAGAAAAAATTAAGCTCGGAGACCTTGGAGTTTCCGGGCTCTTTTTGATCCACAAATATATAAACCTTTTTTTCATATTCAAAAAAATTGAGTTAAACATATTGAATTAACTATGAATATATGGTAAAATATTTGTAAATGGAGGATGAATTTATGAGAAATTTAACTATCAGAAGAACAAAAACTTTTGTTGCCTGTCTTGCAAAGCTGAAAGTATACATCGAGGATCCGGCTTCTACCGAATTAACCATAAACAATATTCCCTGCCGAAAGATCGGCGAATTAAAAAACGGCGAGGAAAAAACATTTCAGATCGATGAGAGTGAGGCAAAGGTTTTCGTTATCGCCGACAAGATGAGCAAAAATTTTTGCAACGATTATTACCAGCTTCCTTACGGTCAAGAAAATATTTTTCTTTCCGGCAAGCCTAAGTATAACCCCGCTTCAGGAAACGCGTTTCGATTTGATAATAATAACAGCCCGGATATTGCCGCAAACCGAAAAAAAGGTACCCAAAAAGGACTTATCATATTGATAGCGGCAATTATTGTCGGCGCTGTGATAGGCTATACGATTTCTTCCGGACTGTTTTCGAGCAAAACTCCCCAACCGAAAACCTTCTCTTCCGACGGCATCAGCATAACTCTTACAGACGAATTCAGAAAATCGAATCTGGGCAATTTTACCGTTACTTTCGATTCGAAAGATGTGGCGGTGTTTGCCTTGGAGGAATCGTTCTCATTGGTTGAAGGCTTTGAGGAATACACTCTTGAGCAATATGCCGATTTGGTAATTGAAGCCAACGGCTTAGATTCCTCCGAAATAAAAACCTCGGATGGACTTACCTACTTTGAGTATGAGTTTACAAACACCCAAACAAAAGAAACTTATCGGTATTTTTCTTTTGTATATAAAACCAATGACGCGTTCTGGATGGTGCAGTTTGCAACAATTGATGAAAACGCAGAAGAATATTTCGCTCAGATAACCCAGTGGGCAAAGTCGGTTGAATTTGTGGGATAGAATTTATGCTATATAATTAAATACCGAAAAAAGGATTCCTGATACTGCACAGTATCAGGAATTTTTGTATTAGAAAAAAGAACGCAAACTTACTGCTCTCTTTTGGCTTGAAAATGTCAATCTGGGTGTGGTATAATAACCCCGGCTTTCGGCAAGCTTTGCTTGCCGCCCGTGCAAAGCACGGTAAG
>JAFLUL010000013.1:0-18766 GCA_022508845.1 Oscillospiraceae bacterium | reverse complement strand
GTGAAAACGCTGTTTTCACGCCGTGAACATTCAATCTATAATTCGGGCTTCCCCCCGCGGCTTTTGCCGCTCG
The DNA here is from genome assembly GCA_022508845.1 of Oscillospiraceae bacterium. GTDB lineage: Bacteria > Bacillota > Clostridia > Oscillospirales > Acutalibacteraceae > RUG806. Next base: position 18,693 of record JAFLUL010000013.1, on the reverse strand, counting down.
CTGTGCTTTGCACAGCGGAATTATATTTTAATAACCACGGATAACGGAGGCGGTTATGCGGCGGTTTGAAAAAACAGCGCTTATGAAACTACGCGGAGGTAAAAAAAATGCAGTCGCTGATATATTTATACAGAATAGGCAGAGGACCTTCATCCTCACACACAATGGGGCCCCTTGCCGCCGCGAATCGGTTTTTGGCCGACTATCCGGAGGCAGAAAGCTATAAAGCCATACTTTACGGCTCGCTTGCAAAAACCGGAAAGGGCCATATGACCGATGCTGTTTTGAAAGAGGCATTTGAGGGAAAGAATTTTTCGATAGAATTTGACGAAATAACTCCCGCGGAATATCATCCGAATATGATGGAATTTATCGCTTCCGGCAAAGGAAAGCCCGACATACGAGAGCGGTTTTATAGCATAGGCGGCGGCGAGATCGTTAAGGAGAACGAAAAAGCGGCTTCCCACGACAAGGTTTATCCCCTCTCTTCATTTTCCGCAATCTCAGATTATTGCAGGCAAAACGATATTCGCCTTTGGGAGTATGTTGAGAAATGCGAGGGAGAACAGATTTGGGAATATCTTCAAACTGTTTGGGAAGTTATGCAGCGCGCTGTAAAAGAAGGGCTTGAGACGGAAGGAGTTCTGCACGGCGGTATAGGAACCATCAGAAAGGCTAAATATCTATTTCGCCAAAAGCATATTGACGAAACGCAGGAAACAAAAACAAACCGTCTTATCTGCGCTTTTGCATATGCTGTAAGCGAGCAGAACGCTTCCGGCGGAGAGATAGTAACCGCACCTACCTGCGGAGCCTGCGGCGTTGTTCCGGCGGTACTGAAGTTTTTGCAAAAAAAGCACAACTTTACTGACACTCAGATCATTCACGCCCTCGGAACAGCGGGAATAATAGGCAATCTCATAAAAACCAACGCATCCATCAGCGGTGCGGAATGCGGCTGTCAGGCTGAAATCGGAACAGCCTGCGCCATGGCGGCAGCAGCAGCCGCAGAGCTATACGAACTTGACCTTGACCAGATAGAATATGCGGCGGAGCTTTCCATTGAACATCATTTGGGACTCACCTGCGACCCGGTTTTGGGGCTTGTTCAGATCCCCTGCATTGAACGCAACGCCATTGCAGCAATGCGCGCGCTGAACGCCGTTAACCTTGCTGATTTTTTGGCTGATTCCCGAAAGATCAGCTTTGATATGGTGGTTAAAACTATGTATGAAACAGGTAAAGACTTAAAAGTGATGTACCGCGAAACCGCCGAGGGAGGACTTGCAAAACTTTACGGCTCAAAATAAAATATTTCAGTTTATCCAAACTGTTTCAAGCGCCCATATTCTGACGGCAGCCGAAACAAACCATATATTATCCTTGCAAAAGCGGACACGCAAAGTCAGGAATTACAGCTGTTATTCCGCTATAATGAAATCGCACCGAAAGGAGGGCTAATATGGATTGGATAACCGGAATTCAAAACGCAATCAACTATATTGAGGAGCATTTAACCGAAGATATTGACTATAATGAAGCTGCAAAAGAAGCAGCCTGTTCGAGCTTCTATTTTCAAAGGATCTTCGGAGTTTTGTGCGGAATATCACTCGGGGATTACATTCGCAGCAGAAGGCTCACACTTGCCGGCAATGAGCTTCGCACTTCAGATGACAAGGTTATTGACGTTGCAATGAAATACGGTTATGACAGTCCTGAGAGTTTCACAAGAGCCTTTTCGAGATTCCACGGTATCACACCCTCTGAGGCAAAGAAAGACGGCTCCAAGCTAAACTCATTCTCCCGAATTTCAGTAAAAATCACATTAAGCGGAGGTAACATAATGAACTACAAAATCATTGAAAAGAAAGCTTTTGATATTATTGAAAAGGTGGAAACTCACAGCGTTGAGAATGATGCAAACGCTAAAAGCATCCCCGATTTCTGGACAAGAGCTCACTTGGATGGTACTGTGAAAAAACTGTTGGATATAACAACCGATAAGACATATATCTTCGGAGTTTGCTATGGCAATCTTCCGGAGAACGCAAAGACCTTTGATTACTCCATTGCCGCGGCATGCAGCAAAGATGCTGCCATACCGGAAGGCTTCAGGAAAAGAACTATTCCCGCAAGAACTTGGGCGATGTTTGAGTGCAATGGCGCAATGCCCTATGCTATTCAGGAGCTCTGGCATAAAATTGTTTCAGAATTTTTCCCAACGTCGAGCTATCAACCGACCTGCGAAATGGATATCGAGGCTTATAGCGAGGGTGATATGAGCGATGAGAATTATCATAGTGAAATTTGGATCCCGGTAGTTAAAAAGTAAATAAGAGCCGTCTGTATTTCACGGGCGCAATATAAAAATTCCCGAACAAATTTTATCGTTCGGGATATTTTTTTACGATGCAAGCTGCAGATGAAAAACTCGCAGGATAGTATGAAATAAAATGAAAAACGCAATCGAAACAATTGTGAAACCAACCCATCATTTACAAAACTGTATAACTATGCTATACTTATTTCATTCGATTGCGGATAATGATACAGTTTAATTGAGAATATATGAAAATATAAATACTTAGGAAGCTCTGAAACTGCAAAAAGGAGTTTTTATGACGCCGGATAAAATATATAATATAGGAATACTTGCCCACGTTGACGCAGGGAAAACAACGCTCACAGAGCAGTTTTTATACCTGTCCGGTGCGCTGCGCAAGGCAGGTAATGTTGACAGCGGCACAACTCAGACCGACTGGCTACCCATTGAACGCGAGAGGGGTATTTCCGTTCGCTCAGCCCAAACCTCTTTTATTTGGAAGGACAATCAGATAAATCTTATCGACACTCCCGGACACGTGGATTTTTCCGGGGAGGTTGAGCGTTCTCTGGCGGCAATAGACGGCGCGGTTCTCGTTGTTTCCGCAGTTGAGGGAATTCAGTCGCACACCGAAAACTTATGGCGGGCACTTGCAAAGCTTAAAATTCCAACAATTATATTCATTAACAAAATAGACCGCGCGGGCAGCCGTTTCAAAGAACTCTGCGAAGATATACCGAGACTGCTTCCCTGCGATGGGACTTCCCTGCTGAGGCTGAGCGAGATTAAAAACGAGGGCTTGGCGAATTATTTAGTAACGGAAATTCCGGATATAAAAAGCAGAATAATTGAGGCGTCGGCAGATTATAACGATGAAATAGCCGAGGCATTCCTGTCCGGCGATGAAATTGACGAAAAAATGCTCAAAATCGCGCTCGCTTCAAGCGTTCAGAAACGGGAGATAATCCCTGTGTTCGGCGGATGCGCTCAGAAATGCTCGGGAGTTGAGCCATTGCTGGACGCAGTGATCGCTCTGCTGCCCTCCGCCGATAAAAAGCTTTGCGAAAGCTTAAGCGCGCTTATATATAAAATTGAGCACGACAAAACTATGGGGAAAATAGCCCATGTCCGTATGTACGGCGGAGAACTGCACGCCCGCGATCTTATTCCCTCCTCAGATGATGAAGCGGGCGAAAAAATATCGCAGATACGAAAATTCAACGGGCAAAAATATATTGACGTGGGACAAGTCGGAGCAGGAGACATCGCTGCACTCTGCGGGCTTAAATCAGCAAAGATTTTTGATTCCATAGGCTCTAATGCTCTTTCGGATACATACAGACTTACCCATCCGTTTTTATCAGTTAAGGTTCTGCCGAAAAATGAGGCGGAGCTTATGCCGCTGCTTTCTGCTCTGAGGGAGCTATCGGATGAAGATCCGTTTCTCAACTGCCGATGGGAAAAATATGAGCGGGAAATTATAATATCCTGCACAGGCCCTATGCAGCTTGAGGTTATATCATCTCTGCTTCGCGATCGCTATTCTCTTTCGGCGGACTTTTCAGAGCCTTCGGTTATTTATAAAGAAACTCCGTCTTCTTCGGGTTTCGGTTTTGAAGCATATACTATGCCAAAACCCTGCTGGGCGGTGCTAAAGCTCAAATTTGACCCCCTCCCCCTCGGCTCGGGCGTTATCTACGACGGAGGAAACATACCGAACAATACCTGCTTTTATAAATATCAGGAGCATATAAGGCGTTCCTTTTTTGATAACCTCCAGCAGGGGCCGCTCGGCTGGGAGGTAACGGATTTCAAGGCGACCCTCGTTGGCGCGGAACATCACACCATCCACACTCATCCGCTTGATTTCTTCGTTGCAACACCCATGGCGATAATGAACGGCCTTACAAACATAGGAACCACCCTGCTTGAGCCTTTTTTAAGAGTCAGAATATCCGCCGGAGGCGAATATCTCGGAAAGGTGATAAGCCACATAACAGGAATGCGCGGAGAATTTGATTCACCTGTTATAACCGGGGACTCCTTTACGCTTGAAGCTTCGCTTCCCGTTGCAACCTCTCTTGATTATCCGGTGCGCCTTGCATCCCTAACAAACGGCAAGGGAATGTTTTTCTCGGTTTTTGACGGATACCGGCCCTGTCCCCTTGAATTAGGAAAAACGGCAAAACGGCGCGGCCCCAACCCGCTTGACCGGGCAAAATGGATACTATACGCAAGAGACGCTATGACCGAGAGCAGTAACAGAAAAAAATGATACTTTCGCTGAATCCTGCTTTTTTATAAATTTCCGCTGAAGGAGGTTATTATGATGAATAAACACCGTCTGTTGACAGCAATTTTAGCCTTGGTGCTGATGTTTACGCTTCTTTCGGGATGCGAAAGCCAAAAGCATATTCTGCCTGAGGACACTTCTCCTGCTGTGTCCGATGTTTCTTTCACCGCGGTAACATATCCTGAGGAAGCGGTTAAAACACTGAGCGGGCGAAATATATCAAAATCAAAATTCTTAAGCCGGGCTAAAAACGGAAATTATGAGTGCAACGCCGGATATGAAGGCTCGGGGATAGTTATCTCTCCTTATTTTGAGGCGTCGGTGTCCGGTACTGCGGTGCCTGTTTACGGAACTCTTGTTTATGTAGGCGAAACCGGGCGCGGAGCTATTCACTCCTATTCAATGATAGATGTTGACAACAAACAGTTTTCTCTTTCGATAGAGCTGACAATTAAGGGATTTATTCCCCTCAAGGCGGTCATTCTCCCGGAGCGCTTTGGAATTACCCCTGAGCTGAAGGGCAGAAAGGCCACCGCTGTTATCACTTCCTGCGGAGCCTACACCTTTTTGTTTAACGACAACGATCAGCAGCACGCCTACACGATTTTTGTTAGAGAAAAGGCGGACGAGGACGCCGAAATAAATCACTATCGGGAGCTATACGGAGAAAATAATATAATAGTATATGAACCTGGAGTTCATTTTGCGGACTATATGTCGGTTCCAACGGACAATTTCACCATATATCTTAAATCCGGCGCATTACTCATTGCAAACCACAATTATGACATTATGTCGGATGATGACCGCGCTTCATTTTCGGAGAGCGGCGCGGTTTTCGGCACCCGTTATGCGTTTATTTCCGCGGACGGAGCAAACAATATCCGGATTGCAGGAAGAGGCACAATAGATCTTTCTCAGCTTGACTGGCACGAGAGAAACGGCATGGTTTTTACCCGGTGCAATGACCTTTTTATAGAGGGGATCACCGTAGTAAACTGCCCGGAATGGTCTGTTGTTCAATACCTCTGCAATAATGTCAGGATTGACGGGGTGGCTGTTTTCGGGTATAAAACAAACAGCGACGGATTTGCGGTATGCAATTCGAGGAATGTTACTGTTTCAAACTGCTTTGCACGCAGCGGAGATGATTTATTTGAGGTAAAAACCCTTGGCGGTGACGACACCGCCATAGCTCATAATATCACCTTTGAAAACTGCGTTGCGTGGAACGGAAAATCTCGATGCTTCGGGATAACGGGCGAAGTTAACAAGCCCATCTCCGATGTCACATTCAGGAACTGCTCTATAATTTACCGTGACGCGGTATGGGATAACAACCGGATAGGCGGACTTGTTATTATCGCCGAGGAGGGGCAAGCGGACATTCGAAACGTGACCTTTGAAAACATAGAAATTTACAGGGACAACGGCCGTCCTATAAATGTTGACATTTACGGAGACGGACTTTCAAACTGCGTTATAGAAGACGTAGTGTTCAGAAATATAACTTATTCAGCAAAAATGCAGATGCAGCTAAACTCCGCCTCAGGCTCCGGCAATAAGATTTCTGCCGTTTTTGAAAATATCACCGCAAACGGCATAACGCTCAACAAGCAAAACATTTCAAAATATCTTTTATCGGATATGTTTTGCTTCTATACACTGATATAATTTTGCTTTTAATGCAAGACTTAAAATGAATATTTATCGAACAGACCTTACGGATTTTCCCGTCAGGTCTGTTTTTTATATATGTATGAACAAACTCAGAGTTTATTCATTGCTTATTCATATTTTCACAAAAAGTTCACTGTTAATTAAACAAGTTATTGATAATTTGTATTGACAATTTGTCAGTTCTATATCATAATATAGGCCTATTTATATACATTAAGAAAAGGACTATAGTGAGAAAAAATGAAAAGCCGTCGTCCGCTTGCAATCCTATTATGCATAATTATGCTGTTCAGTTCGGTTTTATCTGCAGTGAGCGGCGTTCTTGCAGTGTCAAATTCCGGCGAATACGGAATTATGCCCATAGCGGACTATAACTGGGTAGGCGCCTGGGAGCTGCAAAAAAACGGTATACGGGTTGGCGAGCAAGTAAATTTATATAACGCAAGCACCTGGAATGCGAACAGGATCCAGGACGCATATGTGCGTACGGACAAAGTGGATTTCAGCACAACAACTAAAGAAGATGTTGCCGCGGATCTGATTGAAAACCACACGGTTAAAATAGACAGCAACAGCGGATATAATTACAGCATTACTGCTGCGGCATACAATCCCGGCTTAAGTATTGAGGATGAACTATGGATCTTCACCCTGACAATTGACAACCGCGGAGATTCTATCCAATGGAACGGTCAGGGAAAGCTGATATTCAATGTAGGTGTGCCCAGTTCAAATGCAGGCGATACTTTTACGGAAGCAACAAACTGGAGGCTTGTTTCCGTAAGCGGCGGTTCAGACACCGATGAGGCCGGCTGGACCGGTACAATCGTTACCCTTTCAAATAAAATAACCGAAGAGGAAGTTTTAACCTACGGCGATGTTATAAAAGAGAGCTATAAGATTCAGGTTTCATTAAACGGTCCTACCACTCTTTCCGATATTATAGATGTTGCTTTAGATGAGGCTTCAACAACATCCTCAAAAGCAAGATACATTATTACTGCAAAGGATACCTTCTATTGGAGAGGAAGCTCAAATCTCCTGACCTTCTATGTTGATGTGATGATTGCGAGCGATGAAGAACCCACGGGCGAAACAATAGAAAACTGCACCGACTGGTGGCTTGAATCAACAAACGGCGAAGAAAACAGCGATAAAGCAAATTGGTACGGCAAAACAGTAACAATTCCCGTTAAGATAACAGAAGCCGAGGCTGAGAGCTTTGCCGACACGATAAAATCCGGCTACAAACTTCAAATCACGGTTAACGGATCCGATCAGCTATTTGATATAGAAGACGTTATTTTTGACACGGCCGGTTCAACTCTGCTCAAGGCAAAATATAAAATAATCTCATCAAAAATCTTCTATTGGGCAGGATCATCTGACAGGCTGGAATTTAACGCCTATGTTGAGATCATAAACGAAAACGAGCCCCAAGGCGTTACAAACTGGAGGCTTAGCGCCGCCGACAACAGCTGGAGCGTAGAAGCGGGCAATCTCAGCTCTACGGTTATATTCCGCGAAAGAGCCGCCGATAACGAGGCGCTTGCCGAAACGGTTCAAAAAATCAAATCATCATACAGAATCGACGTTCAGACCGACTACGGAATTTATGAATCCTACAGCATCTCTTCTGTTGAAAAAGCGAGAGAATCCGACATTTCGGTAACATATAAGCTGACTCCGGACACAGACGCAGGACTGAACTGGAGAGACAGCGGCAACGCGGTTGAATTTTATGTTGTTATTTACACAGGAAATGAGCCTCTGAATTATGACGTTAAAGCCTGGAGATTAGCTCTTAAGGGCAATAACGGCAACATCGGCACACTTTATGACAATAACAGCGCAATTAAATTGCCCGACCGAATTTATGCGGATGAGCTTGATGAATTTACAGACAGCTTTTTTGAGCGTTATGAGGTTCAGATCCAATATTACGAGGGCGGACCTTTTGAAGTAATTGACGCTGTAGGTTTGAGATATATAAGCGGATCAGCTTACAACTTTACCATCGAAACCCGTGATAACTATTACTGGGAGTGGGACAACGGCAACAGGAACAGCTGGGCAAAGCTCACCCTCAGCGTGACCGCGGCCGACAGGGACGCGCCGAGCGAAAAATATAATAATTCCGATGAATGGCAGGTTATCGGCTATTATCAGATAAGAGACGTAGGTCTTGCCATTATTTTAAACAATATAGACTATAAAGATGTTAAAGGAAATGAAGAGGCATTTGCAGAATCCCTAAAGGAGCTATACAGCGCGATTACCGTTAAGGACACTGCAAACGCTTGGCATAGCTCCGCCATTCTGGATATTGTTTACAGCGAGGCAAAATCAAAAGAATTTTCGTCTAAGATAAGAACAGTTGCGGCATATCAGATCATTGTTTTCGATGAATTTACTGAAAACGGGAAATTACTTGAATTTTACATTGCCATAACCGCCGATGCTGATTTCGGTGATCTCAGCACGATAACGGTTCCGTCAAAAGAGCCGCAGGGCTTAACTATGAACCTGTTTGACTACTGGGGTGTAACTGACGACTCCAGAGACGAAAAGGGAAACCCCTGGTTTGCAGTTATCAAAGATAATGAGCTTGGTTCAAATGAAGAAAAATATAACGGCGGGATAAACACCGGACACTTAATAAAGTTTTTCTATAACTCGCCAACAAACGGCGCAGGCTTTTCTCCGAGCGAGATCGGTGCATACGGCGTATGGAACCACAGTACAACAAACGAGCGTCCTAATATTACGGGAATAGCTGAAAATTTGCTTTACGGCGGCTATCCCAAGCTCCAGCTCAACAAAAGCTTCGGCAGCGATATCTGGACTGATTTTACCCGCTCAACCCTATCAAACCTGCGTGAAAGCTCCGATGAGCAGAAAGCTTCGCGAACAGAGAGCCTTTCATATCTCTTCGATCCCAAAACAGACCACGCAGGGAAAGCATCTTTTAAAAACGTTTCCGGGCTTTTGCAGCTGAACGACCAGGGCTACTATTATTATGACAGTAAGCTTAATTTTGCCCAGTTTGACAAGCTGACAAACGAATTCCTGCTTTTTAACACCTGGGGCGTTATTCCCGCAGGCACATCGCCGCACGGACAGTTTTTCCCGTTCAACAAGGCTGAGGAAGTTTTTTCCGATGTTTCAAGCACCGCCGACAAAAACGGCCAGAGAAAGCTTACTCAGTTTACCAAAGACGAGGTAAACTCCCGCTCGGATGTTATGAACCACCATTTCGGCTTTACAATGAAGATTGACTTCCAGCAGCCCGTAAACGGACAGGTAAATCACCGCATTGAATCCGTTGCCGAAGATATGGTGTTTAAATTTGCAGGAGACGATGACTGCTGGATATTTGTTGACGGCGTTCTGGTTCTCGACCTCGGCGGCGTTCACAGCGGAGTTTACGGCGAAATAAACTTTGCAACAGGCGAAGTTCACACCGGCCTTATGGACTATCAAATCGGCTCGGGAGTTAAGATGAGCGGCAATGCCTGGACAACAACAACTCTGAAGGCTTTATTTGAATCCGCCGGAGTTGCAAACGACGATGATATTGCCTGGGGAACCGGCTCTTATGCAAATACATTTGCATTTGACACGCTCCACACCATCCAGCTTTTCTATATGGAGCGCGGACACTGGGATTCTAACTTTGCGATGTATTTTAACCTCCAGCCGCGCGTTCCCCACAAGATTTATAAGGTGGATGAGGACGGAACTCCCCTTGAAGGAGCGGTTTTTGCTCTGTATGCCGCCGAACCTAAAAAGGGAGTTTTCAAGCAGGGCGAAACCTACCATACCGCCGATGAATTTGAAAAGGTTAATCCGTTTTATAACATTAAAAATCCTAACGATCCGTCCAATCCGAGACTGCCTGCAAACGGTGAACCCCAAGCGCTTACAGAAGATTTCTTTACAACCGATGAAACAGGCTATGCCGTTCTAAACGGAATAGACTTTGCAGCGCGCGCATCGTCAGAAGGAAAGTTTTACTATATTCTGGAGGAAATTGCTCCCCCCGACGGGGCGAGAAAGCTATTAACTCCAATCGTTTTGGAATACGGTTATCCCGACCCGGATATTAAAGAGGAGGATAAGCCTTATAAGGGTGTATTCACCGTCCTGAATCAGTATGAAACCGGCGCGTATGCAAGCTTTTCCGCCATTATTGAAGATAACGGCGAAAAGATGTTTTACGCAACAACAACCGTTGGAAAAGATAAAGAAGGAAATATAATATTTGATATTGAGGGAACCAAGGCGGAAATTCAAAGCCCGCATCAGGAAAGCGCACTTCTCTTTGCAGTTCCGATGATTTACACCGACATCGGCGAGGGAATGAACTGGTATCCCATTTACGGAAGCAACACGGCAGGTTACAGAATCGTTGATATATACCAGCCGGACGAATATTTTGATCACGATGACTATGAGTCGTCAAATGAGGACGGAAGCGATCTTCAAAAATCTTACCGCTGGGCGCTGAGACACAATCTTCTTGCCGCAGCCATGCGCCAGGTGTCGGATGAGATAGGTCCCGATTGGTATTTCAAATATGAAACCATAATGACTGCCGATGGACAGGAAGCCTATTCCCGCTTTATAGCTGATCTCAATAATCTTCCCGGCGATGCTTCGCGCTACCTTGTTAATAACAGAAACGTTTCTGAATACGACGTTGACGGAGTTGACCTCCGTCTGATAGGCGTTTTGGTTGACGCGGAGGCTATAACCGCTCTTCTCGGCAAGGATCCCAATAATAAAAATGATGTAAATGAAGTAAAGCGAATGAGCGACGAGGAAAAATATCTCGCGCTGCAAAGCCATCTCGCTTCTCTGAATTTTGAAGCATATTGGGATAAAAACTACGAAACCAATAACGGACGCATAAGAGAATGGCTCGATGTGGCATACGTTCAAAACGGAGCCGAAAACACCTCACGCGACAGAGGAGTAAATCTTGCGGATATAAACACCTTTACGAGATATTACGGAAGCGTTTTCTATATTCCGAACGAACGCCGCGAACTGAGAGTATTAAAAGAGGACGTTGAGGGAAATCCCATACCGGACGCGAAGTTCGGCTTGTTTGAAAGCTTTGACAGCGCCGTTGAGATGAAAAACCCGGTTGCAACGGGCATTACCGATGAAAACGGTCTGCTCATTTTCAGCATAGAACCTGATCACAACGAATATGATGATGTTATCCCCGGATATGCAACGGTTAACTGGAATATGATAGCAACCGACAGCCTTTTCTGGGTTCGCGAAATAAGCCCGCCGGACGGTTTTGCTATAAATGAAGCCATAGTTCAGGTATATGTCGGCGATCTCACCATTTACGCAAATGCCAGCGCATATAGGCCTCAGAAAAACAACGGCGTCTACGTTAAAGAAGACGGCAGCTACGTCCCGGAGCTTATAGACGCGGGGGTATTGGCTGAGAGGAACGCAGAAAACCTGATAACAGGTGAAAACGGATTAAACACCGACGGTGTTTCGGTTCTCGCCAGCGTTGGAAAGCTGTTTCAGAGTATGGAGAAGTTTGCCGACACTCTGCTTAACTCAACTCTTCTTGATATCGATGCTTACAACTATCTTTTTGTAGCTAAAAAGCTCGATGATTTCAGAGCCCCTGAAAAGTATATCGACCGCTGGGTAAATTTGTCGGAAAACAGCCCTATATCAATGCATTTCTGGGATCAGGCGCTGCAGTATGCTTCCTCTGAATACAGCGACAACCATAAGCTTCCGGAGGGATATACTTTTTCAACAACAGAAAACGGATATCTCTGGATGCGTCCTCAGCAGTCCGCGGAGGATACTTTCAGAAAGAACCACGGCAGAGAAGAAGCTGTGTATAATTCCCGCCGCGACGTGCTGCTTCTCAAAAACGGGGATCCGGTTGATATTTCAATGGTGTTCTCCCCTGTTAATGTTATCGTTATAAGGGATGAATATTCTACTCCCCATATGATGATAGAAAAAGAGCAGTCCCGGAACGACTCGGATCCAACAAAAGATAGACTGACAGTCTACGGCGGCGATACAGTAACCTATTATCTCACCGTAACAAGTGACGGAAGCGACACGGCTGCCGATGTTGTTGTAACCGATACGGTTCCCGAAGGACTGGAGCTTATTAAGGACTCAATTTCCAACAACGGCACAGTTGATGAAAACAACACCATAACCTGGCGTCTCGGAGATATTGAGGTCGGTAACAGCGTTACCGTAAGCTTTATGGTTAAGGTGCCTTTCGTTGAAGAAGACACAATATGGATAAACATCGGACATCTGACCTTCAGCAATAATCCCGACGGTCCCGATGACGAGATACCCTCCAATGAAGTTATAATTGAGGAGAAGGTAAACGGGGGCTTCGGCAGTTTGAGCATAACAAAGCTTACAACCGATAAATCGAACCCCATTCCCTTTACATTCAAGGTAACATTAACTCTTCCCGAGGGCGAAACACCGTCCGGCTCCTATTTTTACACGGGAGCTGAGGAAGGAACGCTCGAATTCACCAAAAAGGACGGAGAAAACCTCTATACCTGCGAAATAGAAATCCATTTGACGCACGGTCAAACAATTACGTTTGAAAATCTTCCCGTAAACACCGGTTTTACCGTTGAAGAGACCGGGCTAAACGGCTTTGAACTTGCTCAGATCGACGTCGAGCCGTCTCTTTCATCCCAGGATATTCAAATCGGGCTGAAGAAAATCTCAGGAGTTATAGAAAATGAAGAGGAATTCGAAGTAACATTTGTTAATTCTCAGCTTGTTTCTCTCCCCGATTCGGGCAGCACAAAATATTTTCGGATCTGCCTTGCAAGCAGTTCGGTGTTCATCAGCAGCGTTGGGATGTATTTTGCCCTCAAAAGGAAGAAAATCATTTAATTAAGCCCTTCCTATTTATATTTGCTCAACAGGGCTGCCGCAAATCCGATAAGGGTTTGCGGCAGCTCTGCTTATTCAATTAGCTGTTGAAAGAAAAATTCAATTATTACTTGCTGTAATAATTACGGTTTTGTGTTATTATTAAACCATATTGATTTGTTGACTTTTATCTTCTGTTATAATAAAATATAAAAAAAAGGACAAATCTATATGGAATTTCCAAAACAGTTTATATGCGCCTCAGAGGAGTTTAGCTCCTATCAGAAATTCGTTCCCGCTCCGTATTTTAGAAAAACGTTTTTCGCAGATACCGATAAGTGCCGTCTGCTGGTTTCGGGGCTGGGCTTTTACCGCGTTTGGATAAACGGCAAAGAGATAACAAAGGGCTTGCTAGCGCCTTATATTTCAAACCCCGACGACATTGTTTATTTTGATGAATACGACCTATCGCCTTATATAAGAGCTGCCGAAAAGAACGTTTTGGGCTTTCAGCTCGGAAACGGAATGCAAAATGCTCCCGGCGGAAGCATCTGGGATTTTGATAAGGCGGGCTTTCGTTCATCTCCGAAGCTAAGCTTTCTTCTTGAAACGGGGAAAGAGAAAATCGTTTCTGACAGCAGTGTTAAAACTGCACCGTCGCCGCTCTATTTTGACGATCTCAGAGCGGGAGTTCGCTATGACGCAAGAAACGAAATTCCCGGCTGGAATCTCCCCGATTTTAACGATGAGAACTGGAAAAACGCTCTTTTGAGCGAGCCGCCTAAGGGAGAAAAACGCATCTGCGAAGCTGAGAGCGTTCTTCCAACAGGCGAAGAGCTGAAAGCAAAAGAAATCCGCCGCGGAAGGCTCTGCGATTATATACCCCGGGATGACGTTCCCGAAATAACGGTTCCCGAGGACAAAAACGACGGCCGAGAGGGATTTTTATACGATTTCGGGAAGAACAACGCCGGAATAATCCGCCTTAAAATAAACGGCAGAGCGGGTCAGCGGGTAATTATGCAATTCGGTGAATTAGCAAAAAACGGAGAACTTGATTATAATAACACTGAATTTTATCCCGACGGCTTTGCCCAGCGCGACGTTTATATCTGCAAGGGCGGAGAAGAAGTCTTTGAGCCTCCGTTTACATATCACGGTTTTCGCTACTGCCTTGTTATGGGGATAGATGAATGGCAGGCAACCGACGATCTGCTCACCTTCATCATCTGCACTTCCGCAACGGGAACCGTTGGGCATTTTTCCTGCTCCGACGAAACGGCAAACACCCTCTATGAAATGTGCGACAGGAGCGACCGCTCAAACTTTTATTATTTTCCAACCGACTGTCCCCACCGCGAAAAAAACGGCTGGACAGGAGACGCCGCGCTCTCTTCCGAGCATATGCTGATGACTATGAGAGTTGGGCGAAGCTATATGGAATGGCTGCGGAATATCCGCGCTGCTCAGCGCGAGGACGGCTCTCTGCCGGGCATTATTCCAACTGCGGGCTGGGGATATGAATGGGGCAACGGCCCTGCCTGGGACTGCGCACTTATCTTTATTCCGTATTTTACATATATTTACACCGGCAACAAGGCTATCCTTGAGGAAAACGCCGCCGCAATTCTTAAATATCTTCGCTACGCCGCCGGAAAAAGGAACAAAAACGGACTTCTCGCCTACGGTCTCGGAGACTGGTGTCCCATCGGCGGAGAGGAAAAATCAACCCTTGAGTTTACGGACAGCGTTACCGTTATGTCCTGCGCTCAAAAATCGGCGTTTATATTTGACATTCTCGGTTTAAAAGAAGAAAAAGCCTATGCCGAAACTCTTTACGGCGAAATGCGAAATGCGATAAGAAGCAGCCTTATTGCTCCTGAAACTCTCGCCGCAGACACCGGCTGCCAAACAAGTCAGGCTATGGCGCTTTATTACGGAGTTTTTAATAGCGACGAAAAAGAGAAAGCGGAAAAATATCTTATAAATATAATACATAAAAATGATGATTTCCTCGACGTTGGAATTCTCGGCGCACGCGTTATTTTCCACGCTCTGAGCGAGGCGGGAGAAAGCGAGCTTGCATATAAAATGATAACCAGAAAGGAATTCCCCTCCTACGGCGCGCTGATAGGCTTTGGCGACACAACCTTGCCCGAATGGTTTTCGCTTCCCGAGGAAACGCAGCATTCCCACAACCATCATATGTATTGCGATATAAAAAACTGGTTCATCAGTGCCGTTGCGGGACTTAGGTTCAATCCCGCCGGGCGCGACCGAAAGAAAGTTTTAATAAAGCCTGCGTTTATTAAATCGCTTACTTTTGCCGAAGCTGATTACATTTGCGAAGAGGGAAAAATTTCCGTTCGCTGGGAACGCACCGAGAGCGGAATATCGCTAACGCTCACCGCCCCCGAAAGCATATCCTATGAAATAGCTCTGCCGGACGGCTCAACCGAAACGGGAACAGGCTGCAAAAAGGTAAGCTTCTGACATTTTTTACATATATTTAGGAGATTTTATGAAAAGTAAAGAGGAAAAATACTTAATGCTAAAGGATTATCTGCGCTCTCTCGGGAGTGTTGCGGTTGCCTTTTCCGGCGGTGTTGATTCCACCTTTCTCTTGCGCGTTGCGCGTGATGTTTTAGGAGATAAGGTTATCGCCGTTACCGCATCGTCCTGTTCGTTTCCGCAGCGGGAATTAAACGAGGCTAAGGAGTTTTGCGAGCAAAACGGAATAAAGCATATCGTTTGCAGATCAGATGAATTGAATATAGACGGCTTCAGGCAAAATCCGAAAAACCGCTGCTATCTCTGCAAGCACGAGCTTTTTAATAAAATTCTTGTTATTGCAAAAGAAAACGGCATAGCTGCCGTTGCCGAAGGCTCCAATACGGACGATAACGGCGACTACCGCCCCGGACTTATCGCCGTTAAGGAGCTGGGAATAAAAAGTCCTTTGAGAGAAGCGCAGCTTTCAAAGGAGGACATACGTGAATTATCAAAATCTCTCGGGCTTGCCACCTGGAACAAGCAATCCTTCGCCTGCCTTTCTTCAAGGTTTGTTTACGGAGAAACTATAAGCGAAGAAAAGCTCGGCATGGTGGATAAAGCCGAGCAAAGGCTTTTGGATCTGGGCTTTCATCAGGTCCGGGTTCGTATACACGGCAAAATTGCCCGCATAGAAATTGACCCGAGCGATTTTTCAAAAATACTTGAAACAAATATTGCCTCCGAATTAAATGAATATTTAACAGAGCTTGGATTTACATATGTAACGCTTGATCTCGGAGGTTATAAAATGGGAAGTATGAACAAAACGCTGTAAAATAAAAAAAGGGAACTTGACAAATGAAAAACGAGATGGAGCCTTATCAAAAAATAGAACGCAGCATCATAAAAAAATACCGAAAAGAGCTTTGGAATCCGTTTATCGGTGCAATTAAGCGATATGAACTGATTTGCCCGGGAGATAAAATTGCCGTTTGCATTTCCGGAGGCAAGGATTCTATGCTCATGGCAAAGCTTTTTCAAATTCTCGGACGTTTCAGCGATGTTCCGTTTGAGGCAGTATTTATCGTTATGGATCCCGGATATAACGAGCTGAACCGCCGGAAGATAGAAAGCAACGCCGAGCTTTTGCACATTCCGATAACGGTTTTTGAGACCGATATTTTTTCCGTTGCGAATAAACAGGAGAAAAACCCCTGTTATTTATGTGCGAGAATGCGCCGCGGACACTTATACAGCAAAGCTAAAGAACTCGGGTGCAATAAAATCGCACTGGGGCATCATTTTAACGACGTTATAGAAACAACTGTTATGGGAATGTTTTACGGCTCTCAGCTTCAGGCTATGCCTCCCAAGCTGCACAGCTTGAATTTTGAGGGAATGGAGCTGATTCGCCCTCTTTACTGTGTTCACGAAGATGATATTCTGGCGTGGAAGAGGTATAACGGCCTTGAATTTATCCAATGCGCCTGCCGCTTTACCGAAAACAACGCTAAAAGCGTCAACGGCATCGGCGACTCCAAACGGCAGGAGATCAAAGAACTTCTTCGCAGCCTGAAACAAAATGATCCGGATATTGAAAAAAGCATTTTCAACAGCATTCACTCCGTTTGCCTTGACACATTTCCCGGCTATAAAACAGCGGGCGAAGCCCACTCTTTTTTAGATAAATATAACAACCGTTAAGGAGAAGTCCGCTATGAGGGAGGATAGAATTATAAGCGCGCTTATAGGGCTTATCGGCGCATGCAATAATAATCCGAAAACCAAAGAAACCGATAATCTGGTTATAAAGGCTTTGGCCGCTTCATCAGACACTCGAAATGCTGACGCGATTACATACGAAATACTCGCCGAAAAAAAACGCATATCTCCCGGATGCGCCGTCTGTCAAATGCCGTGCGGCAACACTTCAGATTATGATATGAACCGGATATATACCGCTTCCGATGAAATAAAAACGCTAAAATTGCAAATTCTTTGCGAAATAAGAGAAACGGCGGAGTTTATCTATAAAAACGACGTACCGCTTTCAGAAGAAAAAACCGAATTCTTTTATAAAGCTCTCTCCTATCTCAGCTGCGATATAGAAAAAGAACCCCTGAACGCTCTGTTAAACGAGGCGCAGGAGCTAAAACAAAAAATCAAGGAGACGTTATGATAAGAAGACTGATAAAAATTGATGAGGAAAAATGCAACGGCTGCGGCATGTGCGCTGAGGCTTGCCACGAAGGCGCAATTGATATAGTGGACGGCAAAGCAAGGCTTGCGCGCGAAGACTACTGCGACGGTCTCGGGGACTGCCTCCCGAGCTGCCCCGCAAAGGCCATAACATTTGAAGAGCGCGAGGCTCCCGCCTACAACGAAGCTGCCGTTCTCGCTTCAAAACAGCATAGTAAGAGCGGGCAAGCTTTTACCTGCCCCGGTATGCAGGCGCGAAAGACAGCAAATGAAAAATATGAAGCTTTTGAACCACCTGTGCAGAAAATGCGCTCATTTCTCACGCAATGGCCTTGTCAGATAAAGCTCGCCCCTATAAACGCTCCCTATTTTAACGGCGCAAAGCTGCTCATAGCGGCAGACTGCACAGCATACGCCTATGCAAATTTTCATATGGACTATATGAAAGGAAAAATAACGCTGATCGGCTGCCCAAAGCTCGATCAGGTTGATTACAGTGAAAAGCTCACGGATATAATAAAATATAATAATATTCAAGATATAACTGTTCTTCGTATGGAGGTTCCCTGCTGCGGAGGATTGGAAATGGCAGCGAAAAGAGCTTTAGGGAACAGCGGAAAGGATATTCCCCTGAAAGTGGTAACCGTTTCAATAAGCGGAGAAATAATTGATATCTGATTATTTATGGCAATACAAGAAAGCGGATGCGCCGCACGCCTGCGGCGTGTCCGTTTTCGATTAAGGCATCGCCGTTGCCCGCAGGGCAAATTTCGGCGGGCGTTAAAATCTTTTTATTTAA
>JAFLUL010000129.1 GCA_022508845.1 Oscillospiraceae bacterium | reverse complement strand
CCCGGACCGACCGGTTATGAGCCGGTTGCTCTAACCAACTGAGCTAATGGTCCTCGTCAAACTGCCTCATTATTATATATGCGAATAGAGGAAAAGTCAAGAGTTTTTTATGAATATTTTTTATTTTTTGGACTATTG
Source organism: Oscillospiraceae bacterium (assembly GCA_022508845.1). Classification (GTDB taxonomy): domain Bacteria; phylum Bacillota; class Clostridia; order Oscillospirales; family Acutalibacteraceae; genus RUG806. Next base: position 3,326 of record JAFLUL010000129.1, on the reverse strand, counting down.
ACTTGTTTTATAAGGAAATGTATAATAAAAATGATTATACTGTTTCGCTATAGAGCGCGAATATCTTCTCGTAATTTCCGTAGTTTTCAAACTGTTTTATGAGCTTAACTGCGTCAAGATAAGGCTTAGCTGCACGATAATATATGCTGTTTTGATCAGTTGCTTTTTTTATTTCTTTTTCTATTTCCTTTTTAACTGAGTGCAACTCTTTAAGTCTGAGCTTTTGTGCTGATGCCATATCCTTATTCCCGTCTTCATTCATGCGTTTTAAACTCTTTACAGTATCGGATATATCATTTTCATTTTTGTCCTGAGCGGCAAAAAGTTTTTCAAATACGCTGTTGTCAAAGTCCTCAATACCGTTCGGATAATACTTTTTAACAGCCTTTTTTGCAGATCGGATATTTTCTCTTAGCATCAAAAGATTACGTCTGCTCTCCTTCTCGGCTTCGGTTGTTTTAGGCATAGCCTTGATTTCTTTTTTAGACGGAAGTTCTATATTAAGGCAACCGTTTAGCCCGGCATTTTCTATATATCTGGCGCGTTTCAAAGCCTCTATTCCCTGCTCGGAAGAAAACTTATTCAGTTCATCAAGAATTCTGTCTGAGGTGGCAATAAGAATATTTTCCTCGCGCATTCTCTTATATTCTTCTTTTGCGAGTTTGATTTTATTTTTATCGAGCGATTTTCGGGCGTTTTTTATGCCTTCTTTACTTAATTTATTCGGCTTTTTACCGTTATATTTTTTTGCGTTCTCAATAATCTCAACGGCTTCAATAAGGTTTTCTTGTTTAAGAACATTATTTGCAAAGTCCTCAAATAATGCTCTAATTTTAAGCACACTCACCATTGCACGCTGATCGTTTTCGGTAAGGTTATAAAAGAAGAACGGGATAAGATTCATTACGGCTCCAACAGCTGACGCCATAATGAGAACTGAAGCAATTTTAACAAAATAATCAGTTACATACAAAACATCATAAACATTTGAAACTCCGAGCGAAGCCGCAACTTCGGAATTAAGCCCTGCGCGTTCGTAAATAGTTGGAAGCACCGAGCTTGTTGCAAGGGTTATAACATTCCCGATAAGCCCAACAGCAGCAAACATTCCGTCTATTCGCTCTCCTGTTATATACTGCTGATAATCCCTTATATCCGCCTGTATGCTCGGATTTAAGAGGTCGCCGAGGGCAGTAAAAAAGGTGTTGATAAAAATGCAGCCGACAAGAAGCCAAACAATGTTTGGAGTTCCCGCACTTCTAACCACAGGCAACATAAGCAGAATAAAGCAGATGTTTAAGATGTTTGTACAAATCAGAATCTTCTTTTTTCCGAACTTACGAATTAGCGGCGGTCCGGCAAGATTTGGCCAAAAGGAGGCGTTTCCGGTTATGGCGGTTATAACAGAATACTGTCCCGGTGTTGCTGCCTTTTGATAGTTATACATCCAGCCTAAGATGCTCGAAAACGAGCTTTCAAGAAAACCAAGCCAACCGGCAAGGGATATTATCCAAAAATATTTATTTTTTGCAACAGACTTAAACGCATCAACGAATTTAATTTGAATGATATGTGTTTTAGCTTGAACTATTTTTTCTTCGGTGTTAACATAGGCAAGCAAAGATATAATAAATGCAACAATGAGCATAGGCGGGAACAAAACCCTATATATTTTCAGATCGTAAAGGGTATTCTCGCCGGTTATCATCTTTGCTACAAGAGGGAGAACGATATTAACAATTGACGGTGAAAGATTCTCAATTATGTATTTGACAGATAAAACATCGCTTCGTTCAATCGAGTTTGGAGAAAGAACATTAATAAGGCTGTTATAAGAGTCGCTGTAAAAATTAAAAAAGAACTGGAAGCCTATATTAAATCCCAAAACAGTGAAGCACTTCCAGAAAAGGCTCATTCCCTCATAAGGCATCAAAACAAAGCCTATTCCAAGCAGTACGGTAGGAATGCCCATAGAAATAAGATAAGGGCGGTATTTTCCCTTTAATGATCTGGTGTTATCTATAATTGAAGCTCTTAGTGCTGTAAGAGGAATTCCGGAAAAAACGCTTATTATATAGATTATGTATAAAGTTGAGGGCGGTATTCCTATGGTGTTTCCAATTAAAACATTACCAATGGATAAAACCATCTGACTTATACAGTGTACTATCAGGCGCACACCTATACCGCCCACCGAGAAGCCCATTATTTCTTTATACGGCATATACCTTCCTTGAGCAGGATGATTCCAGTGAGCTTTTGCGTTTAGGAAAACTTCTCTCAGCTTATTCATCTTTTGTCAACCCCCTAAATATTATTGTAACACATATTCTTTACGATTAAAAGCTTTTTTTATGAACGAAGAAAACACCAACTTAAAAAGACCGTTGTTTATTTTCGGTTTCGCAATGATCCTCGCGGCAATTATTTTAATGTTCACGGGGGATAATTTTGCTTATACAGTTATATTTGTTTTTCTAATAGCAATAACTATACTCTGTCTTTTGAAAAAATACCGCGCTTGCAAATTACTTCTCGTAGCAGCTCTTGCTTTTATAACGGCAACCCTCAGCTTTATATATAAAGAAAGAACAGTTGTTGCTCCGTCATTAGCATTATTCGGTGAAACAGTTAGTATTAAGGGTACTCTTACGGATTACCCTTCCGAAAAAGAAAACAGCACGCTGATATCTTTAAGCGACTGCGAGATAAACGGAACAAAAACAAAACTTAAGATAAACTTATACTGCAAAGGCTACGATGATATTTCTCTTGGAGATACTGTTGAAACAGACAGCTCGGAAATTTTTTCAGTTCCCGATTATAATGAATACTATTACCACACTCTTTCGTCCGGCGTATGGCTCAGCGCATATACAGATTATGTTTATGCATCCGAAAAGCGTCCGGGCGATTCTTTTATTATAAAAATAAATAAATTCAGACACAGCATAAACGAAAAGCTGACATTAAATCTCGGAGAAGAAAACGCGCCTATTGCGGCTTCGCTGCTGCTTGGCGACAGATCCGGTCTTTCTCAGGAGTTTATTTCGTTTCTCAGAATAAGCGGTGCTTCGCATTTATTTGCAGTGTCGGGAATGCACTTATCTCTCTGGACGGCGATTATATTTCTTATACTCAGAAAGCGTTCGCGAATTAAGATAGCTCCTAATATTTTCGCTTCCCTATTTGTTATCTGTTATATGATAATAACAGGACTCTCCCCCTCCGTTATAAGAGCGGGAATAATGCTTATAACTGTTTTTATCGCACTGAGCTTCCAGTGCGTGACTGCTGACCTTTATTACCCTTGCCGGCTGTCGTGC
>JAFLUL010000128.1 GCA_022508845.1 Oscillospiraceae bacterium | reverse complement strand
AGACCTACGGAAGGAACGAGGGGCGCTGCGGCCGTTCAGCAGTCAACCGATTATAACGCTATGAGCGATGCGGACTTTTTGAAGCTCTTCTACAGCACGGCTAAAAAATAACAATGAGAGGTAAAAAGGTGAAAGAAATGAAGAGAATTATAATCCATTCGCCGTTGCAGATATTTGCAGCGGGCGACAACGTAAACTACACCGGCGGCAGCGATCCTGCTAATGCTGGTACTTATAACGTTAATGAAGATACTGCCAATTCAAGCGGAAACCTTTCCGCTGAAATGAAGACATTTTATGACCGTGCACTTTTGGCTCTTGCAGGTCCGAAGCTTGTTCACGACCAGTTCGGCGTTAAAAAGCCCATTCCGCAGCACGGGGGCAAAACTATTGAATTCAGACAGTTTACTAAATTGCCAAAGGCTTTAAAACCCATCACCGAAGGCGTTACTCCTACAGGTGAGACACTGGAGGTTGGGACTATCACGGCAACGGTTGAGCAGTACGGTTCATATATTGAAACAACCGATATGCTTGAAATGACTGCCATTGACAATATTATCAAAGAGGCGGTTGAGGAACTCTCCGATCAGGCGGCTGTTACCCTTGACACTGTTACAAGAAACGAGCTCAACGCCGGCACGAACGTTATATATGCTCCCGATACATCGAGCGGCAGTGAAAAAGAGATAACATCACGCGCCGATATAAACGAAAACTGCAAGCTTACCGTTAATCTGGTGTTTAAGGCGGCTACCGCGCTTAAGAATATGAACACACCGAAGCTTTCGGACGGCAGTTATGTTGCTATCATTCATCCGAGCGTAGCTTATGACCTTATGCTGGGTTCCGGCAATGAATGGATTGACATTCAGAAGTACTCAAATGTTACGAACATATTCAACGGCGAAATAGGCAAGATTGCAGGCGTTCGCTTTGTTGAGAGCACCGAGGCAAAAATATTCGGCGGCGAAGGCAAGGACGGCAGTGCGGTTTTCAGCACACTTTTTATGGGAAAAAACGCTTATGCCATTACCGAGATAACCGGCGGCGGCCTTGAGACAATCATAAAAGGAAGAGGTCAGGTTCCCGGCGATTATCTAAATCAGAGAAGCTCTATAGGTTGGAAGGCAACAAAGGTTGCGAAGCTCTTACACAATGAGTATCTTCTTCGCGTTGAGAGCGGTTCAAGCTTTTCGGCGACTGCCGAAGGAAACTGAGGTGAACAAAATGGATAAAAAGCAAAATGCCGAGAAGGTCCCCGTTTTTGTGCCGAAGCAGAGCAAGGATGACAATTCGCTTTTTGTTTCGGTCAACGGAAAAAGAATTCTCATACAAAAAGGCAAGACCGTTATGGTTGAACCGATGTTTGCCGAGGTTATCAACAACTCGATGAAGCAAAGCGAGCTTAATGAAGAGTATATAACTGAAAAGGCATCTAAGTAAAGTAAACGCTCGCGGCGGACACACGCTGCGGGCGTTTTGTGAAGTTATGCAGGAGGGTATTTTATGACTATCACACAGGTTATTCAGAACGTAGAGCAAATGAGAAGCCCAACTGGTGAAGCAGAGCTGCTTATAAGCTTTATAAATGATTTGGAATGGAGAATTAAACGGGAGATAATTGATAATTCCGAAGATGGAGACGGGTATCCGTTTTTTGGTTACAGCAGCGAAAACGATATGAATACTGAGCTTTTGGCACCTCCTCCTTATGATGAGGTTTATGTTCAATATTGCTGTTATAAAATGGATTTAAGAGAAAATCAGATAGCAAACGCAAATAACAGTCTTGAACGTTTTGAGAATATTCTTGACAATCTTTCGAGATACTGGATAAGAACGCATTTCCCGAAGCAGAGATCTTTGCTGAAAAGCGATATATACGGAATATAAAGGAGGAAAAATAATGAATAATATATCGCAAAACAGATATATGGTTTCATCCTTCGGAGGGATAAATGTTCACGAGAGAATAAATGACGGGCAGTGGAGCGATATGCTCAATATGACCGCAGATGAATATCCCACAGCAAAAACCCGAGCGCAGAGAATGAAATTTGAAAATAATTTTAATGATGAAAAATATTCCGCTATGTTTCCGGGAAAGCCTGTTGACGCAGCGGTGGTTGACGATAAGATTTTTATAGCCTGCGATACGGGAGTTGTTGCCCAGGGAGAGCACATAGCAGATACCGGGCAGGAGGTAAAGCAGATAGTTCCTTTTGGGAGAGATATCTTTATATCTCCCGGAGGATATCTTCTTAAAAATGATTTTTCTGATCTTGCGCCGGTGCAGATTTATGCAAGTATAGTTTGTAACACTTCTTTTTGCAATTCCGAGAGCGAGGATATCGACGTCAAATCAGCCGATAATGCGCCCGAGAATCCAAAGAACGGCGATTACTGGTTTGATACTACGAAGAACGGCCTATACCGTTACAGCAAAACAGATGAAAACTGGATATCCGTTACTCAGATGTATGTGAAGTTTACTCTTAACAGCGAGGAAGAAAATAATTTTAATTTCGGACTGTTTAAGGCGGGAGACGCTATTGAGGCTGAGAGAACAGACGGACAAAAAAATAACTTTATTGTACATACTGTTGCGGGGACCGGTAGCTATATGACGGTTGAAGGCTATATCGCTCCTTCGGAAAATACGGAATGGGTTTTTATGAGGCGATGTCCGGTTTTTGATTTCGTTTGCGAACACAATAACCGCATTTGGGGCTGCAGATACGGCGAAAACGACAAAGGAGAATTTGTTAACGAGATATATGCTTCTGCTCTCGGAGATCCAACAAACTTTTTTGTTTTTGAGGGGACAGCGGCGGACAGCTATATCGCGAGTGTTGGTCACGCAGGTGTTTGGACCGGATGCATATCGACAGAGGAATATGTTTTTTTCTTTAAGAGAGACGCGGTATTTATTGTTTCGGGCAGTTCTCCTGCGACTTATACTATTTCAAAAATCGGCGATATCGGCGTTCAAAAGGGGAGCGAAAAGAGCCTTAAGGAGATAAGCGGTTATGTTTATTACAAAAGCGATCACGGCGTTATGCGGATAAATCCGGGCGGATTTCCCTCTCTTATATCCTTAGCGCTTGGAGCGGACACTATGAACGAAGCTATTGCAGGAACCAACGGAACAAAATATTATATGTCGGCTTTGGAAAACGGAGAAAGGAAGATGTTTGTTTATGATATTTCTCTCGGTGTTTGGACAAAGGAGGATGAACCGACAGATAACCTTTGCGCCTTTATTTCATACAAAAATGATCTTATCGCGATAGGAGGCAAAATAAATTCTGTTTGCGCAAGAGCCGGAGTTACTTTTGACGAAGAAAAAGCCGAAGAGGCAAAGCCTAAGCCGGGAGATTATTCAGGGGAACTGGCTTATCAGAGGTATATACTGGCATTAGCGGCTTGGAAGCTTAAAGTTGTTATAACCAAGCTTTATGCGAGAACTGAATATATGGAGGCGCGGCATATTCTTTTTGAACTTGGCAAGGGAACAAAATATTCCGATA
>JAFLUL010000127.1 GCA_022508845.1 Oscillospiraceae bacterium | reverse complement strand
ACAGAATAGGGCTTTCTTCTCACCTTTTCGGTCAGCTGGCCGGCTTCATCATAGCCCACATATCCGGGCGGAGAGCCTATAAGGCGGGAAACGCTGTGCTTTTCCATAAATTCGCTCATATCAAGCCTTATCAGCGTTTCAGGAGTATCAAACAGCTCGTTTGAAAGCTGCTTAACAAGCTCTGTTTTCCCAACACCGGTGGGGCCCACAAAAATGAAGGACGCGGGGCGTTTTATGGGGCTGAGGCGAACTCTTGAGCGGCGGATTGCGGCGCAAACAGCCTCTACAGCCTCATCCTGCCCGATAATACGATCTTTGAGATGCTTTTCCATATCGGCGAGCTTGCCCATATCGCTATCCACTATCTTTTTAACCGGGATGCCAGTTGAAAGGCTTATAACCTTGGCAAGATCGTCCTCCGTTACATAATTATCCTCGGCCTTTATTTTCAGCTCCTCAAGAGCGCTCTCATTTTGAAGTATATCCGCGCGCACCTTGGCTATAGCCTCATAATCGGGATTTTCGGCAACGCTCATAAGCTCCGCTTCCTCGTTTTTCAGCTCTTCCTGACGGTTAAGAGCCGCTTCATAATCGCTTATTGCTTTATTTCTGAGATTTGCGCAGGTGCAGGCTTCGTCGAGAAGGTCAATAGCCTTATCGGGAAGAAAACGCTCGTTAATATAGCGTTCGCTCATTTCAACGGTCTTATATAAAAGCGTATCGGAAATTCTTACCTTATGGAATTTTTCATAGTATTCCTTTATACCGAGCAGCATTTTATAGGCGTCCTCAATTGAAGGCTCCTCAACCTTAACGGGCTGGAAACGTCTTTCGAGAGCTGCGTCTTTTTCGATATGCTTGCGATATTCAGTAAATGTCGTTGCGCCGATAACCTGAATTTCTCCCCTTGAAAGAGCGGGCTTTAAGATATTGGCGGCGTTCATTGAGCCTTCGGCGTCCCCTGTTCCTACGAGATTATGAACCTCGTCTATAAACAGAATTATATTGCCCTCAGCCTTTACCTCGTCAACAAGCCCCTTTATTCTCGCTTCAAACTGACCTCTGAACTGCGTTCCGGCAACAAGAGCGGTTAAATCAAGCAGATGGATCTCTTTTTTGAGAAGCTTTGCGGGAACGTCGCCTGCAGCTATCTTGAGAGCAAGCCCTTCGGCTATGGCGGTTTTACCAACGCCGGGCTCACCTATAAGGCATGGATTATTTTTGCTGCGGCGGCAAAGAATTTGAGTTACTCGGGAAATCTCATCCTCCCTGCCTACGATTCGGTCTATTTTGCCGTCGGCGGCCTTTTTGGTGAGATCTGAGCAATACTGAGCTAAAAACTTACGGTTGGATTTTTTTTGTTCCGTTTTTTTCCCGGAAAAAGGTCTTTTTCTTCCGCCTTTGTCATCCGCAAGCTCGGCCGGAAGATCCACATTCCCGTTCTTTTCGTTTTTTGCCACACCATGTTCGCCGAAAAGCCCCTGCAGAAACGGAAGAGTCGGCGCACCGCCGTTTTCAAAGCCGTCGTCTCCGTCGGGATTGAGAAACGCGTTTCCGAACTGCTCATTGAGGGAATCTATATCGTCCTCAGTTATTCCCATCTTCGAGAGCATATCCTTTATAGGACCTATATTCATCTCCATTGCGCAGCTTATGCAAAGACCCTCCTGAGTGGTCTTGTCGCCCTCAATTTTTGAAATATATATAACCGCGGGATTCTTTTTGCACCGCGAGCAGAGTTTCACATTCATTTTGTTATTATTTGTTTCCTTTCGATTTTTATGTATTATTTAGATTTCTTTTTTGCGGCCTTTTCTTCTTTTTCGGCCTTGAATTTAGCCTTTCCCTCGGGAGAAAATCTCTCCTTCGCCTGACGGCGAAGAGCGGGCATATAGCTGCAAAAAGCAACAAAGGTCATTATAACGGCGATAACGACCAAAACCATCATCAGGGTTTCGGGAAGGGTGAAAAGCTGAACTACGGCGCCTGCTTCGTTTCTGAACGCACCTACCTCAGGGCCGAACGCCATTATACAGATCATAACGAGATAAAATACCATTGTTGCGGCTTTACCGTAGATCTCGGCGGCTCCCGGACGGATACCAACAAGGAGCATAATCGCACCGCCTATGAGCATTACAAGCTCTTTAATAATAAACAGCAAAAATACCCACGCAAAAAGATGAAGAGTGCGGTTCTGGGCGTTATAGAAAGTTAAAAAGAGCATAACGGCTATGGTTGCCTGAGTCAGTTTATCGGCAACGGGATCGAGCAGTTTTCCGAGTTCACTTATCTGATTGAAACGTCTGGCTATTTTGCCGTCAAAAAAGTCGCTTAAGCCCGAAAGAGCGAGAACAACAACAGCCCAAACAAGCTGACCTTTATAAAACAGCACGGCAAAAACGGGTATGAGAAGTATTCTTATAAATGAGAGGAGATTCGGAACGGTCCAGACATTGCTGAACAACCCTTCTTTTTTTGTTTCCATAGTTAACTACCTTTCTTCAGTTAAAAAATTTCAGCGATCGCATTGCAGACATATGACCCTTCAATCATAAATGACAGCTTTTCGTTTTCAAAAAGCGGTGCTGTTAAGATTAAAACGGCGCAGAGAAAAGCAACGGGAATAATGCCTCGTATGATTCCGAGAACACCGCCGAGAATTCGGTTTGCAGTGCTTATAACACCGTGTTTTTCTTCAAAGAATTTTTTGTTTATAAAGTTGACCGCCAAACTAAGTATAACCACGAGCGCAACAAAAATCGCAAGTGTTGTAATAATCAGAACAACTTTTGTAACAATTGGTCTTATGTATTGCGCCTCCAACTGAGCGACCGATAGTATTTCGTCCGATATAGCTTCGCCGTTTTTGGGAAGAAGATTCAAAGAATCGGCAATTTTTACCGCAGAGTCGGGAAGAGCGGCAGTTACGGCGTTTATGATCGCATTTATGCCTCCGCTTACGGAACCGGACGGAAGGAGCTTATATAGCTGAACGGTTATTTTATCCTGAAGGATGCTGCTGTATAAAAAATTCGTAACGGGAACTGCCGCAAGACGCGACCCGATCGCGGAAACAAGCGTTACCCCCAAATGAAAAACAAACTTCATTATTCCCTTTGAATAACCGTATGCGGCAAAAATAAGGACTATAACAATGCAGGATATATCAATTACATTTACATTCATTATTCCACCTCATAATTCTCGCTGACATTAAAGCTGTAAATTCCGCCGGAAACACATACATATATCCTGTTGTCGGAGAGAGTACAGCCCAAACATGCCTGCGGGAGAGATATTTTTCCGGTAAGAACGTCCTTTTGATCGTAAATTTCTATTTCATTTCCGAAAACGAACGCCGCGTTTGAAGCTCCGGCGCAAACTGCCGTGACCTCGCTCGTAAAGCTGTGTTCAAAGCTGCCTTTGATCCCCTTTGAATATATCTTTGCAAGAACGTTGCCTGAGTTGCCGTAAAGATTCAGCGCTGTTACCGTCATACCGTCTTTCTTCATATCGCTGTGGTCAAGCTCGTTTACGGAATATTCATCAACCGCATGAAGAGATCCGTCGCTCTCCAGCAAATAAAACAC
>JAFLUL010000126.1 GCA_022508845.1 Oscillospiraceae bacterium | reverse complement strand
CCGCCGAAATTTGCCCTGCGGGCAAAAGCGATGGCGTAATCGAAAGCGGACACGCTGCAGCCGCTTTCTTGTTCGGAATGCGTATTTCTGAATTGCTTATATTTTATAATGAGACATTAAAATTAACCTTGAAAATTCTGTTAAAAATCGAAATTATAATTTGCATTATTTTATAATCAAAACGTTAAATGCTTGTGGTAATTCCGAATTCCGGATCGTTTATCGGAAGTCAGGTCTGTATTTGCCGAAATCCAATTCCCTTATTATTTCAACTCCGTGTTTTTCGGCAAATGCGATGCAGCCGTCAACGGTCTCTTCATCGAGAATTACCTGCGGCGAATGTGCGTCAAGTCCGATAACAGCCTTTATGCCCTCTTCTCCGCAGAGCTCCCAAAACGCCTCCCTCGGATACTGCCTTTTTTCGTAAAAGCCGAGGCGGTTTATTTCAAGCGGAATATCATATTTTTTTATTTCACGCAAAAACTCTTTTGTGAGCTTATTATATGCGTCTGCGTTTCCTGTATAGTTTATAACGTCGGGGTGCGCTATATACAAAAACTTTCCCGTCTGCGCCGCTTCGAGAACATTTTTATAGTATTCTTCAAGAGTTTTCGGGTCATCGGTCTGCTTAAAGGAGCGAATCCCGTTTTCCTCTTCCCAAATAAAATGCTGACCGAGTATCATATAATCAAGGGGATAAGCGGAAATATAGTCAAGAAAATCCCTGAAGCAGCCCGGGTAATATTCCGCCTCAACTCCGGCAAGAATTTTTATTTTATCCTTAAATTCCTCTTTTAGAGAGCTTATCGACGAAAAATAGTTTTCGGTGTCTTTAAGCTTTATGCGAAACTCCGAATAATAGTCGGAATGGAATATCATGGGGGAGTGATCCGAAAATCCGAGAGTTTTCAGCCCCATAGTAACCGCGTTTTGGATATACTCCCTGTCCTCTCCCGAGGCGTGCGAGCAGCGGTAAGTGTGGGTGTGGTAGTTTGCGATCATATTTTTCATAGCGGATTTACCTTTTTCATTTGTTTTTTTCATCAACAATTATACACCCTTATGTCAATATTTTGGCTGAGAATATAAAACTTTGCGAAATTGTTATGTATATTTAAATTTTTGAAAATATTTGAAATTTTATATTGTATTTTGCTAAACTCTATGATATTATGATATTGCAATATTATATATTGTTTCTATGAAAGAGAGGTGTAACTCATGACTATAGATGAGATCTTGGATGTCATCAAGGCTTTCTTCGAAGCTCTTAAGAGAATCTTCGCCGCTATTACCGGTAAAGACCTCCCCGATGATGAAGAATAATTTAAAACTTGATTTTAGCATGCTAAAAAAATAACGGCACAGCCGTTATTTTTTTGTTTATCAGCGTTTGCGCCGCAGATATGCGGTGAATCGCTTTATTGTTTTCAGCGGTTTTTTTTGCCGAGTTTCGCAGGATTATTGCTGATTTGTGAACACAATGTAAACTTTGCCTTTATGGATTTTTTTTGGCAATTTTCCGCTTGTCTTGTTTTTGGGATTGTGATAATATAAAAATGAAATAATGTCAATCTGAAAGTGAGGTGTTTTGTATGGATTCAATTCTTAATATCTCTGAGGCTGATATTCTTGCGTTTATCGAGAATATTCTCAACGTTTTCAAGCAGATAATGGCCTGGCTCGGAATCCTCGTTCTTCCGGAAAAAAAGGATGAAGGCGAAACTGCCGATCCCGATGCAGAATAATATTAAAATAATTTAGAGAGGTGCTATATATGAAACTGGATTTCACTAAATCCGTAGAGGATTGGGTAAATTATTTCAAAAGACTTTTTGATATCGTTGCAAGCTTTTTTGAGTATATCGGAATAAAGCTCTTTCCTGATTCATCCGAAGATGAGGGCGCAGAGCCTCCCGTTGACGGCGAATAATAAAAAATAATTTAAGAGGATATATTTATGGATTTCTTTGACAGCTTAATATCTTTACTCAGATCAGTTTTCAGAGCCCTTACTCAGTTTTTGGGCAAGTCAATTCCCTTCGTAAGCGATTTTGAAGGTCTCTTCGGCGGCGACTCCAACGATGAAACCGATGGCGAATAAAACCGTCTGAAAACAGGGTTTTGCATTTTTCCTTTAAGAGGTGAACAAATATGAAATTTGATTTTAACGCGCTTTATCAGTTTTTGGTTCAGCTTTATAACGCTATCATGGCATTTTTTACATCTTTAGGCGTTGGCGGCGACACCGAGGACGAAGCATAAGATTGATTTTTATCAGATTCTGTCTGAAAAGAAAAAACCGGCGAAATATTTTCGCCGGCTTTCTTTTTTCAGTCATCTTCTTTATCGTATTTTGCAAATAAGCTCATCGCCATAAAGCATGCTCCGCCCGTGCAGTGATAGCAGTTTTTTTTCAGGTGTTCCTTTTTTTGTTTTGCTCCGGAAAATTTGGTTATCATACAAGTGTTTTTAATATACCCCTCGCACGCAATGATATTGTTTTTTTCATTGACGAAAAACGGACATTTGATGAGCGCTTCAACTGTTTTATTTGCCATTTTTTCTCCTTCTTTTTGTTTCCTGAGTACATTTATTAGTACTTTGACAGTGATAAAATCAGAAATGATCCCATAGAACAAATCCCTCAGCAAGGATTATACAGCAAACTGAAAATGATTTCTCCCCAAAAAGCTCAAATTTTGAAAAATTTACAATTTATTATTTGACTTTTTCAGAATTATGTATTAAGATATTCATTGCTTGGTGAAAAATACAGAATACTGTATTAAATCCATTATTATAATAATACAGAATTCTGTAAATGTCAACCTTTTTTTGTAATTTTTGAAGGGAAAAACTTATGAATACTTATGAAAAGATAAAGAGTTTGTGTGATGATAGAGGCATAAAGCTATCTGTTCTTGCCGAAAATACCGGCATACGAAACTCGGTTTTTACAGAACTTAAAATGGGAAGAACAAAACAGCTCTCAACCGCAACGCTGGATAAAATAGCAAGGTTTTTCGGTGTTCCGGTGAGTTTTCTGCTCAGCGATCCCGATTCGGCTGACGATAAAAAGGAACAGCTTTTTAAGAAAAGAATGCTTCTGTTTGATATCTCTCAAAAGGCGAGCGAGGAAGATTTAGACACCATAATAAAGCTTGTTGACGCCCTTGTAGGCGAATGAAAAGGAGTAAAAATTGGAGAATATAATCATTCGTGAGATCTCCCTTCCCTGCAATGTAAGAGCGTTTACGCTGCCGGACGAGCAGGGAGATTATAATGTTTATATAAACAGCAGCCTTTCGGATGAGCAGCGAAAAATGAGTTTTATCCATGAGCTAAGGCATATAAAGCGCAATGACTTTTATAAGCGCGATTTATCGGCGGAGGAAATAGAGGCTCAATATTAGCTTTACTTTGCTTTTTTTATGTGGTATTATAGCTAAAAATAACGTTGGAGGCGCTTTTATGGAAATAACAAGGGATATAAAATATGTTGGTGTGAACGACAGAGAAATTGATTTGTTTGAGGGGCAATATACCGTACCGAACGGTATGGCCTATAATTCCTATGCGATAATTGACGAGAAAATCGCCGTTATGGACACAGTTGATATTCATTTTACCCACGAATGGCTCGATAATATAGAGAGCGCGCTCAGCGGCAGAAAGCCCGATTATCTTATAGTTCAGCATATGGAGCCGGATCACAGCGCGAATATCGTAAATTTTATGAAAACCTATCCCGATGCGGTAATAGTTTCGTCCGTTAAGGCGTTTTCAATGATGCAGAGCTTTTTCGGAACCGATTTTGAAGGCAGAAGGCTTATTGTAGGCGAGGGCGACACTCTCAGTCTGGGCAAACACACCCTTTCGTTTATTGCCGCGCCTATGGTTCATTGGCCGGAGGTTATTATGACCTACGACATAGCGGATAAGGTTCTGTTTTCGGCCGACGGCTTCGGCAAATTCGGAAC
>JAFLUL010000125.1 GCA_022508845.1 Oscillospiraceae bacterium | reverse complement strand
GTTAAAATCTTTTTATTTAATAGGAAACGAGAAGTTTCCTATTAAATAAAAAAAAGCACCGCAAGCCCGGTGCTTTCTTTTTTTTCTTATTGCTTTTTCATCTGATGAAAAAACGCAAACACGGCGGCAATAATAACCGCAGCGGCGTATCCCGCAACCCAGCAAAAATGAGGGAAAACGCCGGCATAGTTTCCGCTTAAAACGGCGCGCTCCATTTCAACCGCGTGGATAAAGGGCAGCGCGTTCGCTATCTTTTTAAAGGTTCCGCCCAAAAGCTCCACATCAAACCATATGCCGGACAGCCATGCGGACAAATTGGTGAACAGCGCGCCGCAAATTCCGCCCACCTGTTTATCGTTGAATACGCTGCCGCAGAGCAGCCCCACAGCGATAAAGAAAAGAGCAACAGGAAGAGCAAAAACAACGGACAAAAGAATATTGACCGAAAGCTCCAATCCCAGAACCGCGGCAACCGCATAGCAAATGAGCATCTGCACAGCGCAAATCGGGAGCACGGGAAGGATATATCCCAAAATAAAATCTTTAGGGGAAAGCGGAGTTGTATAAAGCCGCTGCAAAAGTGCGCTGCTTCTGTCTTTGGCTATAAGCGTTGCCGAAAACAAAGTCATAAATGACATCCCGAAAACCGCTATCCCCGGAGCTAAACGGGCAATTTGAAACATATCAACGGGAATATTTGCCTGAATGACGCTCAAAAGCAAAAGAACAATAACAGGAAACCCCAAACCAAAGGCAAGGTTTAGCGGATCGCGCAAGATCTCCTTTGCATTCCGAACAGAAAATGTGAGCATTTTCATATGTTCTCCCCCTTTGCAATACGAACAAAGGCCTCGCTGAATTTGTCCGTTCCGGCTTTTTCTTTTATTTCGTTCACCGTTCCCGCAAGCAGGAGCTTTCCGCTTTTCATAATCGCAACTCTATCGGACAGCGCTTCGGCCTCTTCCATATAATGCGTTGTTAAAATAACGGTGATATTGCCCTTAAGAGAACGGATATTATCCCACAGCTCGCTTCTTGCGATAACATCAAGTCCCAACGTCGGCTCGTCTAAAAACAGTATTTTCGGCTCGCAGATGAGAGCCATGGCAATGCTGAGCCTGCGCTGCCATCCGCCCGAGAGTTTTCCCGCTTTTTTGTTTATGATATCTCCAAGCTCAAACTGCTCCGTTAACGCATAAACTCTTGACTTTGTTTTTTCTCCGGAAAATCCGTGAACACCCGCCATAAGCTCTAAATTTTCTTTAACCGTCAGCTTTGGCGCAACAGCCGTTTCCTGCGGGGACACGGCAATTATTTCTTTAACCGCCGAGCTTTCGTTTACAACGCTTCTGCCGAAAAGGAGCGCATCGCCGCCCGTTGGTTTTGTAAGGCAGGAAAGCATTTTTATTGTTGTTGTTTTTCCCGCGCCGTTAACGCCGAGCAGAGAGAACAGTTCCCCGCTTTCAACGGTGAGCTCCAAACTGTTAACGGCAGTTAAGTCCTTATATTTTTTCGTAAGTCCGATCGTTTTTATCGCTTCCATTACAATCACTTCAGCGTGATTTTTCACGCTGTTTTCTCCTTTTCCGAAAAGCGCGATTTCAGTCCCTTAAATCCGTCCGTGAGCATTTTACTTATCGTGTCCCGCTCCCATTCCAAATACGATGTGGCTATCATAGTTGCAAATCCGTGTACATATACCCACATCTCCAGATGAAACTCAGCGGCTTCCTGCTCGTTTAGCCCCGTGCTATCCATAATTATCTCAATGCTCGGACGCATTTCTTCATCTTCCGTGACCTGCTCACCTGTGCGATCACGCATAAAGAGCAGCTTAAACAGCTCTTTTTCTTCTTTTGCAAAGCGGATATACGCCATGCCGCTTGCTTTATAAACAGGATATTCCCCTGCCTCCATATCAATTTTCAAGTATTCATAATACAGCAGCTTTGCAGCCTTTATGATCTCCTGCTGAACTTCCTGCATACTGCTGAACAGGCTGAAGATCGGTCTTGATGAAGAGCCCAACCTCTCTCCCAGAGCCCTGGCGGTAACAGAGCCTATACCGCTTTCTCTGGTCATATCCAAAGCTGCCTGTATTACTTCCTGTTTTGTGAATTTGCATTTCGGCGGCATTTATTTTCTCATCTCCGAATTAAAACTATTGTTATGCAACAATTGTTTTAATTATACTCATATTCCCCGTTTTTGTCAAGCTGATAAACATCCGATTTTCTTCATAGTTTTGCACAAGAAAGCGGCTGCGGCGCACGCCTGCAGCGTGTCCGCTTTCGATTACGCCATCGCCGTTGCCCGCAGGGCAAAATTTCGGCGGGCGTTAAAATCTTTTTATTTAATAGGAAACGAGAAGTTTCCTGTTAAATAAAAAAAGCCGACAGGCAGATTTACCCGTCAGCTCAAATTATTTTTTTATCGGAATTATCTTAAAAACAGGTGCATAAGGAACTTGCTGAATTCGCTCTTATAAGGCTGGTAGCGCACGGGAATATCTATCCAGGTTTTTTTATCCATAATACTCTTAGTATGCGAAAAGGCGTCAAAGCCGTCCTTGCCGTGATAGGCTCCCATACCGCTTTCGCCAACCCCGCCGAATCCCATTTTGCTGGTCATAAGATGAGTTATCGTGTCATTAACGCAGCCTCCGCCGAAAGAACACCGGCTTGTTATCTCACGAATATGCTTTTTATCGGATGAAAAGATATAGAGAGCCAGAGGCTTCTGTTTATCGGCAAGCAGGGTAAAAACTTCGTCAAGTTTGTCAAAAACAAGAACCGGCAGAATGGGACCGAATATTTCCTCCTGCATAACTTCATCGTCCCACGTTACGTTATCCATAACTGTTGGCGCGATCTGCAGCGAGCTTTCATCTGACGATCCTCCCACAGCCACCTTACCGCTGTCAATCAGCCTCAGGAGACGGTCAAAATGCTTTTTATTGATAATTTTTCCGTAATCGGGGTTCATAAACGGATTTTCGCCGTACTGCGCTTTTACCTGCCTGCACAGCTCTTTTACGAACTTATCCTTAACCGAACGCTCGCAAAGTATATAATCGGGAGCAACGCATGTTTGTCCGCAGTTTAAGAACTTTCCGAATACGATACGCTTTGCAGCCAATTTCAGATTTGCAGTACTGTCAACGATACAGGGGCTTTTCCCTCCCAGCTCAAGAACTGCCGGAGTTAACGTTTCAGCTGTGTGACGAAGCACCTCTTTTCCCACGCTCTGACTGCCGGTAAAGAAAACGAGATCAAACTTTTTATCCAAAAGAGCGGCGTTTTCTTTTCTTCCGCCTGTTATAACTGCCGCGTATTCAGGAGGGAAGCATTCAGCTATTATCTTTTCAATAACTCTGCTTGTTGCGGGAGAATATGCGCTGGGCTTAACAACGGCAGTGTTGCCGGCTGCTATGGCGTCTATCAGCGGGTCAACCGACAAAAGAAAAGGATAATTCCAAGGGCTCATTATCAGAACGCTGCCATAGGGCGAGGGATGCTTACGGCTAACTGAGGCAAACTGATTAAGAGGAGTATAAACATAGTGTCCTGACGCAAATTTACGAGTGTGCCTTATCATATAGTTCAGCTCGCACGTAACAGGTCCCAGCTCGGTCATAAAGCTTTCGTATGTGCTTTTTCCCAAATCGGCTTTGAGAGCCGCGCTGATGTCATCACCGTATTTTTTTATTGTATCCCGCAGCTTTTTCAGCATTCTGATCCGAAATTCGGCGGAGAGAGTTATTCCGCTGTTAAAATATTTTCGCTGCTTTTCAAGAATTATATCAATATCCATAATTTCCTCCCTGCTGCATTAAAAAAAATCGTCCGCACTAATAATATATATAACACATTATTTTTAACAAAAACAAAAGTATATGTTAATTTAATGAGAAATATGCCCCCGGCAAATCCGCTCATCCC
Organism: Oscillospiraceae bacterium; assembly: GCA_022508845.1. GTDB lineage: Bacteria > Bacillota > Clostridia > Oscillospirales > Acutalibacteraceae > RUG806. Next base: position 207 of record JAFLUL010000125.1, on the reverse strand, counting down.
CCTCAATCCCGTGGACGAAAAGCTGCTCTTATTATAAGCAAGAAAGCGGCTGCGGCGTGTCCGCTTTCGATTACGCCATCGCCGTTGCCCGCAGGGCAAATTTCGGCGGGCGATAAAATCTTTTTATTAAATAGGAAGCGAGAAGTTTCCTATCAAGAAAGCGGCTGCGGCGTGTCCGCTTTCGATTACGCCATCGCCGTTGCCCGC
>JAFLUL010000124.1 GCA_022508845.1 Oscillospiraceae bacterium | reverse complement strand
AACAACCTTTAATCCCGCCGAAGCAGCGGAAAAAATTGAGATTTCGCGTTTTGAAATTTCTGTTAACGGTAATGTTCTTGAAGACGCTGAAATAATAATTAACGCTGATTCAACTGTCACATTTACTGTAAACGCTACCTCTGCTTTCTATTTCTCGGCAGGTTCAAATGCGGTTTCCGTTGAGTATTTCGGAAATGACAATGAGATCGGCGATAAAGAGGCCATAACCGTGGTTGTTGCCAAAAAAGTAATAACCGCCGAAGTGATCGGCAATGCAGATAAGATCTATGATAAAAATGTTGCTGCTTCAGGTCTTGTTCTGATACTGAATGGTGTTGAAGCGTGTGATGACGGCAAGGTTTATGCTTCAGCGGAAAGCTTTACTTTTGATACCGCGGATGTAGGAGAGGGTAAAACTGTAACAGCAGATAATGTGATTCTCAGCGGCGATATGAGCAGCAATTATATTCTGTCTGCAGAGGCTGTAACGACCGAAGCCGCTATCAGAGCCAAAGAGGTAAGCCTTGAATGGACAGGTGTAAACGGACTTGTGTATTCCGGAAAACCAGCAAACGTCACTGCCACCGCAACAGGAATTATCCTCGGCGATGAAGTAATTGTAACTGTTGAAAACGGCGATCAGGTTAATGTTGGCACATATGTTGCCGAAGCAACTCTTCTCTCAAATCCGAACTATGTTTTACCCGCGGAGAGAACCAAGAGCTACACTATCAGCCCGTATAAGCTTTATATTCCCGATCAGAGTTTCCCCTATAACGGCACAAGCGAGTTTAACATAGAACTTGACGGTGTAACCCTTGCAAGCGGAGAAATTGAAAAGGTTAAACTTAAACTTACCGCAGTAAGCGCCGATGCGGGAGAATATACCTATAATTCCGGAGCAAACTCCTATTCGGCCGTTATTATTGGAACCGAAAACTATGAAATAGCCGACGGCGGCTTGCTGATAATAGAAAAGCTGCTTATAACCGATTATGATCCCCCTGTTGCAAAAGAGCTTATTTATACCGGCAAATCGCAGGTTCTCATCTTAGCCGGTCAGGCAAAGGGCGGCACATTTGTGTATAGCTTTGCAATAGACGGCGTTTATTCCGAAACTCTTCCCGAAGGAACAAATGCAGGCGAATATATGGTTTGGTATTATGTTCGCGGTGATAAAAACCATTTAAGCACCGAGCCTCAATGGCTGAAAGTTGAAATAAAGAAAGCGCCTCCCGTTGTTGATCCAAAGCCCTTGGCAAACACTCTCGTTTATAACTCTTTGGAGCAGGAACTTATTTCAAGAGGATCTGTTCAGGGCGGCGAGCTGCTTTACAGCCTTGATAAGAACGGCCCCTACACCACCGATATCCCAACAGGCGTTAATGCCGGAAGATATACCGTATATTATAAGGTTAAGGGGGATTCAAACCATAATGATGCCGAGTTCTACTTTGTTTATGTTACTATAGAAAAGGCAAACCCGAACTTTGAAATCCCATCTGACTTGATTGGAGTAAAGGGCAAGTATCTGTCGGATGTTGATCTTCCCGAGGGCTTTGATTGGGAGAACCCCCGCACAAGGCTTGTAAGTATGGGCGAGTATGATTATGACGCCATATTTACCCCCGAAGATACGGATAACTTCAATATCGTAACCGTTTCTGTTCACGTAACCGTTGTTGAAGAACCGAACGATAAACCCGGTGACGGAACCGTTGTTGTATCCCCGGACGGCTTCAGATGCAAGATGTGCGCTAAGTATGAGGCAAATAAAAACACACCCATTGTGGGACCGTTCTATACGCTTGTTCACTTCTTCGTTCACTTTGCCGCTAAAATAAGCCATAAAGGCGTATAATTAAATAGCATAACAAACCAAAAAAGGGACTGTCGCAAATTAGCATCAACTAAGAACGACAGTCCCTGATTTTGAAAAAATTAAGAAAAAAGGCCGCACTGACAGTCGGTAACAATCGGCCTTTTTTCTTATGTATTTAGTTTGGTTTTTTCGCAATTAAATTTTATCTTATAAGCAGCAACCGGGCAGCCTTTTCGGCTGCCCGGTTGTTTTCTTTTTGCTGCGTTAATGCGACAGCCCCTTTTAATATGAAAAAAATATCGCGGAAAATTATAATACTTTACTCAAAAACTCCTGCAGACGCGGATGCTTCGGATTGCCAAATACCTCCTCCGGCGTTCCCTGCTCGGTAATATTGCTGTCCGACATAAAGATGATTCGGCTGCCAACTTCCCGAGCAAACCCCATTTCGTGGGTAACAACTACCATAGTCATCCCGTCATTTGCAAGTTCCTTCATAACGTCCAATACTTCGCCAACCATTTCCGGGTCAAGGGCGGAAGTCGGCTCGTCAAACAGCATAACCTTCGGTCTCATAGCCAAAGCGCGGACTATGGCAACGCGCTGCTTTTGTCCGCCGGAGAGCTGAGCAGGGTAGGCATCCATCTTGTCAAGCAAACCAACCCGCTTCAGAAGAGTGCAAGCGGTCTCGTCCGCCTCGGCTCGGGTCATCAGCTTTGTTTGCACCGGAGCCAGAGTTATGTTCCTTCGGATAGTCATATTTGGAAATAGATTAAAGTGCTGAAAAACAAAACCCATCTGACGGCGAATCAGATTGATATCCGCCTTTGGGTCGGTGATATCCTGTCCCTCAAAGGTAATGGCGCCGTTAGTGGGTCTCTCCAACAGGTTAAGACACCGCAGGAATGTGGATTTGCCGGAACCGGATGGACCGATAATAACAACTTTCTCGCCGGGATGGATATGCTCGTTGATATCGTCCAATACAATATGGTCGCCAAAGGCTTTTGTAAGATGTTTAACGTCGATCACTTTTCTGCAATCTCCTTTCCAGCCTGCTTTGGAGCCGGCTAAAGATCAGTACCATAATCAGATACATAACTGCGGTGATAAGCAGCGGAAACATATAGTCATAGGTGTTTGAGCCAATGCTTTTTGCAAAATAAACTATTTCTTTGCCTGCTATAACAGTCAGCAGGGAAGTGTCTTTTAGTAATACAATAAATTCGTTTCCCAAAGAGGGAAGGATGGCCTTAAAGCCCTGCGGAATAACTATGAATCGCATAGTATCTATGTAACCTAAACCCAAGGATCTTCCTGCCTCCGTCTGTCCGGGATCCAAAGACATAAGTCCCCCTCGTATTATCTCGGCAACATATGCACCGGAGTTGATCCCGAGACCTAAAGCACCAACCAGATTGAACTCCCGGCTGGACGCAAAAACAACCAGTCCCCAAATCAGGAGCTGAACAGTCATAGGCGTGCCTCGGATAACGGTTACGTAAAGCTTGCATATCTTGTCAGCTATGCTCAAAAAAATGTTTCTGTTTCCGGGATATTGCTGGTCGTGGGCAACACGGATGCTTGCAACCAGAACACCCAATACAACACCGATTGACAGGGCAATTACCGTGACCTCAAGCGTTACTCCTAGCCCCTTAAAATAGGTCTGCCAGCGGTCTGCCTCAAACCAGGCGCGGTAGAACCGCATAAACATCTCTTGCCAAAAAGTAAGTTCGGATTTCGGAATAGCCAACAGACTTTCAAAAAGCCGGTCTACATTCATATTATTTCTCCCTCTTATTTCGTTTTATGAAAAGGGCGGCCGGGACCGGCCGCCCTTTAGCTGAATAAAGCGATTATTCTGTGATGTATTTATCAATGATGGTTTTAACTGTGCCGTCGGTTATCAATTCTTCCAGAGCGCTGTTGAGAGCTTTCAGAAGCTCGGTGTTGCCTTCGTTAACAGCCAGACAGTAGTCCTCTGTTACCCATTCGGTGGGAAGAATGCGGAGACCTTCGTTTGCGGCAACATAAGCCTGTGCAGGACCGTTGTCAATTATAACCGCGTCGATCTGACCGTTCAGCAGAGCCTTGACTGCCATCGCGCCGTTGTCATATGCCAAAACGTGCTCCTCGCCGTAACCGCCGTTCTCGGGGGTGTCGGAGGCGTAGATAAAACCGGTCGTACCCCTCTGGGTTCCTATCATTTTATTATTTTCCAGATCATCCAGCTCGGTTATGTCGGAATCATCGCGGACAATAACAACCTGTACGCCTGTGGCATAACTGGTGGAAAAATCCATAAGCTCATCGCGATCTTCGCGGTATGTAAGACCGGCCAGCACCATATCGCTCTTGCCCTGCTGAACGGCAATCAAAGCGGAGTCAAAGTCCATATCGTCTATAATCAGCTCCAAACCCAACTTGTCTGCCAATGCTTTTGCTATTTCAACGTCAATGCCTTAAAATTTTACTCCGTCTGCGCCGGTGTAAACACCTTCGCCGGTGGCCTTCATTTCA
>JAFLUL010000123.1 GCA_022508845.1 Oscillospiraceae bacterium | reverse complement strand
GACTCGAACCCCCGACCTACTGGTTCGTAGCCAGTCACTCTATCCAACTGAGCTATCAGCGCAAAGGCTCTTTATGAGTACTTCAATATATTATCACCAAAAACTGAAAATGTCAACATCAATTTTAACTTTTTTATTATTTTAAAAATACAGTTTAAATTATTGAAAAACTGTAAAATAAATGTTAAAATTAATAATAAAAATAAAAGGTGCTGATAATATGACTTATCTTCAAACCGTTCTTTACATTATCACTCTGTTTTTCGGGGCGATTTCGCTGTGTTTGTTCCTGAGGCTCAGAGTTAAGGCTTGCTCGGCAAAGGCCGCCGTGGTAAAATCGTGGGTAAGCGTGTTTTTTATTCTCTCGTGGCTCGCGACTTCCTATGCAAAAGGGCTTTCCGCTTTTGCGGCGTTTATCGGCGGCGGACTGCTATTTGGCCTTTTGGGCGACATATGGCTCGACCTTAAATTCTGCTATGAACCCGACAACGATTTTTACACCAAAATGGGTTTTTTGAGTTTTGGTATAGGCCACGCTTTTTATTCTTCCGCAGTTATAAGCGGTACAAAGGGCGGATTTAAGCCTATTGCCATTCTTCCCGCCTGCGGGGTTGCGGTTTTGGCAGCTGCAGTTGTTTTCTTCGGAGAAAAGGCCATGAAGCTTCACTACGGAAAATATAAAATCATTTCAACTGTATACGGCGGAATACTGTTCTTTATGGCGGCGTTCGCGTTTTTTTCGGCGTTGTTCGGCGGCTTCGCACAAAACACCCACCTTATTGTAATGTCCGCGGGCGGAGTGCTGTTTATTATATCCGACCTCATTCTTTCGGGAACGTATTTCGGAGAGGGCAAAAACAGACCGGTTGACATTGTAACAAACCACGTTTCATACTACGCATCACAGTTTGTTATTGCCGCCGCAGTGCTGTTTCTTAAATAATAATGAGCGAAAAATTAAGCGCGTCTGTTGTTATACCCACAATAGATGAGGAGCAAATAAGGGATGTTATCAGCGTCATACTCAGCACCTGCAATTCAACTGATATTAAAGAGATCATTATTATTTACAGCAAAATAACGCCTCCAGATTTTATAGAATACCTGCTGTGCCTCAAAGACGCCTTTCCAAAAGTTAAAATAATAATTGAAGAGCAGCCGAATTCCGGCCCGGGGGACGCTGCTTTTTTCGGATGCAGCATTGCAGGCGGAACCCACGTTGTTATTCTCGGCGCGGATATGGAAAACGATCCGGGCGATATATGCAAAATGATCGAGCTGGCAAAAAACTCGCCGGATACGATAATTAAAGCTTCAAGAAGGCTGAAAAAAGAGACGTTTGAAAACTATCCGAAGATAAAAAAGATTTTCAATGTTGCGTTTCAAAAGCTTATATGCGCTGCGTTTTCATCCAATCAAACAGACATTACCTACGCCTATCAGCTTACTCCGGCAAATTACTTAAAAAAATTCGGTTTTATGCCCGATCACGGCGCGTTTGCGATTGAGCTTGCGCTTTTGCCGGAGCTCTATAATATACCGTATATTGAAATTCCCTCTCGCGTTGGAAGACGCACGAGCGGAAAATCCCACACTAATTTTAAGTATTACCTCGGCTATCTGATAACCGGAGCAAAAATATACTATCACGCAAGGGGACACAAGAATTGAAGAATATATACTTTGTTCAGGCATGCGATGTTCACGGCTCAGGCGAAAACGCCTCGGCCTATCTTCCGTATGCCACAGGTCTGCTTGCCGCCTACGCTTTTCACAACGAAACAGTAAAGCATAATTTTGAGGTAAAGCGATTTATATACAGAAAAGAAAAAATTACCGACGCAATAGATTCATTTGACTCTCCCGCGGTTGTTGGCTTTTCAACTTATATATGGAACTATGAATACAATCTCGCCTTTGCCCGCGCACTCAAAGAGAGATACCCGGAATGTGTAACAGTTTTCGGCGGACATAACATACATAACAACAGCTGTTCCCAGATGGACGAATACCCGTTTATTGATTTTCTTATTCACGGCGAGGGAGAAATTGCCTTTTGCGATATTCTCACAAAGCTTTGCACGGACAGAAATTTCGCCGACATCCCGAACATTTCGTTCAGGAACGAAAACGGGCAGGCCATTAAAACTCCAATTAAAGAAATCTGCACCGTTGATTTTCCGTCCCCATATCTAGAGGGATGGTTTGACGACATACTTAAAAATGATAGAATTATCTTTTCCGCCCTGCTCGAAACAAACCGCGGGTGTCCGTTTCACTGTTCCTACTGCGACTGGGGCAGCGTTAAGCTGAGGATGAGGCAGTTTCCCATTCGTCGCGTTATTGACGAAATGCAATGGTTTGCGGATAACAAAATACAATTCTGTTTCTGCATAGACTCAAATTTCGGTATGTTCAAGCGCGATTTTGAAATCGTTGACGCTTTTCTTGAAATAAAATCAAAAACAGGCTATCCAGAGGTATTCAAGTGCTGCACAACCGAGGGCAGCGGCATAGCGGAATTCAACATAAATAAAAAGCTGAACGACTGCGGAATACTTAAGGGGGCGTCGCTGGCTCTTCAAACGCTGAGCGACGAAGCTCTCCAAAACATCGGCAGAAAAAATATGAGCATAAAGCGTTACGGCGAGCTATCTGCAAAATACAACGAAGAAAATATCCCTACCTACTCTGAGCTCATTTACGGGCTTCCGGGAGAAACATACGAATCCTTTTCAAACAATTTAAGCTATATGCTTGAATCCGGAACAACAAAAGGCTGCTTTATACATTTTTGCGAGCTGCTCCCAAACGCCGCGCTTGCTCTTCCTGAGAATATTGAGCGCTTTAAGATAGAAACGGCGAAAATCCCCTATACGCAGTTTCACGCTCCAACTGATGGAGAGATACAGGAATATTCAAATATCATTATTTCAACCTACTCAATGAGCTATGATATGTGGGTAAAATCGTGCGTTTTCGGACTTTTTGTTCAGTGCTTCCACTATATGGGAATACTCCAGTTTTTTGCAAAATACATCTTTTTTGAAAAGCAAATATCATATAAGGAGTTTTACGAAAAGCTGATATTATGGGCAGAAAACAATCCCCAAACGGTTTTGGGAAAATATTGCCGCGAAATGCAGGAAAAGCTTTCGGCAAAAAAATTCGGCAAAGTGATATCGAGGTCGTATATTAACTCAGATTTCGGAGAGATCGACTGGCCGATGGAAGAGGGTATGTGCCTTGAAATAATTTCAAACGCAGAAAGTTTTTTTGAGGAAATCCGCAATTTTACCGATTCCTTCCACATAGAAGCGGATATATGCGAGGAACTTATAAAATATCAGTATCTCATACTGAGAAAACCGTTTGACACAGAGCAAAGCGCCGAATTCTCATACGATTTTTATCGCTTTTTCAGAAATATTGACATTTTGAACTACTCCCCTCTTCAAAAAACTACCAATACACTTACCTTTACGAATAGCATTAAAACAAAAAATCCTGCGGATTTTGCGATGAAAATAGTGTGGTTCGGAAGAAAAAGCGCAAAGATTATATATTCTGAAAAAGAAATAAGGCAGCAATATAACTAAAAAACACTCTCTGAGGAACTGAACAAGTCCAGTAAAAACGGACAATAGAAAAAAGAACCCTCCTATGGTATAATGAAAGAAACAGCCATAGGAGGGATTTTAATATCCAAGAGCTACAGACACATACAAGAATAAGAGAAAGAACTATACAGATTACTGGAAGAAGGACTGACTTATCGGGTAATAGGAGAAAGATTAGGCTTTAGAAAAGAAAAAATAAAAAGTTTTTTACACAGAAAGCATGAAAAGGATAGAAAGATAGCAGCAGGAATAAGCCTAAAGAAGAAAGGCAGACCGTCCAAAGATTATGCAATCAGTGAAATGTGCAGATTTTTCGATGTATCTCGAAGCGGATATTACGGCTTTGTGTTAAGAATGGATAAACCGGCAAAGGATCTGTCGCTGGCAGAGAAAACACGAGAGTGTCAAGGAAAATGCGGCAAAACATACTGATACCAGAGAGTACATATATGGCTTGAAAAACAAGGGATTCATCACGATCCAAAAACCATACTGCGTGTAATGAAAAAATACGGTTTGTTGTCGGTGATCAGAAGAAAGAAATACCGCAATTATGGGGAATATCTGCACCGTTATCTCCTAACCTCTTAAACAGAGATTTTCACGCAGATCGTCCGAACCAAAAGTGGGTTACGGATATTTCCTACATAAAGACAGAGCAAGGAGCTTTGTAGCTGTCTGTCATCCGTGATCTATATGACAACAGCATTGTGGCCTACAAGACCGGAACAGAGCAAAACATAAATCTTGTTTTAAGTACAATCAAAGCAGCTAAGAGAAAAGAGAAAGTCACCGCAGAGTTGCAGCTCCACAGTGACCAA
>JAFLUL010000122.1 GCA_022508845.1 Oscillospiraceae bacterium | reverse complement strand
ACAAAGAAGTTGAAAACAACACCTATATAGCCGGAGCCGTTAAAAAGGACGGCAAGCTTTTAACAAACGGGGGCAGAGTTCTCGGCGTTACGGCGGTTGAAAATACTCTCGAAGAGGCGGTAAACTCAGCCTATAAAATGATGGAAAAAATAAGCTTTGAAAACAAATACTGCCGCTCGGATATCGGCAAAAAAGCGCTTAATAAATAATTTTGAATGCGGAATGAGTAATTAAAATTATTTGCGATCTGATAATAAAATTTACATTGATATTCCGTTAAATAATGAATTGTTAATTACATATATAGTCAAAAATTGCGCCAGCAATTTTCCCTCAATTCCGAATTCCGAGAAAAAAGGACTGATAATATGGTATACAGAATTTTTGTTGAAAAAAAGCCCGGCCTTCAAAATGAAGCGGCGGCGCTTAAGAGCGATATAAACGATTTCCTCGGCATAACAAGCCTTTCCGGGCTTCGTTTATATAACCGCTACGATGCTGAAAATATCTCCGAAGAGCTGTTCGAGAGCGCAGTAAACACGGTTTTTTCCGAGCCGCAAACGGATATAGCAGCAAAAGAAATTCCTTCCGACGGAGCCTTTATTTTTGCGGTTGAATATCTGCCCGGCCAGTTTGACCAGCGCGCAGACTCTGCTTCGCAGTGCATTCAGATAATTTCTCAGGGCGAGCGTCCGCTTATTCGCTCGGCAAAGGTATACGCGCTCTACGGAGAACTAACAGAAGCTGAAATCGACACAATAAAAAAATACGTTATAAATCCGGTGGAAGCGAGAGAGGCCGCTTTAGATAAGCCCGAAACCTTGGCGGTGAACTACGCCGTTCCCGAAAGCGTTAAAACGCTCGAGGGCTTTAATTCCCTCTCCGAAAAAGAGCTTTCGGACTTTGTTTCGGAATACGGCCTTGCTATGGATCTTGACGATATAAAATTCTGCCAGAATTATTTTATAAGCGAAAAAAGAGATCCAACCGTAACCGAGATAAGAATGATCGACACCTACTGGTCGGATCACTGCCGCCACACCACCTTTTTAACCGAAATAGACAGCGTTAAATTTGATTCGCCGTTGCTGCAAAAGGCATATGACAACTATATTGCAACAAGAGAGCAGTTAAACAGAAAAGCTCCCGTATGCCTTATGGATATAGCAACTCTTGCCGCAAAATATCTTAAAAAGCAAGGCTATTTAGATAAGCTCGATGAGAGCGAGGAGATAAACGCCTGCACAGTTAAAATAGAAATCGAAGCGGACGGCAAAAAAGAGCCGTGGCTTCTGCTCTTCAAAAACGAAACCCACAACCATCCAACCGAAATTGAACCCTTCGGCGGAGCCGCAACCTGTATCGGCGGCGCGATAAGAGATCCTCTCTCGGGCAGGGCTTATGTTTACGGCGCAATGCGTGTAACCGGCGCCGCTGACCCAACGGTAAGCTCCTCCGAGACTATCCCCGGAAAACTTCCGCAGAGAAAGATAGTTTCAACCGCAACCGCCGGCTACTCATCTTACGGCAATCAGATAGGCCTTGCCACAGGCATTGTTGACGAGGTATACCATCCGGGCTACGCCGCAAAGCGCCTTGAGATAGGCGCGGTTATAGCGGCGGCTCCCGAAGAAAACGTCCGCAGGGAAACTCCCCTTCCCGGAGATAGGGTTATTCTCCTCGGAGGAGCAACGGGGCGCGACGGTATCGGCGGCGCAACAGGCTCATCAAAGGCTCATAATGCCCATTCAGTTGAAACCTGCGGTGCAGAGGTTCAAAAGGGCAACGCCCCCATTGAGAGAAAACTGCAAAGGCTGTTCAGGAAAAAGACAGTGTGCCGTATGATAAAGCGCTGTAACGACTTCGGCGCGGGCGGTGTAAGCGTTGCCATAGGCGAGCTTGCGGACGGACTTTTAATTGATCTTAACGCAGTACCTAAAAAATATGAAGGCCTTGACGGAACCGAGCTTGCGATAAGCGAATCGCAGGAGAGAATGGCGGTTGTTGTTGAAGAAAAAGACGTTCCCGCTTTTATAGCCGAGGCCGAAAAAGAAAACCTTGCCGCAACCGTTGTTGCCGAGGTTCAGGAAGAAAAGCGCCTTGTTATGAACTGGAACGGCAAAAACATTGTTGATATAAGCCGCGAGTTCTTAAATTCAAACGGCGCACCCAAGCATATAGATATTGCCCCCGAAAACCCCGAAAGTTACGATAAAAATATATCCGGCGGCTTTGCCGAAAACATAAAGGCTCTGGCGGGCAGCCTTAACGTATGCTCTAAGAGAGGCCTTTCGGAGTGCTTCGATTCAACCATAGGCGCGGGAACCGTGCTTATGCCTTTCGGCGGCAAAAATCAGCTCACTCCCATTCAGGCAATGGCGCAAAAGATAAGCGTCCAAAAAAAGCATACCGACGACGTATCCCTGATGTCCTGGGGCTATAACCCCGAAATAGCGGCAAAAAGCCCCTATCACGGCGCATATCTCGCCGTTATCGAATCAGTTTCAAAGCTCATAGCGTCCGGCGCAGAGTTCAGCGACGTCTATTTAACCCTTCAGGAATACTTCCCCAAACCTCTTAAGGATCCCAAACGCTGGGGACAGCCCTTAGCCGCGCTGCTCGGAGCCTTTGAAGCGCAAAAAAATCTCAAGATCGGCGCGATAGGCGGTAAGGACAGTATGAGCGGTTCGTTTGAAGACCTTGACGTTCCTCCAACGCTCGTATCCTTCGCCGTAACAACCGATAAAGCCAACAACATCGTTTCGCCGGAATATAAAAAGGCAGGCAATAAAATCGTTCTTCTCTCTCCCGACTGCGATGAAAACTCACTTCCCGTAACCGAAAGTCTGACTTCGGTTTTCGAAGAGGTAACTTCGCTTCTCAGAAGCGGCAAGGCAGTTTCCTGCTATACTCCCGGCTTCGGCGGCATAGCTGAGGCGGTTATGAAATGCGCGTTCGGAAACGGCTTCGGCTTTGAATTCAGCGAAGAGCTTACCGAGCAGGATATTTTCGGTTATAAATACGGCGCGTTTTTGCTCGAGGTTAACGAAGGCGAAAACGTAGGCAAATATATTGGCACCGTAACCGACAGCGGCAAATTCACCTTTAAGAATGAGAGCGTTTCTTCGGATGAACTTCTCTCTGTTTACGAAAACAAGCTTGAAAGCGTTTATCCCTGCAATATAAAATGCGGCGGTAAAACCGAAAACATCAGCTATACCGCTTCCTCCTATCCCGCTCCTAAAATAAAAACAGCAAGGCCGAAGGTGCTTATACCTGCCTTCCCCGGAACAAACTGCGAATACGATACCGCCAAGGCGATGGCGGACGCGGGCGCAGATCCCGAAATTATCGTAATTAAAAACCTGAGCGGCGATATGATAAAGCGCAGCGCGGAGGAATTCGCCTCTGCCCTTAAAACGGCTCAGATGATATTCATTCCCGGAGGCTTCTCAGGCTCAGATGAACCCGACGGCAGCGGAAAGCTCATAACCGCGTTTTTCAGAAACGCCCTTGTTAAAGAGGAAACCGAAAACCTGCTTAACAACCGTGACGGCCTTATTGCAGGTATATGCAACGGTTTCCAGGCCCTTATCAAGCTCGGTCTTGTTCCGTTCGGAAAAATAACAGATATGGACGAGCACTGCCCAACAATAACCTTTAACGCGATTTCCCGCCACCGTTCAAAGATCGTGAGGACCCGCATAGCGTCAAATAAATCCCCGTGGCTCAGCCTTATGAACACCGGCGATATAGTAAACGTTCCTATTTCCCACGGCGAAGGCAGATTTATATGCGAGCCTGAGCTTTTCAATCAGCTTGCCGCAAACGGTCAGATAGCAACTCAATATGTTGACCTTGACGGCAGCGCAACAAACGATATCCATTTTAACCCGAACGATTCCTTTATGGCAGTTGAGGGCATAACCTCCCCCGACGGCAGAGTTTTCGGCAAGATGGGACACAGCGAGAGAATTGGCTCCAATCTCTATAAAAACATACCCGGCTCATTCGATATAAAGATGTTTGAGGCGGCGGTAAAATATTTTAACTAAACGGGAGGACATATAAATGGCATACTTATCAGACATTGAAATAGCCCAGCAGTGCAAAATGCAGCCCATAGGCGAAATTGCAAAAAAGGCTCATTTAAGCGAGGACGAGATCGAGCAATACGGCAAATATAAGGCAAAAGTCGATTTATCCGTGCTCGAAAAGCAGCGCGAAAACGGCAAGCTCATCCTTGTTACCGCCATAACCCCCACCCCCGCGGGCGAGGGCAAAACAACAACAACAATAGGTCTTGCCGACGGCCTTAAGAGAATAGGCAAGGATGTAACAGTTGCATTAAGAGAGCCGTCTCTCGGCCCCGTTTTCGGAGTTAAGGGCGGCGCGGCAGGCGGCGGCTATGCTCAGGTCGTTCCTATGGAGGACATAAATCTCCACTTCACAGGCGATTTCCACGCCATCGGCGCGGCAAACAACCTCCTTGCAGCTATGCTCG
>JAFLUL010000121.1 GCA_022508845.1 Oscillospiraceae bacterium | reverse complement strand
CCTTCCGTAGGTCTGCGCCTGTTGGCTGCAATACTTCTTGCTGTGTTCAGTTCAGTCTGCTTTGCAACCGCTCCTGCAGCGGCGGCTAAACGCTCATCAAAGTGCGTTGCCCTGTATGCAAAGGTCACCGAAAGCCCCGAATTAAGCGCCCTTGCAAAGTCCTCATTGCCGGCAATCTCTTTTGCAAGGTCGAATTCGGGATCAGTCTTCTTTATTTCAGCCTCTTCATTTTTCCAGCCGTCATAAATGGCCCTCCGCTCTTCGGCCGCTGCCTGCGCCTGTGCAGCATCTCTTTTTGTCTGCTCTTCCCGTCCGCGCCTGAAGCTCTCGCGGGCTTCGTTAACGCTAATCCCTTGCTCCACGGCTATTTTATTAAAATTGCTTGCATCATCAAGGGCTGCGTTTTTAATTCCCTCAACATCTCCCTTTTTTACTCCCAGTTTCTCCATATAGGGTGCAAAGGCATCGTAAACGGCGTCAAGCTCTTGTTGCGCTGCGCGGTTGTTCTTAAAGCGCTCATTGATAATTCCCTGTGCCTTTTTTCCGAACTGCTCTTTAAATTTCCCTTTTATAAGCTGCTCAAATTCCTCGTCGGGATTTGTTTCGGTCTCTGCCTCAGTCTGCTCCTGAGCGTCAATGCTGTCGGGATTGTCCGTTTCGTCAGTGGCGGGCTGACTGTTCTCTTCTGCCGATGCCGTTGGCTCAGCGAAACCCTCGGGCTTTACACCGAAATGTTTATATATTTCGGCATCGATATTTGCATCTGCTGAATTTTCGCCCCCTGCCTCGGCGGTTCCCTCGGTGCCGCCTTCTGCAAAAAGCTGTAAATGTAAATGTTGCATACATTTCTCCTTAATTGATTTTTTAATAAAGGGTATCGCCCCTTCATTCGATAATCGCCCCGGACTTTAGCCCATGGTCGTTGTTATATGTTCAGGATATAAAAGCGATAAAGCGTTATATCCGCACATAACTGTGTTAAAAGCTGCCTTTGCATCGGGAGATAAGCTGCTCACTCTCCCATATCCGTCTTTTACCTGACTTGAAAATTTAATGTCATTAGTCTCAAGCGCGGCGATGAGCGTTATAAGAAGTGCAGAAACTCCCGCGCAAACGAGATCCTCGCCTATCTTTCCGGCGCCTGTGTGCCCTTTTATTTCAATCGTTCTTTTTCTAAACCGCTCTTTATATTTGATTACCGTCATATATCCTCCGAATTCACACTCTCGGCGTAGTTCTGGCGTTTGCCTCTGCCCTTTTATTGTCCATATAGCTGTTTGCTTCTCTTATCTCTCCGTTAAAATCAGAACTTGCAAGATCCGCACCCGGTCTTATAACTGATTGTGTCGGTAAGTTCTCACCCTGAATAAGCCCCGCCGCACGTGCCGCCTGCATTGCACTCTGAGCAATCTGCGGATTAACGGCGGCCGCCGCCTCAATAAGCTGCGGAATAAAATCACGCTCAAACTGTTCTCTAATGCCGTTTTGCTTAATTGTCTCAACAAGTTTCTCTTTGTTATCAAGGTCTAAAACTTCAAGACAGGCAAGTGCCTGTGTACTGTTCTGAGGATTGAAAAAGCCCATTCCGAAAAAGTTGAGAACATCCTGGTTCTGAGTGGCTCTGCTCCATACATTTTGTTTACTCACCTTAACATCCAGGTCAAAGATAGGCTCTCTATTGCCAAGGTCAAGTCCGAAATCACCGGGTAAAGCCTGCGGCGCAAGTTCTTCATTGCTCATCTGAACATATTCGGCGCTCTTATTGTCGCCTATAATTCTGAATTCCCTTGTCACCGTGTAGAACTGCCGCATTCGTTCAATAATCATTTCGCAGATCTCTCTGAACGCTCTATATGTCCTCGCTATGGCGTCTCTGCTCGATTTGCTCCCCGCCTCCTGCAAGGCAGCAATGCCCGATGCTGTAGTTGTTCCCGAGCTGCCGCCGGAGTTAACATCTCTGTTAAAAGAATTCTCCTTTAGTTCAGCAATTTTATTCTCGTAAAGAGAAATATACTGTCCCGGCAAACTGTTATAAGTTATCTCCTTAATGTTCGCTTCAATCTGCCCGCCTGTTACGTGAACAATATCCCTGTCAATATCTGCAAACTCCTCTTCGTTTATGCCGCCGTTTACCTTTGAAAAGAAACGTTTTTTTGCCACAACCTTTGCATTTTGGATGTATATGGAATTCAGCTCGTCAATGTCCTCCTGAGTATCCCTGTTTGCGTCTATGATTCCAAATCCGTGCGGAGTTCCTGCGTCAGGATAAAAGCTGTCAATAACAAACGGGAATTTTCCGTCCTCATACCATCCGTTTTTGTATTCTTCAGCGTCCTCGCTAGCGAATAAAACTATATCCTGAACAAATCTGCAATAATGCAAAACAGGCGTATCGCCCTCCTGTTTTTTGTAATACCACTCAATAACATAGCTCTTATTCGTATCATCAACACTATCGTCTTTTATGTATTTCGTAACCGTCTCCGATGGTGCCGAAAGTCTTTCAAGCTGCTCCCTTTTTTCCGGATACATAGCTTTTATTGCTTCGTGATTCATAAGGCTCGCAACGAATATATTTTCGCTCTCTTGAATATCCTCAATGCCCGGCTCCCAAAAGAAATTGAGCGCGTCAACGTTCCTAACTTCAATATCTCCGAGCCCTCGCCCTGCTTTAGAGTTCCAGTAAACACCGTAAACAGCTGCTCCGAATTTGAGCTTTTTATAGCAGCCATCATCATAAGCTCTGTCCCAACCGGCGCGATCGAGCACAACCGGCATTATTTGAGTTATGGTCTTTGCTGTCTTTTCATCGCTCTGCTCTCTCGGAAGAACATTAACTTCCGGCTTGTTGTCCATAAAGTCAGCGTGTTTATTAACAATTGCCGCATAAAGCCAGCCCGTTTGCTTAATTTTATTATTCCGCATCCCCCGCCAGTGGTGCTGCTTGAACCACTCTTCATTTTCAACAATGCGCCTTTCAAGGGCAGCTTTGCCCTTCCTATATCGCTCAAACTCTTCTCTTGCCTTAAGCAGTCTCTCTTTGTCCATTTATCCCCCTATTCGGCATATTTGCCGGTCCCGCCTTCAAACTTAACCGTTATGCTCGTATCTTTCTCTGAGCCCTCTTCGTGGGTCTTTACCAAAGCGCTCAGCTTTTCAAGAATTTCCGTTGCAGTCTTAAGCCCTTGGCGGTCAATAATTACCTGCTCCTTAGTGCTAACAGTCACCGTTTCCCTTGTGCTGCCATCGGGCATTGTAGCTTTTACCTTCGTTGTGATCGGCATCTTCGCAACAGTCTCAAGCTCCTTGCTTACTCTTTTTAATTTTTTTATAAAATCTCCCGTTAATTCTTTTATTTCCTCGCCATACGCATTAGAAATAGCCTGGGGCAAATCTTGATTGATTTTTGCTTGAGTTTTTGCCTTAAGCTCTCCCCATTTCTCTTTTTGACTTCGGCTTCTCAGCGTTCCGTATGGAATTTTATATTTCTCGGCAAGCGCTCTGAGGCTCCCTGCCCCCGCACAATACTCTCTTTTAATCTTGATCCAGTTCACGCCGTCCACCGTTTTCACCTCTTTGTTAAAATCATACCGCACCACCTTGATTCAGTCAAACCACCTAAATTCCGTCAAAAAGAAAAGGCAGGTCAATTCCTGCCTTTTACTCCTTCATTTCATCCCTCAGTTGATATACAGAACAACCAACGCAGCACCTGCTTTCACAAAAGCTTTCCATATATGCCCGCTTTTTCTCCGTGTTCAAAAAGTTAAGCTGCACATTAAGCCCCTCTTCAAACCCCTCGCACAAAATAACGTTAGTTCGTTGCCGCTTAAAGTAAGGGCAAACCTGTTTCACTTATACCACCCCCGCGTTAGATTTAGCGGATTCGCGTCATAGTCTTTCGCCGTGTCCGTCTCTGCCGGCGGCGTTATCGGCCTTGTCATAAAAAAGTATCTCATGCTGTCAGCAAAGTGATCCTCACCCCGTGAATCAAGATCTTCAACTCTGTGTTCGTCAAACTGCAATAATGGCAGCGTTCTTATGGCGTGCTCACAGGTATTGAAGAAGTAAACCATCGGCAAGCCCTCTTCATCAAATTGCAGTCTGTAATGCACCTGCATCCAGCCGGGTATCCTTGCGTGATCGCCCTTGTCAAAATATACCATATACCGCTCGGCCGTCTCCGCAATGCTCTCTCCGGTCTCGGCATTCCATATAGCAGGGTCGGCTACGCCTTGAATAAAATTGCCCTTAAGCCACCTGTGTTCGTTCTCAATTTTCCTTATCTCTCTGAAAACCCTGTCCGGCGTCCACTTAAGCCCTTCGTTTGCCTGACCGGTGCAACCGTAAAGCTGTAAAATCAGGTATGCCCGGCCGTCATAGTCTAAGGCCCACCAATCGCAAGAAAACGGCTTTGCAAAGCCCCAGTCAAAACTTCGGTATATCTTCCACCCCTTCGGTATCTCAAACGGTTCAATAACGTGCGTTAGCCTTCGCTCTTTTTTCGCCTGTTCCGGACTTATTCCGAGCTGCTCGCATTTTAATATATCGGGCTCTATAGTGAACTCTTCAAAAAATTGCCCCTCAAATATATCCCAGTTACCCTCAAGCCACGCTTT
>JAFLUL010000120.1 GCA_022508845.1 Oscillospiraceae bacterium | reverse complement strand
ACACGGAGATTATCACTTGTATTTTCAATAAATGTTTCCTGTTATAAACAAGGTGGTTTTACTATAAATGAACCCTCTACTCAGCAATAGTGCCCCATTTTGTGAATTTGAACCCCCTGGGCGAAAAAGTGCCCCCCCTTGACAATTTGCCCCCCTAACGCAAAAGGTTTAAATCTCTGAACCAAAGAGCAAAAATATCTTTTTTATAGTTGTTATACAGAAAAAGCCGATTGCTTTAGATTTAGTTAAACGCTCTGTAACGAATAATCATTACAGAGCGTTGCTTTGAAAAAAGAGTATATGTTTTTAACATTTGCATTCTGTCAGCATACGCTGAACTTTACAAATAAAGTCCGTTTTTACAGAATTTAATACTGGTTTTGCCCAGGAGGGGAAGTTTTCTCTTTGCAGGGCAAGGTATAATGTAACAACAACCGAAATAACGTCGTCTATAATAGCTTCTTTTTGACTAAAATCTCCGTATTCCAGAAGAAAAGCCTTTCTTGCCTTTGGAGAAAGCGAATATAAAACATTTCGGATATCCGAACAGGCATAGTTTTTTCCCAATAAATTATAGTCAAACATTATAGCGGACGAGTTATCCTTTGCCACTATAAGATTTGTATAATAAAAATCGTTGTAGGTCAGGGTCATCGGTGTGTTTTTTAATGTTTACAATAGCTGAGAAAAATTTTCCTCGATATAATTCCACACAGGATATTCTTGCGTTTTGGTGTCATATTTTATTTTTTCAATAACTTCAAGCGTAAAAAAGTCCGATTCACTGTACAAATGTTTGCCGTTTTTTGAAACGTATTCATATCCTTTTTCGTGAAGCAAACGATACCATTTTGCAATTTGCTTTGCAACGGCAGGATCGTCCAGATCATCCTCATTTCCCATTCGGTATATTTTGCTGCATAGAACATCTTCTAAAAGAATGGATGACTCGTTAAAGGAAATCACTTGTAATGTTGGGATTTTCAAATCCCGGAGTATTTTATAATTCAGAATTTCGCGCTTAAAATCATCTCTTTGGAAATGTTTTAAAACAAAAGAATTGTCGCTATGATAAACCCGGGCAACCATAGCCCCATCTTTTTCCCTGATCGGCTCTATTCTGTCAAACTGAATTTGCATATTATTTAGCTCTTGTTTTAATATATCTATATTTCCCATATTAAAATATCCTATTGCTATTCACGCCAAAATGATAATAAGCTTATTTCAAACGTTTAATAAAAACTTCAGTCTGATTTTTTGCCTTACAGCCTAAGGCCTTATAATATCCGCGCTTTTCATAAAAGCGTGCGGCTGTATCCGTTGTAAGGATACTTGTATAAATTCCGTTGTTCAAAAAGAACTTTTCAACAAGCTCAATAAGAGCCGTACCGTGGCGCTTATTCCGAAACTCTTCAGCGATCCAAAATTCCCGGATAAAGCCGCAGGTTTCCTCAAAAAACCAACTTGAAAACTTAATGGGTTTGAATTGAATAAATCCGATAACTTTACCGTCAGATGAAGTTCTTATAAAAGCTGCGTTACCGCCGTCGCTTATCATATCTTTGAACAATACGTTCCAATCCTTGACTTTGCAGCCTAACTCCGAAAAATACTGTTTGAAAGCGTTTTGAAACAGCAAATCGGAGAAATCGGTTATCATCTTATCGGAAAATAGCGGCATATCCCTATTAAACTTATACATAAGATTACGGCAATCGGGTACGCTTTCATCAATATATCCGGTGTCCTCAAATCCGACCTTTTTATACATCCGAAGCGCAGCAGCGTCATTTTTATTAACACACACCTCCACCTGATCATACTTGCCTTCTTTTGAAAGCAATAAAAGAATCAGGCGCAGAGCCTCAGTTCCGTAGCCTTTGCCTTGAAAATGCCTGTCGATCATAAACTGCTGTAAATCGTAACAGGCCGGCTCTTCATCCATATCTTTTACCAGCGCAATGCCTATAATTTGTTCGCCGTTTGATATCCCGAAAACTGAGGCATTACAGGAGCGATAAACATATCCTCTTGCAACAATTCCAACAGGGCTGTCAAGAAAGCTTTTCTGCTGGCTATAAACGCTGAGCGAAACAGCATCCTGCCAATTTTGCTCATTGATTTCAACTAATTTAATCATATTTAATCCTCCGTTTTTTATTGGAGGGTCAAATTTCGCGGGCCCTCCATACACGATTCTTTTTCATATACGATCACCCCTTTTCAGTTAGCTGCGTGAACAGCAATATTATTATCGCATATTTTTTTATGAGTTTCAAGGCGCAAAAATGAAGTTATCAAGCTTATTGAAGTCTCAACAATTAAATGATATAATTATGCAAAAACAAAGGAGGCGGACATATGCTTGACGAAGCATTACAAAAAGAGCTTATTAAAACCGGAAGGGCGTTCACTCGGGGATATACAGATGACGACCCATATATGAACGATTTTGAATCGGATCAGGAACTGCGCAAACCTCAGCCTCCGCTGGTTAAACCCCCTATGGCGGAAAAGAAAATTGAACTCACCAGGGATTTCAGCAAACTGGAACTGAAACAGGATCTTATTGGGCTGATCCGTGACAGACGCAGCGCTCGGGTATATACAGGCGAAAAAATGACTATGGAGCAGTTATCGTTTTTGCTTTGGGCAACGCAGGGCATTAAGGATATTCGGGGGAAAGCCTACGCAACTTTGCGCACTGTTCCTTGCGGAGGCGCGCGGCATGAATTTGAAACTTATTTGCTGATAAATAAAGTTGATGGGCTTGAGCCGGGAGCATACCACTATCTTCCGATGGAACACGCGCTTGAATTTCTGCATCCTGTTAACGATATGAATGACGCCATAACCCGCAGCCTCGTTGGGCAAAAATGGGCTGAGAAAGCGAATGCGGTGTTTTTCTGGACTATGGTTCCCTATCGCGCCGAATGGAGATATGGAATATACGCCCATAGAGTGGCGATGATAGATATAGGCCACGTGGGGCAGAATCTGTATCTTGCCTGTACCGGCGCAGGACTCGGAACGTGCGCTATCGGTGCGTTTTCCCACGAATTTTGCAATGAGCTGTTTGGGCTGGACGGCGAGGAAGAATATGTTGTTTACACCGCTCCCGTTGGAACCGTGCGCGAAAGCGACCGCAGCGCAGAGCAAGCCTTTTACAGTTTTGTTGAAGAAGAGGGGTTATAAAAAATTAAATTAAATTTTGAAAATTCAACTTGACTTTTGAAAGTTTTTGTGATAAATTATCCGAGTCGAACAGCAAAAAAGAGCGTAGAATCACGACGGTTTTACGCTCTTTTTTTTGTTCTTCGCAGTTTTCAGGCAGCTTTCTCTCCGATAAAGACTCCGAAAAAAAAGAATTTAAGGAGAGATTTATATGGAAAATGTAAATCAAAGTAATTATCTGGGGGAGGAAAAGCTTTCAAAGCTACTCTCAAAATTTGCAATTCCCTGTATTTTGTCGCTGATCATTTCGTGTTTATATAATATCGTGGATCAGATTTTTGTGGGCAATATGGTGGGAACTGCGGGAAACGCCGCAACGGGAATAATATTCCCCATAACGGTTATCGGTTGGGGAGCCTCCCTCTTCTTCGGTGACGGAGCTGCCGCCTATCTCAGCATGGCGCTGGGCAAAGGCGAAACAAAAAAAATCCACGCAAGCGTTGGTAATGCCGTGCTTATGTCCTTTTTATCCGGCGTTATAATCATAACTGCCTCATATATCGGCGGTGACGGTCTTTTAACTGTTCTCGGAGCAAAGGACGCCGAAACTCTTAAGCTTGCCTCAGCTTACGGTAAAATAATTTACGCAATGATGCCATTTGCTTTAGCGCAAAACTGCCTTGCTTCGATCATCCGAGCAGACGGCAGCCCAAAGGTCGCAATGGCAGCAATGTTTACCGGGGCTATAATCAATATAATCGGCGATCCGGTATTCATATCCTTTATGGGGATAAGAGGAGCTGCGCTTGCAACCATTCTCGGTCAGTTTGTCAGCTTTTTGATGTGCGCGGCATATCTTTTCCGCTCAAAAAACTTTAAGGTGAGTATAAAGAGTTTTATTCCAAAGGGAAAGCTTTTGGGAAGTATTATGGCCCTTGGAGCTTCCAGCTTTTTAACTCAGCTTTCAATTGTTATTGTAACAATAATCAATAATATTCTGCTTGTGGAATACGGCGCCATGTCACCCTACGGCACGGTTATTCCGCTTTCGGCTTTTGTTGTTATAATGAAGCTCTTTCAAATCATTCTGAACATTGCTATAGGTATCGCCGCCGGCGCACAGCCCATAGTAGGATATAATTATGGCGCAAAGAAGTATTCAAGGGTCCGGGATTTATTAAAGCTTATAATAAAAGCCACCGGAGCAGTTTGCATTACAGCAACTATTCTGATAGAAATCTTTCCAAAACAATTCATTGGGATGTTTGGCTCGGACAGCGAATTATATATGGAGTTTGCAACAAACTGCCTTCGCATTTATCTTTCGCTCATCCTTTTTACCTGCCTTCAAAAGGTCTGTGCAATATTCCTTCAGTCCATCGGAAAGGCGCATTTAGCCGCGCCGCTTTCGCTGCTCCGCGATGCGCTTCTTATAATATCCTCGCTTATTATTCCGATAAAGCTGGGTGTTACAGGTATTTTCTGGGCAGCTCCCGCGGCTGATGCTATTGCATTTATTATAACCCTGATAGTTATACTTTTCGTTTGGAAGCAACTGAAAATCAGTGACGAAAAATTTACTTCAAATAATACTTGACACGAAGATTTAAATATATTAAAATTATACTACCAAATCCAAAAGCCGGAATGATGGAATTGGCAGACGTGCTGGACTCAAAATCCAGTGGTAGCGATA
>JAFLUL010000012.1 GCA_022508845.1 Oscillospiraceae bacterium | reverse complement strand
AATTCTGCGCGAAATCCTTATACCTCCCGCCTCTGTTGCCGTCATAAACTCCTGCTCTCTGAGCGAGAGGATCTGACCTCTTACAAGTCTGGCAACTCCGGGCCAGCCGAGGAAGCCGAGAATAAGCATCAGATAGAGCATTCTTATCTGCGGCTTAACATTATAGGCGTCCATCATGGCGCCGAGAATTATAAGCATGGGCGTTGACGGAATACAATAGAATATATCAACTATACGCATTATAAGGTTGTCCACCCAGCCGCCGAAATATCCGGATATTCCGCCGAAAATAACACCTATGAAGCTCTCTATGAAAACAACTATAAAGCCGATGATGAGCGAAACTCTGCCGCCGTACATAAGACGGGTGAGCATATCCATACCGTTACTGTCGGTTCCGAGCCAGTGTTCTTTGCTGGGAGAGGAATACTGGTCAATAACCCTTGTTTCCTTACCCTGTTTAACGGAATAGGATTTGCGGTAGGCGTCGTAGCTCAGAGTGTATTCATATTCTTCGCCGTCGTCCTCTGTGTATAAAAAGTCCTTATCTCCGGTTTCAAGAGCCTCCTGAAGCTCAGTTTTGAAACGTTTTGACAAAACAACATCGTCATAAACGGAGCGAACTATAAAACGGCTTATATATGCGACTTCATTGCCGTTTTCAAATATTTCGCCGTCGGTCAGGGTATAGTCCTTTCCGTTCGCGGTAAAGGAGGTTTCCTCTGCGGCATATGCTGAAAGAGCAGCTGAAACAAAGACAAAATCATTTTCGTTAACGCTGTCGGAAAGAGAGTTTATTATATCCTTATAGGCAAGTCCAACCTCTTTTCCGTCAACAAGAATAACATAAACGTCGGCTCCTCTGTTTTCAACAGTAAAGGTTGTGTCGTTGTTTGTGTATTCAGTCTGACCCTGCGAAATAGCAAGATATGCCTTTGACTGAGCCAAACCGGAAAAGACGGGATCGTTTGAAACATAGCGGAATTCTTCGTTTGTTATAACGCTGCAGTATTCCTTATTAACAATATCGTCACGGTAGAATATCTCCTTTTCACCGTAGGGCGAAACAAGTCCTCCGAGGAAGGAGAAGATAAACATAAACACCAGAACGGACATACCGGTAACGGCGAGGCGGTTTCTGAAGAAACGCTTTGCAACGAGGGCGCCGGGAGATAAAACCTTAACACGGCGATCGTCGTTTAATGAAAATTGCTCGTTTGTTTCTTTTGTGTTTTCTTTTGAGGTCTGAGGGGCTTTCTTTTCTTTATTATCTTTACTCATCTTCTTCCCCTCCTTACGCTATTCTTACTCTCGGGTCAACAACCGCATAGAGAATATCGGACAGCAGGTTTCCGAGCAGAGTTAAAACCGCGAGGAAAACCATATAGAACATTGAAAACGGAATATCTCCGCCAACCATCGATTGATATGAAACATAGCCTATACCGGTTATGCCAAACAAAGTTTCGGTTATAAGAGCGCCCGAAAAAAGTCCGGGAAGCGAGCCGCCAACTATCGTAACTATCGGAATAAGAGTGTTGCGGAAGGCATGATGATAAATAACCTTTCGCTCGGAAAGTCCCTTTGCTCTCGCAGTTCTGATATAGTCCGCATTTAAAACCTCAAGCATATTGGTTCTCGTATAGCGCATAAGAGAACCGAAGCTGATAACAACAAGGGTTATTATAGGCAAAACAAGGTGGTGAGCCATATCGAGCATCTTTCCGAAGGCGTCAAGGTTATTATAATTTCGTCCAACAAGACCGAAGAGGTCAAACCAGCCGAGCTTAACCGAGAACACCAGCTTCATCAGAGAAGCAAAGAAGAAGGTGGGAAAGGATATACCCGCCAGAGCTATAACGGAAATTGTGTAGTCTGTTTTTGAATTCTGCTTTGTTGCCGCAATAACGCCGAGCGGAATTGCTATAATAAGCTCAAAGAAGAATGATATAGCACCCATAATAAAGGATATCCATATAACGTCCTTAAACTTATCTATAACAGGCACGGTCCACTTCCAGCTATCGCCGAAATCGCCCTTAAGGAAGGTCCAGAACCATCCGAAAAAGCCGGCAACTATTCCCTTATCCATATTATACTGCGCTGAAAGCTGAACCATCCACTCGTCAAAGCTCTTTGAGCCGGGAGCCATAGATCTCTGCCTCGCAACAGATTCAATATAGGAGGTGGGCATACAGCGCATCAGAGCGTAAATAATAAACGCAACAAAAAACAGTATAACCACCGAGATAAAAAGACGTTTTACTATGTATTTCCTCATCTTATCACCATCCACACAGAAAAAAATTGTTTATACAATTATTTAATAAATTAGTTAAAAAAATTTAATTTAGCTATATTATTACAATAACCGTATATGAATCAACGTTCTTATTTCAAAAGCGCTGATTCATATACGGGATACGTTACCCTGCGGGATAACGAATTATTCCGCAGGATAACGGTAAAACCAGTTAAATCAATTTGATTTATCAGAAATTAGTTGAGTTCGGTGTTCTCGATCTCGCTCATCCAGCCATAGAAGGTTGTGATGTCGGGAGTAACGGTTGCCATATTAACACGCTCGGTGCTGAATATAACAGCGTTCTGACGCTGATATACAGGAATCTCAACTGCCCAGTCAACAACGATGTCAAGGCACTGCTTATAAACGGTCTTTCTGTAGGACTGGTCGAAGGAAGCTCTTGCAGCAAGGATAAGCTTGTTAAGCTCTTCGTCAGCAATATCATACATATAGTTGGAACCGCCGGCAGCCTGATTGTCGTTACCGGAGAAATAGATCTGATACATATCGGGATCAACAGTTGCCTGCCATGCAGCGCACCACATAGGAACGTTGCCGGCCTCGATGCCGTCCCAGAGATCGTCGGAGTTTGCAAGATCCTTAACGATAAGCTCAACGCCTATTTTTGCAAGAGCCTCGGAAGCAAGAGTAACGATCATGAATGAAGGATGGTCGCCCTGTCCGTCAGCAGGAATCCAAAGCTCATAGGAGGTGGAAGCACCTTCGGGAGCAGCGGTAACCTTGCCGTTCTCAACAGTGTAGCCGGCAGCCTCGAAGTAGCCGAGAGCAGCCTCAAGAGCAGCAGCATAGCGAGCTTCGGTATCCATATCGGAGGTATAGATAGCCTTGCCGTTAACGTCGGTTGAGAAAGCTACCTTATAGTCTGCGTCAGTTGCCTGAGGAGCAGCCCAAGAGGTATTGGAGATGGGATAGTTGATAACAGAAGCGCGCTCGCCATAGTAGGAGTCGATAGCAACGTCTCTGTAAACTGCAAGAACAGTTGCGAAAGCTTTACGAAGGTTCTTGGAAGCTTCGCTGTCTTTAACGCCGCCAACGTTCATGCTGTCAGCACTCATACCGATGTAACCGTAACCAAGATTGTCAACAGTGTTAACAGTGATCTTGCTGCCGCTTACTTCGTCAGCATCCTCTGCAAGTCCGTTAGCAGCCTTGATAGCCTTAACGGTGTCAGCGGAGAAGGAAGGATCGGTGATGTCGATAGTGCCGGTAACAATGCCGTTAAGCTTATCAGCATCGGAGCCCTCGATGAAGTTTATATACTTGGTCTTAGGAGTGCCTCTGTAGTAGGTCTCATTAGCCTCGAAATAAACAACGCCGTTCTCATACTTTAAGAACTTGTAGGGGCCTGCGCCCATGGGAACTGTGGTCTTAGCGCGAACGGAAGAAAGGTCGCCCTTTTCAAAACCGAACTTGTTGTTGTCATAATCGAAGAGAGAATCATTTCCGTAATAGTGAAGAGGAGCGATAACAACGCCGAGCTGATAGATAGCAGTAGCGTCAACTTCGGTGAGAACAACTCTCATGTTGTAGTCGTCGATCTTCTGGATGCCTTCGATTTTAGCAGCGGAATCACCGGTCTTAACACCAACGGTGGAATAATCGGTAAGATTCGGGAAGAGATCTTCAACGGTGGAACCTGCGTTTTCGGTATTGATCATACCGGCAACATCGGCACCGTAAGCTTCGGTAAGCATAGCGGCAAGATCTTCAGCGGAGTTAGCGCCTGCGAAGCCCCAAGCAGCGGCTGCACCGGCAGCGTCTTCTGCATAACCGGCCTCGATGCAGAAATCAATGATCTCGTTGGCGAGAGCAAGAGTTGCTGCGTCATAAGCGGTCCAGAAAGCGGTCTGCTGTTCCTCGGTGAAATAGGTGAAATCGGTGTTCTCTTTACCAGCCTTAAAGATGAGGTTGAGAAGAGTGTCCATACCGGCACGATACTCGTTCATACCAAGGATCGGAACTGCAAACAGAGTTGAAGCGCCGTCATAGGTAGGATCGCAAAGAACATACATTGAGAAGATAACGTCGTCTACAGTGATCTTTTCGCCGTCGGAGAAGGTGATGTCGTCACGAAGCTTGAAATCATAGTTGATATAGCCGGTGGCTTCATCTTCAGTAATGGTGAGATCAGCGGGACCATAGTATGTATAATCGGTTCCGTTGTAGGCAATAGTTTCGCCCTCGATACCCTTCTGGATAACTGCACCTGTACGGTCGCTGTTTAAAAGAGCGAGAGCGGTCATGGCGTAAACGTCCTGATCGTAGGCAGTCTCACTGAAGAAGGGTGAGAACTTCTCATTGAAGTTGGAATAACCAACAACAAGGGGTTTATCGTTTGTTGCGGTATTTCCGGGGTTGGCATTGTTCGTTGAATCCTCGGGCTTCTTATTGCCGTTGCACGCGGCAAATACGCAAACGCACATTGCAAGCGCAAGGAAAAGAGCAACGAACTTTTTCAAGTTTTTCATTGGAATTCTCTCCTTTGAGTTTATTTTATAAAATCGGTTTTGCCCGAAATTATATTAGAGATTGTTTGTCTGATTTTATCCAGACGGATTTTTGAACAAATCGGCGTATCAGAAGCATTGAAGCGGCTGAGGCAGCCTTCAAGAAATAAAGGCAAATGCACCAGAGCGTTTTTTCGCCGAAACCGTTCAGAATAATAAAGACTGTTTCGCTTATAATACCAACAAGAGAAAATATTGCGGCAAAAAGCGATCTGACCGGAAGAGCCTTTATAGTTGCGTCATAAATGTATTCTCTAAGCGGTTTTTTATTGGATAAAAACCTGACCGCCGCCCAAACAACGCTGAAAGTAAGGGATATTTCGAGAATAAACGGAATGATCACATAAAAGCAATTGAGCATTCCGGGGGCGGGAATTATCCCGGACAATACTGCCGATATAAGCCCCACGGCGCAAAAAACGCAAACACGAGCTGCAAAACCGCCGTAATTATTATTTTCAAGGCTGTAGTGACTGCCTGTGTAAATATATTCTCCGGCGGCGTTTTTAACAAAATAGCTCAGATATCCTTTTTTTAAGAAACTTCGTTTATCGGCCATATTCTCAGTTCCGGAGCACTTTTTTTGTCTGCATATAATTTTTCCCAGGTTGCAGATGTTATAGTTATATCACAAAAAATTTGATAACACAAGATTTATATCAAGTTTTTTTTATTTATTACAAAATTGTAAATATTATGATTCAGGCAGATGATAAGCGGATGAAAACGGTTGGAATACCCCGTTCAATGTATTATTTTGAATACGGACAGCTTTGGAAGAGCTTTTTTGAGGGGCTTGGAACAGAGGTAGTCCTGTCACCGAAAACAGATGAAAAGATTCTTGCAG
The DNA here is from genome assembly GCA_022508845.1 of Oscillospiraceae bacterium. Lineage (GTDB taxonomy): Bacteria > Bacillota > Clostridia > Oscillospirales > Acutalibacteraceae > RUG806. The sequence continues at coordinate 33,284 of JAFLUL010000012.1, read as the reverse complement.
AGGGCATAAAGTGCGCTTCCTCCGACCTTTGTCTGCCGGTTAAAACTGCGTTCGGGCACGTTAAAAATCTTATTGAGAGAAATCCTGACTATATTTTTTTGCCCGAGATAAGAAAAACAAACAAGAATTGCTTTACCTGCCCAAAGAGCATAGGACTTAATTCCATGCTGAAAAACACCTTCGCAGGAAGTATGCAGAAAACGGTTTCTCCGCGATTAAACGGAAACTCAAAAAAAATGCTCTCAGACGCCGCAAGGGAAATGGGCTTTGGCAGCGTTCAGACAAAAAAAGCTCTCAGAGCCGTCGAAAAAGGCCGAAAGCCCGAAAACGCCGAGCCCCAAAAGAGAGAATTCAAGGTTGCTCTCATAGGCCACAGCTATATGCTGGGAGATAATAAGCTCAATATGGATATGGAAGAGCGGCTGAAAAAACTGGACGTTTCATTTATCACCCCGGATACATTCCGAAAAAAGAGAATATCGGAGTTTGCCGAAAACACGGGCTTCAAACGCCCTTTTTGGAATTCGGCGCAGAAAAGCTTCGGTTTCACAAAATATATTGCTGACAATAAGGCCGCCGACGGAGTTATATTCCTCAGTTCATTCGGCTGCGGAACGGACGCGCTCTCAACAGATTTTTGCAGGGAATACTTAAAACAGCACGGAAAAATCCCCTCGCTTACCCTCAGCCTTGACGAACACACCGCCGAAGCGGGACTAAACACAAGGCTTGAAGCTTTCAGGGACTGTATGGAGTTTAGGAAAATGCGGTAAGACACGAGGAGCAAACAGTTTTAATTCCGAATTTCGGAAAAAACACAGCGATTGTTGATTAAATATGTTTTATTTCAAATTTCAGTATTTACTAAAATTACAACCTGAATTTTACTATCAGATAATAATACCGAATTACACATTACGAATCTGGACTTATAATTAAGGATGTGATACTATGACTCTCGCCTTTCCCAATCTCGGAAAGCTATCGGTTCTTCTGAGCGCGTATATGAGAGAGGTCGGCGGCAGCTTTGCCTCTCCCCTTCCAACAACCGAAAAAACGGTTAAGCTCGGAGTAAAATACGCCCCGCCGGACGCCTGCCTTCCCATGAAGGTCGTTTTGGGAAATTTTTTGGAGAGCTATGAAAACGGAGCGGACACGGCTCTGTTTTTGGGCGGGAGGGGACCATGCAGCTTCGGCTATTTTGCCGAGGCATTTCGCCTTATTTTTAAGCAGAGCGGAATAAAGATGGAGGTTATTGCTCCCGAATATGATTTATCGGGGATAAGAGACGTTAAAAATATGCTCCGCTGCGCAACAAAAACCTCTCTGAAAAAACAGGTTTTCCTTATTCCGGAGGGAATAAAATGTGCGGGCATTTTGGATGAATATGAACAGGCCCTCTGCGACAAACGCGCCGAGCTTATAAACAATTATAAAATAAAGGAGCTTGAAGCGTTTGAGGAAGAAATAAATAAAAAAATGCAGGCTTCGCCGTCGCTGACGTCTCTGATGCAAACGGCAAAAAATGCCATAGACGAAATAAACTGCGTTAAGGCGGACAGAACGCCGCCGCTTAAAATAGGCATTGCGGGGGATATATACACGATTATTGACCCTTTTATGAATAAAAATATTCAAAAGCTGCTTGGCAGTATGGGCGCATACACAAGGTGCAGTATGAGCATAAGCACCTGGCTTCGCGATAAGCTGAAAATTAACGGCGGTAACCGGGAAAATGCCGCGGCGGATTTTTTGCCGCACAAAATAGGAGGCTTTGCAAAAGAGACCGTTGAAAATGCTGCAAGCTGGGCAAAAGAGGGGTTTGACGGAATAATTGAGCTTTATCCGCTGAACTGCATGCCCGAGAGCGTTGCAAGAAACATTCTTCCCGAGGTCTCAAAGAGATATAAAAAGCCTGTGCTGAGCATAGTTATGGACGAGCAGAGCGCGGAGGCGGGCTTTATTACAAGGCTTGAAGCGTTTACGCAAATGATAGAGAGAAGGAAAAACGCATAAAATGGAAATGTATATCGGAATAGACGTTGGCTCAATAAGCACTGACATCGTTCTTATGCACCCGAACAAAAGCATATATAAAAAGCTCTATATCCGAACGAACGGCGATCCGGTAAATTCGGTTACAAGCGGAATAAACACGATATTTTCAGGCGAAAGGGATATTGAAATTCTCGGCGCGGGGACTACCGGCAGCGGAAGAGGCATAGCCGCGGCGGTAACGGGAGCAGACGTTGTTAAAAACGAAATAACCGCCCACGGCGTTGCGGCGGTTGAGGCTATGCCGGACGTTCGCACCGTTTTGGAAATAGGCGGACAGGACTCAAAAATTATTTTTATTGAGGACGGCATAATAACCGATTTTAATATGAACACAGTTTGCGCGGCGGGAACAGGCTCATTTCTTGACAGACAGGCGGGTCGCCTCGGAATGGAGGTTCAAAACATAGGTGAAGAGGCCAAAAAGAGCACCTCCCCTTGCAGCATAGCAGGCCGCTGCGCGGTTTTTGCCGAGAGCGATATGATACACAAGCAGCAAGAGGGAGCAAAAACGGAGGATATTTTAGCGGGGCTGTGCGATTCGCTTGTGAGAAATTTTATAAACAACCTCTGCTCGGGCAAAAATATAGAGCCGCCCGTTATTTTTCAGGGCGGCGTTGCGGCAAATTCCGGAATTGTCAGAGCGTTTAAGAGGGAGCTTGAAACGGATATTATTATTCCCCCTTATTATAATGTAATGGGGGCGTGGGGCGCGGCAATACTCGCAAAGGAAAACCGCGAAAAAACGGGAAAGGAATCTCTATTTAAAGGAAAAGGGAAAACCTCCGGTGACTGGAACAGCCAAAGCGAAATTTGCTCCGGCTGCGAAAACCGCTGCGCGCTTACGGCTATCTATCTTGACGGGAACAAAATAGGGAGCATTGGGAGCAGGTGCGGAAATTGTTGAGAGTGGAGTTGTTTTTAGTTTAAAGAGCGGAGTTAAATAGTAGTATTGATGAGTAATCAATCAAAAACTTATAATTAACTCCACTCTCCGCACTCATTAAGCATTAATCAAGCTTATCTTCCCATCTTCAATATCCGCCTTTACTTTTGTTACCGGTTCGGCTGAGAGCAAAAGCTCCGCGAGAGGGTTTTCGATATGGGAAGTTATGAAGCGGCGAAGAGGTCTTGCCCCGTAAACGCCGGAAGAACAGCTCGAAACTATATGTCTGACAAGGGCATCGGTATATTCAAGCTCAATTCCGGTTTTTTTTGCTCTGCTGCAAAGCAGCGAGAGCATTTTTTTCGTTATGAGCATAAGGTCATCCTGCGACAGCTTATTAAATACCACTATTTCGTCTATTCTGTTTAAGAATTCCGGACGGAATATTTTTTTAAGCTCATTTTTAACGGCGTTTCCGGCGGCGTCGGACGAACCCTTATCATCCGAATTAAATCCGAGCAGCGGAAGAGCATCCGAAACAAACCTGTCGCCGGCGTTTGAGGTCATAATAACAATGCAGTTACGGCAGTTCACAGTTTTGCCCGATGAGGAGGTGAACATACCCTCCTCAAGAATTTGAAGAATAGAATTGAAAACGTCCGGATGGGCCTTTTCGGTTTCATCAAAGAGAAGAACGCTATACGGTCTGCGGCGAATTTGCTCGGTGAGATAGCCGCCCTCATCATAGCCAACATATCCCGGAGGCGAACCGAAGAGCCGGGAAACGGAGTGGCTTTCACTGTATTCGGACATATCGACCCTTATAAGCGCCTTTTCATCCTGAAAAACGCATTGAGCCAGAGCCTTTGCAAGCTCGGTTTTTCCAACGCCAGTGGGGCCGCAGAAAAAGAAAACGCCCATAGGTCTTTTCGGATCGGAAAGACCGGTTCTTGCTCGCCTTATGGCGTATGAAACCGCACTTATTGCCTTTTTTTGACCTATAACATATTCTTCGAGGCGGCTTTCAAGGTCAATAAGCCTCTCCCTTTCGCCCTGCTGCAAACTTTCGGTGGGGATACCCGTTTGTTCGCTGAGAACCGAGGCAATATCCTGAGCGGTTACTCTTTTTTCGGCAGAATTTTTTTCGTTATCCCATTTTTCGTCCGCCGCCGCAAGCTCACAGGCAATACTCAGCTCCTTTTCCCTTGTTTTAGCGGCAAGAACATAGTCCTGCGAGTTCACCGCGCCGAGCTTTTTTTCCTGAGCCTCACGAAGCTGCCTTTCAAGGAGCTTCAGACTGCCGGGCTTTTCGCTGTTTAATAAATTTTTCTTTGCAGCCGCCTCATCGAGAAGATCAATTGCCTTATCGGGCAAAAAACGGCCGCAGAGATAGCGCGAAGAAAGCTCAACGCTCGATTTTATTGCATCGTCCTCAATAACGCAGCCATGGAATTCCTCATACTTTGCCTTCAGCGAGCGCAGTATTTCAATTGTTCTTTCCTCGGAAGGCTCCTCAACAGTAACGGTTTGAAAGCGGCGTTCAAGAGCTGCATCCTTTTCAATCGTTTTGCGGTATTCATCGAGCGTTGTTGCGCCTATGATGCGAATTTCCCCTCTTGCGAGGGCGGGCTTTAAGATATTTGCGGCGTCAACGGCTCCCTCCGCCGAGCCTGCGCCGATTATATTGTGCAGCTCGTCGATAAACAAAATCACCTTGCCGGATGAAGTTACCTCGTTTATAACGTTTTTTATGCGCTCTTCGAAATCGCCCCGATATTTTGCACCGGCAACCATAGAATTAAGCTCAAGGGAATAAACCGATTTATCCCTCAGCATATCGGGCACATCTCCCGAAACTATCCTTGCGGCAAGCCCCTCTGCGATTGCAGTTTTGCCAACCCCCGGCTCGCCTATGAGGCAGGGATTGTTTTTTGATCGGCGGCAGAGAATTCTTATAACTCTGCCTATTTCCTTATCGCGGCACACAACCGGATCCGCCCTGCCGTTTCTGACAAAAGAAGTGAGGTCGGCGGCGTATTTTTCGAGGGTTGGAAACTCCTTCTTTTTTGAAGGCTCCCTGATAATTGTATCAACGCTCTTAAAGCCCGAATGCAGATCGGCAATGAGCAGCGCGGGAGAAACGCCGAGCTCGGTTATTATGCGAGCTGCGGCTGAGCGCTTATCCGAGAGCAGCGCGCTCAGAAGATGCCCTGTTCCCGCGCCGAGCTCATCTTTTGAAGAGAGAGTGAGAGCAGAGCTCACGGTTTTTTTGAGTCTCGGAGTAACATCCTCCTCGGTGAGAGAAGTGGGTATGCCGGATCCGACTGCAAGGGCAATTTTTGCATTGACTGCGGCGGGAGTTATGCCCCTGTTTTTAAGAGCCGCTCCCGACACGCTGCCCGCATCGGCGCAGAGAGCTGCCAGAAGATGCTCGGTTCCGACGTAAGTATGGCCGTAGCTTTCGGCAATAAAAAACGCCTCGTTCAAAACGGCGTTCGCCTTTTCGGTAAATCCCGTAAACTGATACATTTTTATCCTCCGTAAATGAAAAAAAGCAGTGAAACTCACTGCTTTCAGTATACGAAATTTTGCTTATTTTTATTCGGAAAATAATTTTTTGCGAACAAGGCGCGCCCTTAATTCATCCCGTTCGCTTCTATTGAGCTTTGCCCCGGCAATGGTGTTTACGCTCGCGCTCTGGAGAGTGAAAAAAAGCTCGTTTATATCGCTTATATCAAACGGACAAAGTCCGTAAACCGAACCGAGCCTTATCCAGGAGAGCATTTCGTTCATTTCGGAGGAAGTGAGCAGCACCGCACCGGACAGCAGGGACGCCGCTCTGTTTATGCGGTCGCGAACGGATATATCCTTAACATATTCCTCGGCGGCGGCACGCTCCTTCGTTTCAAGCTGAAGGCAGAAAGCCTTGAGGTTTGCCAGAACCTGCGACGCGCTTATGCCCATAGTTAAGGTGTTTGAAATGCGAAACATATCCGCGCTGGCATTAAGAGAGCTGCCGTCAACGCCTGTTACCGAAAGTCCCAGCTTTGATATCATAGACGACAAAGCGGGTATCTCTCCTGTTTTTGAGAGGACGGGGAGATGCATTATAACGGAGGCTCTCAGCGCGGTTCCGAGGCGGGAGGGGCTTTGATTGAGATAGCCGAGCCTTGGCGAAAACGCAAGCGGAATTCCGGCGTTTACTGCGTCACGGTATTTTTTTGCCTTGCTGAATGCTCCTTCGGGAGAAAGTCCTCCAACGCAGGTGCGGATCTTAATATGGTCTTCATCGCAGAGCATAACGCAAACCCTCTCGTCCTTTGAAAAGGCCATAACCGCTCCCTCCCTTGCAGAGGCAAATTCGGGGGTTATGAGCGCGCGCTCGGCAAAGGACACCATCTCATAGGGGTATAACCTTCCGGGATCGCAAACGCTCAGCTCATCGCCAACATTTTTAAGCAACGAAAGAATATTTACGGCGAGAGAGCTTTTTTGAGATGGAGTGAGCCTTGCGGGAAACGGAACACCGTCAACACCGGCGGTTATAACCGCGGTTGAGCCGATAACTATATCGCTGTGGTTCTTTTTTTCTCTGTACCACTTCTCTTCGCCCGCTCCTGCATCAAACACAGCGGTCTCTTCGCCCGGCTTATACATACTTCTTCCGTGGATCTCGCGGATATACGGCATAAGCTTATCGGCAAAAACACGGTAACAATTAGGACAGCCCGGACGGGAGGAGCGAACTATATCGTCAAAGCTCAAAGAACAGATTTCGCATCTGAGAACTCTGTTTCCTATGCTTGTAAGCTCTGAGCCGGAGAAAATATCGCCCAAGGTTTTTGCCGTAGGAAACGAAAAACCCGAAAAAACGGCTCCGTAGCCGAGGGCTCTGGCGCAATCGGCGCACAGGTGCATCTCGGCGGATTCGCCGTTTATTATCCTTCTCAAATGCACGTCCGCGTCTTTATTGTGACAGTTCTGACAAAGCATAGCTAAACTTCCCTTTTTGTTGATACATTTATTTTACCACTATTTTTGAAAAATGCAATCACAAATTCGGATAATAGCTCCCTTCGGTCGCGGGATGGCGAATATTGCTCACTTCGTTCACGGGATGGGGGATGGGGGATCATAAAAATTTTTTGCTTGGAAAAATTCTGCCATTAAACATAAAGAAAAAAAATTACCGCAGAGCGAAGCACCGCCCTACCGCTGCTGTTTTCAGCTTCCTGCAAAAAAAAGGACGCTTGCCGGCCTTTTTGGTTTCAGCAAACGTCCTGAAATTATGTTATTTAATAAAGATTTAATGTTTCGAGATTAACTGCGGCGCGAAGAATAAGGCGCGCGTCTGAGGCGGTTATGTTGGTTTTTGAACTGTCAACAAGACTTGCATTTTCTCCCAACCGTTCGGCTTTTCAAGGTTAACGGCAGTTCTCAGGGCAAAGCGCGCGTCTGAGGCGGTTATCGCGCCGTCACCGGTGTTATCACCCTTAACGATTATTGTCTCTTTCGTGCCATCAGGCTTTTGAAGCGTCATACCCGAACCGACCTTTTCTTTAGCGCCAAGCTCCTTTCCGTCGATTTTAATTATCTTTGCGCCGTTTCCCGCTGCCTTGATTACATCAGCGGCGGTGAGGTTGGGAACCGCATAAACAGAACCGTCTTTTTCTTTTACGTTGGAAGTATCAATAACGGTTTCTTCAAACTTCGTTATACTCTCGGTTTTTGTCTTTTTGCAAACACTCTTCTATCAAAACAATTTGATAATAATCAAAAAAACTGCAAGCGTCACAAAGCTCCGCCCCGGCTATCAGTTTTTTATCAATAATCCGTTATTCTTTCAAGTCCTACTGCGATTCGGAGGATAATTCTCGCGTCCGATGCGGTTACTTCATTATTTTTATCAACATCGCAGGCAAGGAACTTTTCAGAACCCGCAGCAAATTTTTCAAGATTTACCGCACGTCTTAGGGCAAGTCTTGCATCGGCGGCCGTGATTTCTCCGTTGTTGTCAACATCTCCGAGTTTGTATTTGCTCCATACCGCATAGAGCGTTGCGGAGGTCTCGGGCCGATAGAACTCTCCCGCATTATATGAAACGGTTTTCGTTTGATCAACCGACCATCCGAGATTTTCATAATAAGTTCTCTCAGCTTTGGGCAGCGGGAATGAATTTCCGACTGCAGTTATAACATATGAAGGCGACACAGAACCCGGAGCAGCATAAAGCGTTGTTTTTACAAAAGTAATCATATATGTATAGGAAAGGTTACCGCTTTTGTCGGCTGCGGTAAGATAGTATGTGCCCTCCTGCGAAACTTTTTCAGTTGTCAGAAACTGCGTAAGCGAGCCGGTTATGGCGGTAAAATTATTTGCATTATAGTAGCGGCTTGTTCCCCAGTAGTATCCGCTGAGCACACCCTCATCATACAAATCGAAGGTAAGCGTTTGGCTGGCTGCAACATCGTTTGATACCGTTATTGAAACCGAGGGAGATGTCAGATCGAAAAGCGCCTTCTGCTGATAAACGGCTTTGGTGTTTTCATCAAAGTTCGGAGAAGGAGCTACTTCACAGATAAGATATGTTCCGTCATAGGTAAAGCCGTAGATGTTATAATAATTGCCGGGTTTTTCGGGAGTCCAGAAAACAGTGGATTCTCCGGTGTTTACATCATATCTGTATACGGCGTTTGAAAGAGAATAGAGCAAATAATTACCGTAAGAACTGAGCTTTGAGTAGTTTCCGGTGTAATGGAGTGTTTCTGAAACTTTCCACTTATCTTTGACGCTTAAAACAGGCGTTTTTATATTGCCGTCGATTCTGTAGATTGTTGCGTCTGAATTATTGATATAGTAAATTTTACCGTCAACAAGCCGGAACTCCGTATCGGAGTCCTGCCAAAAATAATTATCATAAAAGGTGCTCGTTGGCTCGGTGTTGTAGTCGTTGGCCTTGTGGCTGGTATTGTTGTATAAAGCGGCGCTTGAGAGGAGGAAATTATTATGTTTTACCCGGCCGGAAACATCCCAGGTGGGATCATCGTGGGTAACATCAACATGATAAGGAATACCGTCAATATATACGATGTTCCAGGCGTGATTCATCGCATCAGAGGAACAATATGCAGCTTTCACACCCACTTTTTCAAGAAGGTATATATTTGCAAGCGCGTAACCCGCACATACGGCCGTTCTGTTTCCGAGAACGCCGTAAATATTGTATACCGATTTTTCGAGCGTTCCCGCAAGGAAGTCATCATAATCATACTCGGTGTTTGCTGCCAGTCTGTCGTGGATAAGGAGAACCTTTTCAAGGTCCGTAAGGTTATAATTGCCTTTAATGCCTGAGAGGAGTCTATCCGCTTCTCTTTCACAAACCTTCAGCATACGGTGATATTCTTCCGCCTGATAGTTATATTCTGTAACAGCGATACCGGTTAGTAAATTATCATCGGTATTATATGAAAATAATATTGGGCCGATATGGAAAAGCTCTGTCCATTCGTGCCAGATTAAAGAACTGATAACCGAACGTTCATTCAGCGGGATTTTATATTCAGAAATATCCAAATATGCATCGGGATTTGAAGTGCCGTTTTTATTTTTTTCAACAGGACAATTATAAAAAAACTCAAAAACCTCAGCTCTGAGCTTTTTTAAATCAATTTTATCTGCAATACCGGCGGAGGTTTTATACGAAACCGCATTATCATAATAACGGGGCTCATCAACAACATAATATTCCTTGGAAGATATTTCAGCTGCTGATGCGGCAGGCGCAAAAACGGAAATCATCATTATTGCCGCCATCAGAACGGAAAACGTTTTAAAAAAAGATCGTTTGTCAGTCATTTAATTCAGTTCCTTTATCCTAAACTATATTAAATAATATAAATTATGCTATCACGAAAAAAATTATATGTCAATATTAAAGAAAAAAAGCCCGAGAGTATCGGACTTTTTAATGCGTTGGAATAAATCTTATTTAACAGCCTTTTTAAGGGAAGCGCCTGCTTTGAAAGCGGGAACCTTTGATGCGGGAACCGAGATGGTCTCGCCGGGCTTCTGCGGGTTGCGGGCTTCTCTGGCAGCTCTTTCGCGAACCTCGAAGGTGCCAAAGCCGGTAAGCTGTACCTTTGCGCCGTCTGCGAGAGCCTCTGTTACGGCCTCCACGATGGCATTCAGAGCTTTATCTGTATCCTTAAGGGTAAGTCCGCTCTTATTTGCTGCTGCTGCAACAAGTTCTGTTTTAGTCATAAATACTTCCTCCTTTTTAATATTCAAAAGCCGAAAAACGGCTTAAGTGCTTTAATCAAATTCGGATTTCGGAATTTCACAAAACACAGGCGATTTTTGAACACATTTTTTTAATGCAAACCGCAGGTTCAGCGCTTCCGAATTACGCATTGCGAATTTCTGATCATATCTTTTTTTTAATCGGCAAGAGGATTTAGCATCCTCTTTGCCTGCTCCCAGAAAACATCAAGCTCGCTGAGGGTATAGTCCTTCATATTTTTTCCGTTTTCAGTTGCCAGCTTTTCAACCAAAGCAAAGCGATTTATAAATTTATCGGTTGCAAAAGTGAGCGCCTCCTCGGCGTCGGTATCGGCAAAGCGGCAAACGTTTACCGCGGCAAAGAGCAAATCGCCAAGCTCATCGGCTATTTTGGCGGGGTCGTTTTCCTTTAACGCCTCTTTGACCTCCTCAGTCTCCTCATAAATCTTATCTATCGCGCCGGAGATTTCGCTCCAGTCAAAGCCCGCCTTTGCCGCCTTGCTCTGAGTTTTTTGAGCGCGCATAAGAGCGGGAAGCTCGCGGGGAATGCTGAGTATGCTCTCAGAGGAGGTCTTTTGCTTTTTGGTTGCCTTTTTAATTGCATCCCAGTTTGAAAGAACCTCGTCGGTGGACGAAACGTTCACCTCGCCGAAAACATGGGGATGGCGGATAATGAGCTTTTGGCAGATATCGTTGCAAACATCGTCAAAATCGAATACGCCCTTTTCTCTCTCCATTTCGGTGTGGAGCATAATTTGAAGAAGAACGTCGCCCAGCTCTTCTCTGAGGATATCGGGGTCGGCCTTATCTATGCCCTCAATTGCCTCATATGTCTCTTCGATAAAGTTTTTACGGATGCTTTCGTGGGTCTGCTCCCTATCCCACGGGCAGCCGCCCGGAGCCCGAAGAATGGTAACAATATTAACAAGGTCAGAGCAGGTATAGCGGTTTTTGAACTCAAAGTTATCTATCATAATCTTATCTCACATCCGTTTGTTTATACAGACAACAGACATTTTAACCTATAAATCCGTATTTTTCAAGTGCTTTTGCAATTTTTTTGCCTTTTGGAAGCATAGAAATCTCTTCTTTTGTTATCGCGCGCAGCGCAAACAGAGCTATAACATAGAAAATTACCGCAGCAAACACCCCTGCAAGGCAGGCAATATTATCCGCCGACAGCCGTGAAGAAATAAAGGTAAGTCCGTTTGCGGGAAGAGCTTTTTCAAAGATGGAATTAACAAGCCACGCCGCAGCTCCCGAAATAACGGCGCACAAAAACGGCTTTACAAACAGAGAATTATAATTATATTTCAGCTTAGTTTCTTTTGAGAGGATATAGAGCGCATAAACAACCATAACGACATTGCACAGTATTGAGCCGAACACCGCGCCCTGAATATTTACGCTCGGTATGCTAACCAAAACGAAATTCGCAACTATTTTCACCGTTGCGCCTATCGCCATAGCCTTTATCGGAACGTCCATACGGTCTATTGCCTGCAAAGCGGCGGTAAGCGGCTGAGTTAAGGCGAGAAAGAAAACGGAGAAGCCATAGAACATAAGTATCGGAGCGATATACGGGATGGCGGGGGCGTTCACGGCGGACGAGCCGAAAAGGAGATATAAAAGATCATCGGAAAGCGCGATCATTCCTATTCCCGCGGGGAAGGCAATTAGCATACAAAGCCTTATAACAGTTTCAATAGATCTTCTCACGGCGGGAATATTTTTCTTTGTCCAGTTTTCAGATAAAATCGGGATCGCGCTGAGCCCCAGAGTTATTGTAAACGTTGGAACAACGTTTTTAATTTCGAGCACCATATCATACGCGCCGAAGAGATATGTCTTAAAGTCGATCGCTGTTTCGCGGGTGAACCCTCTTGCGGAAACTATCCCCGGATACATATTTGCAACGGTATCATAGCCGCTTTCGAGCACAGCCTTAAGGCGGTTCTGAATCGTCCAGTTGTCAATGAGCGTTGTTACGTTAAAAACGAGCGATGAAAGAGCAATAGGAATGGCAATGCTTATAAGGCGGCGGGCAAGAGCCTTTCGGCTTTTTGCCTCGGGAGAGGAATTCAGCAGAGATCTTGTTACATTATCCCGAACCACCCTGCTTCTTATTATGAGATATATTACTCCCATCAGCGAGCCCACCGAAACGCCCGCTATTGCGGCGGCTGAGGCATAGGCTGAGGAGACGTCGGTTACGATGTTCTTCATAAAGGGAATATTATCTGCAAATGAGAGCGTGCTGCCCGCAACAATATTGAGGAAAAGCCAGCCGAAGATGAGCTTGCCTGCCGCCTCAAAAATCTGCGACACGGCAGACGGATTCATATTGCTGTGCCCCTGATAATAGCCCCTGTAGCCCGACATAACGCAGCAAAAGAAGATTGACGGAGCGATAGCTATAATGGACGGCATAGCATCCAGAGACCCAACCGAATAAGCAAAAGGATACGCCAGCAGCAACATTAAAGCCGTTCCTATAAGCCCCATAAAGGCAAAGAGCATATTTGAAACTCCGAACAGCCTCTTAACGTCCTTATAATGCCCCTGCGCAAGCTCCGAGGCAACCATTTTTGAAACGGCGGTTGGAAGCCCCGCGAGGGCTATGGAATAAATGGGCGTATAGATATTATACGCAGTTGCGTAAAGCCCGGTGCCGCCGTAACCTATTTTATTGGCAACATAGAGCTTAAACAAAACGCTGAGTATTTTTACCAGCACTATTGCCGCGGAGAGAATCAGCGCGCCGTTAAGAAGCGACTGTTTTTTAGCGTTTGCCATCCGTTTTTCCTTTCAGATAAAATTCTTCAATATATTTTTTTCTGTCTGTAAGCTCACTAAAGCGTGAGATATACTCATAAGGATACTTAAAATTATAAATTCTTTCAATATTTTCGCCGTTTGGCTCTTTGAGCTTTGTTACGGCTCCCGCGCCGCAGGATAAAACGGTGTGGGTTTCCTCCATCATATAGATGTTATACAGGCAATCTCTCCCGGGGAGAGTCCATCCAACATTTTCAAGATTTCCGAGAGATTTGCTCTGGCGGTACATATAATACGGCATATAGCCGCTTTTGCTCAGAGCGGAATTTGAATACTCCACCATATCGGCGGTTAAAAGAGCGCTTTCGGTTTGTTCGTTTTCGGCAGACATTCTTGAAGCCCTTTTAAGGGCGAGGGTGTGGACCGTTATATTTTCGGGAGAGAGGACTAAGGCTCTTTCGATGCTGTTCTTAAAGCCCTGAAGAGTGTCGCCGGTAAGTCCGGCGATGAAATCCATATTTATATTATTAAATCCGAGGCTTCTGGCGAGAAGGAACTTTTCCTCGGTTTCGCAGCTTTTATGCCGCCGTCCGATATTTAAGAGAACCTCATCGGAAAAGGTTTGCGGGTTTATGCTTATTCTGCCAACGCCCGCGTTTTTCAAAACCCGAAGCTTTTCTTCGTCAATGGTGTCGGGTCTGCCGGCTTCAACCGTAAACTCACGGCAATTCGCAGCATCAAAGCTCTCGTTTACCGCGTTAAGAAGCTTTTTTATGTCATCCGCCGAGAGGGAGGTTGGCGTTCCTCCGCCGAAATACACGGTTTCAAGCTTTAATGAAAGGCTTTTTGCATATGCTGAGGTCTGCTTTATCTCCTCGCACAACAGCTTAACATATTCGGGTATCAGCTTTTTTGCCTGCGCAACGGAATGAGAAACAAATGAGCAATATGAGCATCGGGTTGGGCAGAAGGGTATTGCAATATAAAGCGAAAACGAATCGGGTTTTGAAAGAGCTATAGCCTCGTTTTCCGCCATAGCAACATCAAAGGCAAGCTGAGTTTTTTTATCGCTCACCATAAGCTCAGATGAAAAAATCTCCTTTGCCTCTTTTTCACCGCCTGAAGCTATCAGCTTTCTCATAAGCTTTGAAGGACGAACGCCGGTTAGTATGCCCCAGGGAGGAACTGCGCCGGTTATTTCCGAGAGAGATTTTATCATTGCCGCCGCAAGGGAATTTTCCTCGATAACACCCTTTTTATCCGATTTTTCGGTAACTGTATGGCAGGAAAATTTCCCGTTTATTTCCGCCTTGCATATATAATCGGTAAAGCTGCCCCTTTTTGATATTTCGGTTATAACCCTTTTACCGTCCTCGGGAAGAGAAGAAGAAAGGCCGTCCGCAAAAATAATTTTCTCTGTTGGAAAAAATATGCGGCACACCTTTTCACATTCATATTTATATGTATGTCCGAGTAAAAAAAGTATCATTTTGCCCTCAGATATCTGTTATTTGCCTTTTCAAAAGAAAGGTTTGTTTTTTCGCCGTGACCCGAATAAATTTCATAGTCGCCCTCCAGTTGCCCTATGGCTCTGAGAGAACTGAACATCTGCCGTGTGCTTCCGCCGGGCATATCCGTTCTGCCCATACTGAGCTTAAAGAGCGTATCTCCGCTGAACATCATATTTCCGATAAAAAAGCATACGCTGCCCTTCGTGTGGCCGGGGGTGTGCATAACTTTTATTTCACCATTGCCAAAATCAAGAGATAAACCGTCGGTCAAAATAATATCGGCCTTTGAAGGGAGAAGAGGCGCATAGTCAACATAGGCATTGAGGCTTTTGGTTTCATCAAAAAGGCATTCGGAGTCTTCAGCGTGTATACATACCTTGCCTCCGAAAGCTTCCTTAAGCGCTCTAACACCGGAAATATGATCAAAATGCCCGTGAGTGAGCAGAATATATTTTAACTCTCTTATGCCCAAGCCCCTTATGAACGATTGATATTCGCCGTCAAACACGGCGCAGTCAACGGCAAGAGCCTCGCCTGTTTCATCGTCAATAAGAATATAGCAGTTTGTTGAAAGGGAGCCAACGGGAATACAGTGCAGCATAATGTCTCCTTATAAATTCGAAATCATTTCTGTTTCGTCCATATATCCGTATCAAAAATTATCGTAACGGGACCGTCGTTTGTTAAGCTCACCTGCATATCAGCGCCGAAAATGCCGTGTTCCGGTTTTTTTATTCCCTCGGCGGCCAGCCGCAGCATAAAATACTCATAAAGTCTGTTTGCCTCTTTCGGCTCGGCTGAGGGGGTAAAGGACGGCCTGTTCCCTTTTTTTACATCGGCGCAGAGAGTGAACTGGGAAACCACCAGAGCCTCTCCGCCTATATCGGCAAGAGAGAGGTTCATTTTTTGGTTTTCATCCTCAAAAACTCTAAGCCTTGCAACCTTCCCGGCAAGAATATCCGCCTGCTCTTCAGCATCGCCGTTCATAACTCCGAGAAGAATAAGAAAGCCCTGCCCTATACTGCCAACGGTTTTGTTTTCAACCTCAACACGGGCGTTTTTTACCCGCTGAATAACAGCTCTCATCAGTTATCCCTCTGAACATAGTCCGTATAATCGGTATAACCGCCGTTTTCGGGGGCGCTTGGCATAACGAGCATAGCGATAAGATAAGCCCATATTCCGCCGGTGCCGAAAAGCACGAGCGCAACGGCGATAAGGCGCACTAAGGTTGAATCGACATCAAAATATTCGGCTATACCGCCGCAAACTCCGGCGAGCTTTTTATCGGTTGACGATTTATAGAGCTTTTTCTTTTCCATAGGTATGTCCTCCAAAAAAAATACTTTATATATCCGCTCCCGAGCGTTCAACGCTGAGAACCCCTGATGTCTTTTTGAGTCGGTTCATAATTGAGCCGAGATGTTCAACGCTGTTTGCCGAGATAGTTAAATTTACAAGCATTCTGCCGTCCTTTGTTGAGCGGGTATTTATGCTTTGAACGGCAACGTGAAGGGTGTTCAGAGTGTTAAATATCTCATTCATCCTGCCGCTGCCCGAAAGACAAGTTAAAAGAAGCGAGGCAAGGAAATCGCGCTTTTCATCGGCGTTCCAATAAACGTTGATCCAGCGCGCAGGCTCGGAGCTTGATGAAATATCGGCGGGGACGTTGGTGCAGTCGCGTTTGTGGACCGAGATGCCGTGCCCCCTCGTTATAAAGCCTATTATTTCATCTCCCGGAATGGGATTACAGCAGCGGGAGAGCTTTATAAGGCAGTTGCTTATTCCCTCAACAACAACTCCCTCGCTGCTCACGGTTTTAACCTGCTTTAAGAGCTTTGCTTCGTTTTTTTCCTGAGAGTTTATAATTTTACCGTACTCATCTTTTATGAGCGGTATGATTTTTGAAAGTATGATCCCGCCGTAGCCGAGAGCGGCAAAGAAATCGTCGGCAGAACTCATCTTCTGACGCTCGGCGATTATCTTAAGAAGCTGAGCTCCCTGCTCCTCGGAGAGAGTCATATTGTTTCTTCGCAGCTCCCTCTCATATTCCTGGCGTCCCTCTTCTATATTTTCATCGCGCCTCTCTTTTTTAAACCATGTGCGGATTTTGGTGCGCGCCTCGTTTGTTGCAACGATTTTGAGCCAATCGCGGCTGGGACCCTTGCCGGGCTGAGAGGTGGTTATAATTTCAATTATCTCGCCGTTTTTTACCTTATAATCTATCGGAACTATGCGCTTATCCACCTTTGCGCCAACCATACGGTTTCCGACGGCTGAATGGATGGAATAGGCAAAGTCGATAACCGTTGAGCCTGCCGGAAGACAGATAACATCGCCGCGGGGAGTGAAAACAAAGACCTCATCGCTTACAAAGTCGTTTTTAATAATGTTGAACAGATCCGAAACCTCTCCCGACTCGCTCTGAGCCTCGAGCAGATCCTTTACCCAGCCTATGCCCTTTTCAATTCGCTTGTTTGATTCGGCGTCCTTTATTCCGAGCTTATATTTCCAGTGCGCTGCTATGCCGTATTCGGCGGTTTTATGCATTTCATAGGTTCTTATCTGAACTTCAAAGGGAATACCCTCGCGCCCCAGCAGAGTTGTGTGGAGCGACTGATACATATTCGGCTTGGGAGTTGAGATATAATCCTTGAATCTCCCCTGAATGGGCTTATACATATCGTGCATAAGACCTAAGCAGTTGTAGCAATCGCTTACGGTGTCAACAATAATTCTAACTGCATAGATATCGTAAATTTCCTCAAAGCTCTTGCCCTGGATATACATTTTGCGGTAAATACCGTGAACAGATTTTATGCGTCCGTCAATGGTGGAATTTGAAACGATACCCTGAACACGGGAGGTGATTTTGGTTTTTATTTCATCCAGAAATTCTTTTCTCTGAGGCTCCTGCTCCTCCAAAGCGCGCTCTATTTCGCTGTAGGCCACCGGGTCGAGATAGCTTATGGCGAGATCCTCAAGCTCTTCTTTAACGGGACGGATACCGAGCCTATGGGCTATGGGAGCGTAAATTGCTATGGTTTCTCTGGCTATATCTCGCCGTTTTTGCTCGGGCATATGCCGAAGAGTCCGCATATTATGAAGCCGGTCGGCAAGCTTTATGATGATAACGCGAATATCCTCGCTCATTGCAAGCAGCAGCTTTCTGAGGTTTTCCGCCTGCTGCTCCTCCTGACTTGCAAGAGGAACCTTGCCAAGCTTGGTTACGCCCTCAACGAGAAACGCGACCGACGCTCCGAAAAGCTTTTTAACCTCCTCGCTTGTTACGGGGGTATCCTCAACAACATCGTGAAGCAGCGACGCTATAACGGACTGATGGTCCATACCGAAGCTGAGGAGTATTTTAGCAACGGCAACGGGATGGATTATATATGCCTCTCCCGATTTGCGCTTTTGCCCCTTATGAGCTTCATAGGCAAAATTATATGCCTTTTCAATAAGGTCGGCCTCATTTTCGGGAAAGAAGCCGCGAACTTCCTTTTCTATAACCGAATAATACTCATATCCCTCCGGCATAATTTCACCCTCTCTTAAATGCTTAATTTTTTTATAATATCGCTGTCCGCAAGGCTTTTTTTTGCTTTAACGGGCGAAAGTCTGTAAGACCCGTTTTCATTTATAACTATGCCCAGCTCTTCAAACGCCGCAAGCGCGCAATAAACCGCTCCGGCAGACTCGGGAGGCTCCCCTATTTTATATGCAAAAAGCTCGGGGGAAAGCGACAGGGACTGCGCGTTTTTTATATATGTATAAACCTTTTCGCAGAGAGAGCGCGGGGGAAACAAAAGCTGCCTGTCATCCGAATTTATATTTTTACCCTGTTTAAGCTTTTTTAACGCGTTAAGGGAATAAAAAAGGCTTTCGTCATCGGTTCCTGCAGGACGGATATCCTTAATTTGTATGCTCAGATTGGTTTGCCCCATATATTCATTTTTTTCAAGCTTAACGGCAACGTCAACGCACTCACCCGGTTCAAACGGAAAATCCTCGGCCGTGTGTCCGAAGAAAACCGCATTGAGGTTAACTTGCTGCTTTGAAAGGAAAACGCGAATATGCTTATTTGAGCCGATGGGCTTTATTCCGGTGATCTTCATACCGAAAAGACCGAAAACCGGGCTTGGATTTTCAGCCCCGAACGGCTCTAAAAGGGCAAGGCTTTCAAGAACCGAAATGCTTAAATTTAAGGGATTAACGCGGCAATCTATATCCAAAACGGGAACGATATCGCCCGATTTATCGGCAACGGCGTTTATGGCTTTTCTGAATTCGGGAATAAGCTCTTCCCGGGTTGAAAATCCCGCAGCAAGCTTATGGCCTCCGTATTTCATAAGGAGATGCTCGCATTCTTTAAGCGCGTCATAGAGCGCAAAGCCCGGAAGGCTTCTGCAGGAGCCCTTTGCTTCGCCGGTGTCGGAAACCGAGATAACAAAGGCGGGCTTGCCGTATTTTTCAACAAGCCGGGAGGAAACTATCCCGATAACTCCGGGATGCCATCCTCTGCCCGAAACAACTAAAACAGAATCATTATAATAAGAAGCGTCCGATTCAAACAGCCTCTCCGCCTCTTCCAAAATGGCGTTTTCAGCGCTTTGACGCTCCGAATTTGCCGCATATAGTATTTTAACAAGCTCGTTTGCCCTTTCGAAATCCTCGGTTATAAGCAATTCCAAGGCGTTTTCGGCTGTATCCATCCGGCCGGCGGCGTTGATTTTCGGCGCAACGGCAAAAGCGACCGTTGAGGCGGAAAAGGGCTTATCGGAAATATTGAGGCTTTCAAAAAGGCAGATAAGCCCCGGTCGGGAGGTATTTTTAACAAAGTTAAGCCCCAGACAAACCAGGGTTCTGTTTTCTCCCGTTAAGGGTACTATATCTGCTATCGTTCCTATTGTAACTATATCAAGATAATCCTCGAGCACGGCGGAATAATCGCCGTCCTCAAGAGCAACGGCAAGCTTCAGCGCAACCCCCACCCCGGCAAGCTCCTTGCAGGGAGAGGTGTCGTCCGGGCGGTGAGGATCGATAACGGCAACGCAGTCGGGCAAAGTCTCGCCCGCCTGATGATGATCCGTTACAACCATATCTATTCCGTTTTCCTTGAAAAATTCGGCCTCTTTTATGGCTGCAATGCCGTTATCAACGGTTATAACAAGGCTGAAGCCTCCCTGAAGAATTCTTTCGGCGGTCTTTTCCGAAAGGCCGTAGCCCTCGTCGATTCGGGAGGGGATATAAAAATCCACATCCGCGCCGGTGTTTTGCAGATAGGTGTATAAAAGCGCGGTGGAGGTAACTCCGTCGCAGTCATAATCGCCGTAAACGAGAATTTTTTCTCCGCTCTCTATGGCGCGCCTTATTCTCTCAACGCCCTTATCCATATCTTTTATCAGAAACGGAGAAGAGAGCGGAATATTTTTTGCTCCGAAAAAGCTATGCAGCTTTTCGGGGGTGTTAAATCCGCGAGAGAGAGCGAGCAGCACGGCAAAGGGGTCATAGCCTGTTTCTTCGGCCAATTCCATTGCCTTCTCTTTATTGTATGAAATAACGTTCCATTTTTTTCTGCCCATACTCTCACCACACTTTTTTAATTCGGAACAATGAATTCGGAATATCGGAATTTTTGGTTATATAAATATATTTCCAAGTTTTACTATCCCATTATAAATATTATTTAATTCCGGATTACGCATTACTGATTCCGAATCGGTTTATAATTCCGCATTGAATAATGATCGTTTATTCAAAAGCCTGCTCGAGATCCGCTATAAGGTCTTCCTTATCCTCCAGCCCGCAGGAAATGCGTATAAGCCCGGCGGGGATACCCGCCTCCTTAAGCTGCTCATCGGTCATCTGACGGTGAGTTGTGGTTGCGGGGTTAAGGCAGCAGCTTCTCGCATCGGCAACGTGGGTTTCGATTGCGCAGAGTTTAAGCTTTTTCATAAAGCTCTCCGCGGCGGCTCTTCCGCCCTTTAATTCAAATGAAACAACTCCGCAGCCGCCGTTTGGCAGGTATTTTTGCGCCGTTTCATAGTATTTATCGCTCGGAAGTCCGGGGTAGTTTACAAACTGAACCTCGCTTCTGCTCTGAAGAAATTCGGCGACTGCCTGTCCGTTTTCAACGTGTTTTGCCATACGGACGTGGAGGGACTCAAGTCCCAAATTCAAAATAAAAGCGTTTTGGGGCGACTGGACCGCACCGAAGTCACGCATAAGCTGAGAAGTGCATTTAGTTATAAAGGCTCCCTCTTTGCCGAATTTTTCGGCGTAGGTTATGCCGTGATAGGATTCGTCCGGAGTGCAAAGTCCCGGGAATTTTTCGGCATTTGCCATCCAGTCAAAATTTCCGGAATCAACTATGGCTCCGCCAACTGCCGCGCCGTGACCGTCCATATATTTTGTTGTGGAATGGGTAACTATATCGGCTCCCCATTCTATGGGACGGCAGTTTATCGGAGTTGGGAAGGTGTTGTCCACGATAAGCGGAACTCCGTGCGCGTGGGCGGCGGCGGCAAATTTCTCTATATCGAGAACCGTCAGAGCGGGGTTTGCTATGGTTTCGCCGAAAACTGCCTTTGTGTTGTCCTTAAAGGCGGCGTTCAGCTCATCTATAGAGCAATCGGGAGAAACAAAGGTTGTTTCTATGCCCATCTTTGCCATTGTTACCGAGATAAGATTGAAGGTTCCGCCGTAAATTGAGGAGGAAGCAACAATATGATCGCCGCAAGAGCAGATATTGAACAGAGCAAAAAAGTTTGCGGCCTGTCCTGAGGAGGTGAGCATAGCGGCGGAGCCGCCCTCAAGAGCGGCTATTTTCGCGGCAACATAATCGTTTGTTGGATTTTGAAGGCGGGTATAAAAATATCCCGAAGCCTCAAGATCAAACAGCTTTCCCATATCCTCGCTTGTGTTATACTTAAAGGTTGTTGACTGAATTACAGGTATCTGACGGGGCTCGCCGTTTCCGGGAGTATAGCCCGCCTGAACGCATTTTGTTCCTATCTTTTGATTCATAAGCTATGTCCTCTGTTAATTTTCTGTAAATTATATGATAACGCAAATAAAGGAAAATGTAAAGAAATTTTTTTGCATACAACTTATCGGTAACAATCAGAAATAAACGGCTCGGCAAAAGCCGAACCGTTTATATGCCGTAAAGAATTAAAACGCGCTGAGTGTTCCCGCCTCAGCATAGTTCCACGGGGCAAATCCGATTTCGGTGAGCGCCGGGGAATTTTCACTCAAATGAAAATCACGGGAGGAAGCGTCATAAAACAGCGGGTCGGCAACAACATCATCTTTAGTGCAGCCGAACAGCCGCAGAACGCTCCTATAAATCCGATTGGTGCGTTTACTATTCAAATCATACAGAACATAAACATGCTTAAAATTTTCATAATCCCAAAAAAGGTTGCCGCTCTCGGTAAAGTTTCTCATATGGGCGTTCACCCATAAGGGCTGATTTTCGCCTGCTATGATATTGCCGGTGAGGTCAAATTCTGTGTGATCCTCAATTTTTGAAACGCGGATCTGCCCTTCGCCGCTGAATGCGAAAATATTGTTTGATATAATATTTTCTCTGCCGTAGTGCTGGTGAAAGCTCTGGGAACCGCAGTCGTAAACAAGATTTTTTGTTACGGTTATATGAGAAGAGCCCTCGTCAAGGTAAATCCCCCAGCCTCCGTAGCCGCCCTCGCCCGGGTCGGCGGCAACATTATGAATAACATTGCCCGAAATTTCGGTGTGGGGCTGAGAACCGAGAGTGTAAATTCCGCCCATATCGCTCAGCCACCCCTGACCGATATCATAAATAAGGTTGTTTTTAATTTTTATATAGTCAGTTGTGTGGAAGTCATAGCCCCAGACCCAGCCCACCGAAAAGGCGGTGTAGTATCCGTCGTGAACCTCGTTATTGCTGAGCTCGCAATCGGCAGCGTAAGTAAGCAATACTCCTATTCCCGAGGGGATATTGCGGCCGTAGCCCTCTATGAGGTTATCGGTTATGTTTATACGCCTTGTTTGCTCGCTTTCGTCCTCCGAATTTTTTCCGTCAATAAAAATCGCGTTGCAGCCGATGTTCTTAAAGGAGCAGCCCGAAACGGTGCAGTCCGTGTTTTTAACGGAAAAACGAATTCCCGTATTGCCGATATTCTCAAAATCGCAGTTAATAAAGTTTATATTGCTGCTCTCCTTTATTTCAACCGCGCCTCTCACTTCAAGATTTCCCTGAGGATGAAGCATACCGTACTGCCCAAGCCAGCTCACCTGAGCGTCCGCCTCAGGATCGCTTATATCCGCGAAGGCAAAGCGGATGTTATTAAAGCTGACGTTATAGCAGTTCTCTATGTCAAAGAAAATTGTCTCGCCGGGGGCGAAGAGAACGGTGGAGTTTATATCATCGGTTTCCTCGGGAATATAGTAAAGAACGTTTTCAGCGGTGTCGTGATACCATTCGCCGGGGTTTTTCAGAGCTTCAAAAACATTTTGAAGAAAATATCTGTCGCCCTCGCGAATCATCATTGAGCAGGGTCTGCCTACGCCGAGAATTCCGTTTTCAATAAAAGAAACGCTCGTTATCTCGCAGAACCAATAGTGCATAAGCTTTATGCGAACATCTTTAAGGTTATAAAAGTCGGTTATTCCCAGGTCGTCACCGTAATAAAACGATCTGTCGCCGTAAGTAAATTCCCAGGGTCTTGTTTTTTCGGTAAACATTGAAGAAGCGCGGTTCGGCTCCTTAACCGTGAGATAGCCGCTCTCGGGATAGCGGGAAAGGCTGAGAGGGATATCGCCCTTATAAAGAGTTTGAAAAACCAATCCCCCGGGCATATCTGCGCGCCAGGCCTTAACGCCGTTTACCTCTGTTTCGCTCCATCCGGAAATCTCGGTTCCTTCGGTTAAGGTCACCCTCTCGCCGGGATAGGCTGCAACGGTTAAATCTCTGACGCCGCTGAGATTTACTGTTCCTGAGAGAGAATATTTTCCGCCGTGAAGCCATATTGTAACGGGGGAATCATCTCCGCCTGCCCTTGCGGTCTTAACGCTCTCTATCGCATCGGAAAATGATTCGCCCTCGCTTAAAACAATATCGTTTTCACCCTGCCCGAATGGAAGATATCCGCGCTCGGGTTTGATTATTTCTTCGTAATTCGTAAAATTCCCCTCCGTTGGCTCATCTGTTTTCAGCGAGGCAAAAAAATTTATGCACGGAGACAACAATATCATTATTACCGCAACTATACTCGCTAAAATCTGCATTATAATCACCATATCCTTTCGGCTGCGAATAGTAATAAAAAATCACGATAAATCTTTGTTGCAGCCGGACAAGACGTGATGGTAATTATGTCCGTCTCAAAATTCGAACAAGTTCAGTTTTTGAGGGACATAAGATTTTTCAGCGTGATTTTTCACGCTGAACCTCTATTTTATTTATATAATAACATACTATTGTTAAAATAGCAACGGCAGTTTTGATGCACAATTGCTTATTGATTTCTTTAGCTTTTTATGTTAAAATTTTAAAAAAACACGGAGGAAACTTTATTATGAAAAAGAAACTCATTGCTCTGGCATCTGCCCTTATTCTTCTGATGATGAGCCTTCCCGTTTCGTTTGCCGAAGAAGCGTCTTTATCGTTTAACGGCAACGGCGAATTTACTATTTTACAGCTCAGCGATATGCAGGACGATGCATTTCCCGCAGGAGAAATGCTGAATCTCATCAGAACCTCCATTAAGTTTTCATCTCCCGATTTAATAGTTATAACCGGAGATCTGGTTGAGGACAGCAGAGTAGGCGACAGAGGATCTGATTCTCAGCCTCTTTTTGAGGGAGTTAATGTGAGCAATATAAAAGGCGAGCTCAACTATGAAAAAACAAGAGAAAACGTTGAAAAGGCTGTTGACGCCATTTTAACCGAAATTGAAAACTTTGAGATCCCCTACGTTATCGCCCTCGGCAACAACGACCGAAAGGTGGGTCTTTCAAGCGAGGACTGGATAGAGATATTATCAGCCTATAAACACTGCGTAATTTTTGACGAGAGCGAGGACGCTCAGGGCGGAATAGACTATCACGTAACAATAAAAGGTTCCGACGGCTCTAACAAATTCAACGTTTGGCTTATGGACACCTGCCGCAGCGGAATATCCGACGAGCAGGTTGATTGGTATAAGGCTCTTTCAAAGGAAATAACCGCTCAAAACGGCGGCTCACCCGTTCCGGCTCTCGCGTTTCAGCACATTCAAACAAGCGACATGGGCAATCTCTTTGAAGAGTGCTCCGCCCTTGACGAAGGCGCAAGAAAAGTAAGCGGAGGCTATGTAAGGCTGAATAAAGAAATCGCAAACGGATATAATTTTTGGGGCTATAAGCCGGGACAAACGAGCTATGAGTTTGAAGCCTGGAAGGAATGCGGCGATGTTATCGGAGCGTTTTTCGGCCATCAGCACGTTGAGGGCTTTTCCGGCGTTTGGGACGGCATTGAGCTCGGCTTTACCTACGGCAGCGAGATGGCAAAAACCGGCCCCTACGGCTTCAGAGTTTTTACCCTGCACGAAAACGATATAACAAATTACGAAAACTCCCTTTACCGTTATGAGGGAAATTCCCGTCTCGGAAACGTTACCGTAACTCCCGAAGCATACGAGCCTTATAAAACCTACAGCGATCCCGTTTCAGAGACGATCGCAAAAATCAAAAACCTCGCTTCTTCAATAATTTCCGCAATTATTTATTTCTTTTCAAATTTATAATTGACAGATTAGAAACAAAGGACTAAAATTATTAACAAATAAAAAAGGAGGATATTTTTTATGAAATACTCTATTCAGGGCGAACCGATGCCCGTTGTTATTTGCGAACTTGAACCCGGCGAAAAAATGATAACCGAAAGCGGCTCAATGGTATGGATGAGCCCCGGCTTTAATATGGATACCTCTTCAGGCGGTTTGGGCAAGGCATTCGGCCGAATGTTTACAGGCGAAAGCGTTTTCCAAAACATCTATACAGCTCCCGCGGGCGGAGGAATGATAGCCTTCGGCTCATCGTTTGTTGGTTCCATAAGAGCTGTTCAGGTCACCCCCGACAAACCCGTTATCGCTCAGAAAAGAGCTTTTCTTGCATCAACCTCCGGCGTTGAGCTTTCAACCTTCTTCCAGAAGAGAGCCGCGGCGGGCTTCCTCAGCGGCGAAGGCTTTATTATGCAAAAATTAAGCGGCAACGGTATTGCCTTCGTTGAGATTGACGGAACCGCAATTGAATATGAGCTTGCCGCAGGGCAGAGCCTTATTGTAGACACGGGCAATTTAGCTATGTGCGATGCATCCTGCTCAATTGACATTCAGGCAGTAAAGGGGCTGAAAAACAAGCTGCTCGGCGGCGAAGGCTTCTTTAACACCGTTGTAACAGGCCCCGGCAAGGTTACTCTTCAAACTATGTCCCTTCAAACTTTTGCCTCCAGCGTTGCAGCATATGTGCCCAAGGGCAACTGATGATCAGGTAATTTTATTCCCGATTTGCCAAATTTTTAGGACTTACAAAAAAATATAATTTAAGTTAAAATCCTTTTGATGGCTTATGCTCTTGAAAGGATTTGATTTTTATGATTCAAAATTTTTTAAGTCGATGTTTATGCACGCTTTTTGCGGCAATTTTATCGCTCGGAGTTCTGCCGGCAGGCTCTGCCTCGGAAGCTCCGATCGGCGCGGGGTACGTTTCGACCGCCGGGGGAAACTTAAACGTTCGATCAGGTCCGGGTACAGGCTATTCGGTTGTTTCGTCCGTTGAAAACGGAACCGCGCTGACAGTATACGGAAACGAAAACGGTTTTTTTAAGGTCGGATACGCAAAAAACAAAATCGGTTTTGTAAGCTCGGCATATTTTAAGGAATACTCAGGCGCATATCCCGCTCAGGTTAATATTTCAAGCGGTTATCTGTATATTCGTTCGGGCCCGGGAACACAGCACACCGCCATAGGCGCGCTTTATAAGGGCAATATGATTATTGTTATAAGCGAAAGCAGCGGCTGGGCGAAAATTCTTTATAACAATAATCAAACAGGCTTTGTAAGCTCTGCATATATAAAAAAGCTGAATGAAGAAAAAAGCGTTGTTCTGAGCGTTCCCGATTTTAAGCAGACGGACTCCCGCTGGGCAAACACCCAGCTCGGAACATCAAAAAAGACAATTTCTCAGATAGGCTGCACAACAACCTGCCTGTCAATGTGCGAGAGCTACCGCCTCGGCTATTCGGTTTATCCGGACGTCATGTCAAAAAGCCTTACCTATTCCCCTGACGGCTCGCTCTACTGGCCTTCAAACTACGTTACATCCGTAAGCGTTTCAGATCTGCTCTCAACGCTCAGAAATCTCATAAATAAAAATAAGCCCGTTATTTTGGGCTGCTCTTCATCAAAGGGAACCCACTGGGTAACGGTTACGGGCTATAAGGACGGTGGCTTAAAATATTCGGATTTTTATATCAACGACCCCGGCTCATCCTCCCGCACGCTGCTATCGCAGTTTACCGCAGTTTATACCGATTTTTATAAAATAGCTTACTATAACTAATTTATTCCGAACAAAAAAAATAACTCACCGCCGATTTATTTTGACGGTGAGTTTTTTATTTAGGCTCTGCCAAAAAAGGCAAATTTATTTTTGCCGCAAGGCACGCTTATATATCAAATTTGCAGCGTTTATTTGGAATTCTTTTGATATATAAGAGCTATAACGCTGAATATTACGGCAATTATGAGAATCAAAAACGTAAACGAATAGGCAAATGAAAGCTCTAAGCTTTCAACCTTTGCAAGCGACCCCAAAAGGTTTGAAAGAATATTTCCCGAGCCGGAGCCTGAACCCGATAAAAACGAACTTATGCTTATTTCGCCTGTAAGCAGCGGTTTTGCGAAAGCATCAAAGCTCTTGTTCATTGCAAACGCAGAGATAAGAGAAGCAAGAGTAAAGCAGGTTGTTATGCCGTATTTCTTGGTTGCTATGGAAAGCACTGCGGCTGCTATCGCAAACAGCAGCATAAGACAGGCAAACACAGCGAAAACATAGAGATATTTCGTGTTTGTAAGCACTGAGCCTATTTTGCCGTCCTTATCCATTATGGCGTTTCCGATTGTTCTCCAGAGGGCGCTCTGGGTTTCGTCCATATTTCCGCCGAATTTCACAATATTATATATGCTCTGATATTCGCTCATTCCCAAATTGCTCATAAGCGAACCCGCAAGCGATGAGGTTATATTCAGATGCAGAAAGGGCATAAAGAACAGCACGGGAATAATGCCGAGCGTTAAAATGGGCATTGTTATTTTATAAGCGGTTTTCATATTAAATCTCCTTTATTTGGGTTTATAGGATGAATTGAGCTGGACGGTACGGTTAAAAACGGGGCGCTCTGCTGATGAATCGAGGTCGGCGCAGAAATAGCCGTTGCGAACAAACTGGAAGGAAGCTCCGGGCTTCGCTGCCGCCACCTCAGGCTCAACAAGGCTGTTTTTAAGCACCGTGAGAGAAGAGGCGTTAACTGACGCCTTAAGCTCGTCATCCGAGAGCGCGCCGGGGTTGTCCATATCGAAGAGCTGATCGTAAAGCCTTACCTCCGCCTTAACAAAATCGGCTCCCGCCCAATGGATGGTTCCCTTAACCTTTCTGCCGTCCGGCGAATCGCCGCCCCTTGTTTCGGGGTCATAGGTGCAGTGAAGGCAGGTAACTTCTCCGTTTTCATCCTCCTCAAAGGAAATGCAGGTGAGGAAATAAGCTCCCTTAAGGCGGACTTCATTGCCGGGGAACATTCGGAAATATTTTTTTGGAGGCTCCTTCATAAAGTCGCTCTTTTCAATATATATCTCCCTTGAAAATTTAAGGGAGGTTTTTCCCATTTCGGGGTGATCCGGGTGACGCTCTACCTCAATAAGCTCGGTTTTATCCTCCGGGTAATTATCAATTATCACCTTAAGAGGTTCGAGCACGGCGAGAGTTCTGGGAGCTGAAGAATTGAGCTCATCCCTTACGCAGGCTTCAAGCAGACCGTAGTCAACGGTTGAATATGCCTTTGAAACACCCACCTTTTCGATAAACGAGCGAAGAGCCTTTGCCGGATAGCCGCGCCTTCTCATTCCGCATATAGTGGCAAGGCGGGGATCATCCCAGCCAGACACAAGGGAGTCATTCATAAGGAGAATATTTTTGCGCTTGCTTGTTAGGCATTTTGTTATATTGAGGCGCGCGAACTCTATTTGGCGCGGCGGCTCTGAAAAGCCTATTTCGTTTATAAACCAGTCGTAAAGCGGGCGGTGATTTTCAAATTCCAAAGAACAAAGCGAATAGGTTACTCCCTCTTTTGCGTCGGAGAGCGGATGGGCGAAATCATACATGGGATAAACGCACCATCTATCGCCCGTTTGATGATGGCTTACGTGCATAATGCGGTAAATAACCGGGTCGCGCATATTCATATTGGGCGAAGCCATATCTATTTTTGCCCTGAGAACCTTCTCGCCGTCGGCATATTTTCCGTCGGTCATCTCCTTAAAAAGACGGAGATTTTCTTCTGCGCTTCTCTCTCGCCACGGGCTGTTTTTGCCCGGTTCTGTTAAAGTTCCGCGATACTGCCTTATTTCATCGGCGGAGAGATCGTCAACATACGCCTTGCCTTTTTCAATGAGCTTTATGGCGCAGTCATATATAAAATCGAAATATTCGGAGGCGTAAAAAACGTTTGCGCACTTAAATCCCAGCCACTCGATATCCTCCTTTATTGCCTCAACAAACTCCGCGTCCTCCTTAACGGGGTTGGTGTCGTCAAGGCGCAGGTTGCATATGCCGCCGTATTTTTCGGCAGTTGAAAAGTTTATGCAAATGGCTTTGGCGTGGCCTATATGCAGATATGAATTGGGCTCCGGCGGAAAACGCGTTTGAATGCGTGAATTTTTTCCGGCGGCTAAGTCCTCGTCAATAAAATCGTGAATAAAATTTGAGTTAAGTCCGTTTTCTTCCATAATTATCTCCCGCTTTTTCTTTTATTAGTTGAGTTTTTCCAATGCAGATTTTATGCGTTCAATAGTTTTTTCTCTGCCCAATATAACGGCAAGATCGGTTCCGCCGCCGGGAGTGCTGCGAGTTCCGGCAAGGGCTATGCCGAGCGGATAAAGGAGCTTTCCGTTTTTCATTTCAAGCTCTGCTGCCTTTTCGGCGCAGGCGGCAAATATGGCGTCCGGCGTCCACGGCTCAATGCTTTCAAGGATCGGAAGCAGAATACCGAGAGCTTCTTTTGCAGTTTCGGGATCAGTTTTCATCTTTTTATTGCAGAAAAGCTCCGTATCGTAGTCCGGCAGAGTTTTTATAAACGCTATCTGCTCGTTTATTTCGCCAAGAACCTCGGTGCGAGGCTGCAAATTCTTGCATAAAAGCGGCAAATCGCGGATCTCCGAAAGCAGCTCCCCGCCTATAACGGCCTTTGCCTTTTCGAGAAACTCCTCGGGAGAGAGAGCCTTTATATATTCAAAATTGATATGGCGAAGCTTGAGAGGATCAAAGATCGCGGGGGATTTGCTTATTCTGGCGGGATCCCAGCTCTCTATCATTTCGCTTAACGAGAAAATCTCCTTTTCCCCTTCGGGGCTCCAGCCGAGCAGAAGCAGATAATTGAGAACCGCCTCGCTGAGATAGCCCTTGGCGATGAGATCCTGATAGCTTGCGTCTCCGTTTCGCTTTGAGAGTTTTTGATGCGCGTCCTTCATAACGGGAGGACAGTGGATATACGTTGGCGGAGTCCAGCCGAATGATTCATAAAGAAGATTATATTTAGGCGTACTGGAAAGATATTCGTTTCCGCGAAGAACATGGGTTATGCCCATAAGATGGTCATCCACAACGTTTGCAAAGTTATAGGTTGGCATTCCGTCCGATTTCAGGAGTACCTGATCCTCAAGCTCTCGGTTATCCACCTCGATATGGCCGTAAATGAGGTCGTCAAAGCTCGTTTTACCCTCCAGAGGCATTTTTTGCCTTATGACATAAGGAACGCCGTTTTTCAGATTTTTTTCTATTTCCTCTTTTGATAAATCCCTGCAATGGCGGTCATAGCTGCCAACAGCCATACCCGAGGCAACCTGCTCCTCGCGCATTTTTTCAAGGCGTTCCTCAGTGCAAAAACAATAGTATGCCTTGCCTTCGGCAACAAGCTTTTCAGCCCACGCCTTAAAAATTCCCATACGCTCGCTCTGGACATAGGGCCCCACACTGCCGGGCTTATCCGGCCCTTCATCCCACAAAAGTCCCGTTTCGCTGAGGGTTTTATATATAACGTCAACGGCTCCGTCAACCTTTCTGCACTGGTCGGTATCCTCAATACGCAGAATAAAAACGCCGTCTCCCTGCTTTGCGGTTAAAAATGTATAAAGCGCGGTTCTCAGATTTCCAACGTGCATATAACCCGTTGGGCTGGGAGCAAAGCGAGTAACCTTTGCCCCTTCGGGGATATCTCTCTTTGAATTCTTCTCATCATAACCGTTTGGAGTGTTATCAAACTGAGCCATATTCTTACCACCTGTTTTTTTGTTTTCAGTTTAGTATAATACAGAAATAATTAAAAGTAAAGTATTTTTCTCATACGGATAAACAAAAACGGCAAGGCGCAGGCCTATGCCGTTTTACGGATCCGAAAAAAAACGCAAGCGATCATTTTTTAATTCGAAATTCAGAATTTCGGCAACGCAAACGATTTTGGACTTTTATAATGCCAACCGCAGCTTGCGAAATCTAAACTCTAAACTCTAAAATCTAAACTATTATTAAGATAATTCCGAATTCCGCCTTACGAATTCAGAATTATAAATAAAGCAACCAGGTAAGATTCTCAAATTCCATATATCTGTGCAGATACATAAAAACCTCTCCCTCGGAGTTTTTATATCTGACAGTTACCCCGGTCGGATGATCCTCTCCGTAGTCTCCGGGAGTTGAATATAATGTCAGCTCAGCTGCGTTCGGCAGGGAGAGAGAAATGTTTTCGGCGTTGGGAATTTCCTTTATCTGCTGACCGAAGCCGAAGTCTGCGAGCGTCATAAACATTTTGCTGACGCTATCGGCCGAGACCTTGGTTTTTTCGCCGTCCGCGCTGAGCATTATCGCGCCGCCGGAACGCGCCGAAACAAGGTCTTCTGCAAAATCCCTTACAAAACAATGAAAGCGATAAGAACCGCTCGTTCCGATAAACACGGGAGTTAACACAGCGGCAAAAAAAACCGCCGCGATCAGCAGGGTTATTAAAACTGTTCTGTCGCGCTTGAGCGCGCCGCTGCCTTTTATTTTTTCATACATTTCTCGTCACCTGATAAAAGCATAACATGAATCCGGCTGCCGTGTCCAGTAACATTTTCGTAATTTAACGCGTTTACCGTTACCTTATTCCAAATAAAATAATCTGTTTTGGCGGATGCGCTCATTATCAGGACTTATTTCAAGCGCCTTATCGGCATTTATCAGCGCGTTTTTCTTATCTCCCAAAAAGAAATAACACAGGCTCAGAATATCGTATGGGCGTTCGCTGAAAGAGAGCGAGTCGGAAATATAGGTAAGGTTGGCGGAAGTTATTTTAAGAGCCTCGTTTATCAGAGCCACAGCGGCATGGTAATTTTTTTTGTCATAGCAGAAGTAGGCAAATTCCAGCCACGGCTCGCGAACATACGGTGCTTCGGCGCAGGCGCGCATATACCACCTCCCTGCCTCTTCTTCCTGATTTAATGCTAACTTGCATTTAGCTATATAGCGCATGGAGGCGCAGCGCTCATCCGCCCAAGTTGCCGAGGGGAGGTCAAGATGGCGGAGAAAAAACTCCACTGCCTTTTCGTATTCGCGGCGAAAATAGTATTCGCGGGCAAGATAGTGGGTATTGCGGTCATCCGACGGGTCTTCCTTTACGGACAATTCAAGCAGCGGAAGATACTGCGCGCGGGATTTTGAGTTATCCGCCCTGTGATAAAGGCGGATAAGAGGGTCAGCAACAACCTTGTTTTCATATTCTCCCTCAAATTTTATAACCTCGTGCACCGGATGCCGCCAAACAAAGCCTTTCTTTTTATGGATCTTATCGCCAAAAAAAACAGTTCCTTCGCTGCCGTCGGGATTAAAATTCCAGGTGTAGCGATAACGCACCTGCGTTGCTCCCGAGGAGAGGCATTTTTCTATTCTCTCTCTCCATCCCGGCTCAAAAATCTCGTCTATATCCGTGCTTACGCAAATATCCGCGTCATCGGAAACAAAGCTGAGGGCGCGGTTTCGCGCAGTGTCAAAACGCCACGGAGATATGATCTCGCTGTAAACCCTGACCTTTTCGTATTTTGATAAAAGCGATAATGTGGAATCCGTGCTGCCCGTATCGAGAACGACTATTTCATCCGCCTCGCTCATACTCTTCACCCAGCGATCAATAAATTTTTCCTCATTTTTCGCAATAGCGTAAACCGCAATTTTATATTTATTCAAAATGCTCTCTCCTTTGCAAACTGCCGCACCGCAAAACTGCGGTACGGCAGCCATTATTATTAAATTAAGTTACGCTGTTCGGGATCACGAAGTTCAGAACATAGTTGGGCGGCGTTCCGGTGATTGTGACCTGAGGATCGTCACCCGCGGTAACAGTTCCTATCGTGAATGTGGGCGTGGCTCCGGCTGCGCCTGCTGCTCCCGCAGGGCCGGTGGGACCCGTGGGGCCTGTTGCACCGGTGGCTCCTGTTGCACCTGT